>NZ_JBYIPF010000019.1:0-1700 GCF_057706945.1 Microbacterium sp. bgisy203 | reverse complement strand
CGGCTCGCTCAACGACCGGGATGCGGAACCTTCTGGTCGTTGACCGAGCGCAGCGAGTGGAAGCGTCGGTGGCGTGGCGCGGCTCGCTCAACGACCGGGATGGCCGAGTCCGCCGGTCGTTGACCGAGCGCAGCGAGTGGAAGCGTCGGTGCGCGGCGTCGCGTTTCGACTCGCCGCTGCGCGGCTCGCTCAACGACCGAGGTGCGGCACCTTCCGGTCGTTGACCTGCGCGGCTCGCTCAACGACCGGGATGAGGAACCTTCCGGTCGATGACCGAGCGCAGCGAGTGGAAACGTCGGTGGCGTGGCCGGCGCGCTCAACGACCGGGGTGAGGAACCTTCCGGTCGTTGACCGAGCGCAGCGAGCAGAAACGGCTGTGGGCTGTGCGGTCGTTGCGGTAACGCTGATAATGCGCATTATGTCAGATTGTGTGTCGGCGAGCACACCCCCGGTGCGCTGTTGCTGCCTTGTCCTACTAGACATGTCACTCCTCTCATCGAACATGTCAATCTACGGATGCGGCGGTTTCCTAGATCTTCTGTCTCATCGAGCATGTCAATGAACCGCCGCAAGAGAAAGTCCAGATAAATCCGGTATTCAGCACTCTCAGGACCTCTGTCCTTCCTATTGCGTCGGGTGTTGCGCTTCGCGATACTGCTCTGACATGCGGCTGTGGTGAGACGAGGTGTTTCGAGTTGGAATCTCTGACGAATCTCCTCGCGGAGCCGCGCTTCGTGTGTCGACGCGATCGTGATCAAGCGACAAGCAATCTGAGTGCGAGTGAATTCTGCGCGCTGCAGCCTTCTTCCCTTCGTCCGCTGGCTCCCGTACCGGCGTGGGTGGGAAAGCAAGCGCGGGAGGGACTCTGGTGGTTCTCCGGTATCGAGCAGCACGTCACTTTCGCCTCGACGTGGGAGCGTGACGTTCTTGTGTTGCTCGACTATCTGGGTGATGTGGTCGACGCCGTGAGGGATCCTGTGATCATTCTGCCTTCACGCGGGAGCGAAAATCCTCCGCTTCGTCCTTGGTTGATGGTTCGTAGCACCGGTGGGGATCTCATTCTCGCTGTGCGGCGATCGGACCAAAGTCGCGCCACTGCCGTGGCGCGTACGTTCGGGCAGGCATCGCTTGACTTGGCCATTCCGACCTTGCCGCCCGATCGAGACATGCAGGTTCTCAGGTGGCTCGCTGGGTACCGCTTTACTCGTTTTCGACTTCCACCTGACGCCGAGCAAGTAGTGCGGGACGCATGTTCGATCGCGCGCACGCTCGCCTGGACGGTCGCCACTGTCGCTAGTGCGACGGGCTATGACCAGTCAATCGTGCGCGGCAATGTCTTCGCTCAGCTCTGGCTACGGACGATCGCGCTTGTCGACACAGGCAGGCGACTTTCGAACTCTTCGTTGGTATGCGCGTCATGAGTATTGCCGATGCGCGAGACGCATTCCCTGACTTGTCATCTGTTGCGGATCTTGCCCGCTGCTCCCCCGCTTTACGGGATGGGTCTGCCCCGAGTCTTGTTGACAGTCGGGGTTTGGGGTGATCAGGCCGCTTCTGCGTCCTTGTAGATCATCTCAAATTCGATGGGGGTGAGTTTGCCGAGGCCGCGTTGGCGGCGCCGGCGGTTGTACTTCGTCTCGATCCAGGTGACCATCGCGAGGCGGAGGTCGGCGCGGGTGTCCCAGCGCCTGGTGTTGAGC
>NZ_JBYIPF010000018.1:0-2044 GCF_057706945.1 Microbacterium sp. bgisy203 | reverse complement strand
TGTCAACGTCGGCTGAATCCTGACCCCTTTTCGTCGTCTGAATCTTGACCCCCTGGGTTGTTGTTATCGGTCTCCGCCCGGGGTGGGCGGGGTCTTGAGGAGCTCGCGTCGAGCGCGGGTTCGGTAGGAGTCGCCGGCGAGGGTGAGGACCTCGGCGTGGTGGACGAGCCGGTCGATCATCGCGCTCGCGACGATGTCGTCGGCGAAGATCTCGCCCCATCGCCCGAACGGCATGTTGCTGGTCACGAGGATCGAGCCTTGTTCGTAGCGGGCGGCGATGAGCTGGAAGAACAGGTTCGCCGTGTCGGCGTCGAAGGGCAGGTAGCCGACCTCGTCGATGATCAGCAGTCGGTAGCGGCGGAGCCGTTTCAGTTCGTGCTCGAGGCGCCCCTCGCGGTGCGCGGCCTGCAGGCGGGATGCCCATCCGGTGGCGGTGTCGAACGCGACGGGGTAGCCCGCGTGGCAGGCCTTGATCCCGAGCCCGATGCCCAGATGGGTCTTCCCGACCCCGGGTGGGCCGAGCAGGATCACGTTCTCCGCCTTCGCGATCCAGGTCGTCGTCGCGAGGTGCGCGAGAACGTCGCGGCGCAGCGAGGGCTGGTGGTCGGTGTTGAAGTCCTCGAGGGTCTTCACGGCGGGGAAGTGCGCGCCGGCGATGCGGAGGCTGGTGCCGTTCGCTTCCCGGTCCGCGACCTGGCGTTGCAGCACCGCGGCGAGGTATTCCTCGTGTGACCAGCCTTCCCCGCGGGCGGTGATGGCGAGGTCTTCCCAGACCCGCCCGATCGTGGGCGCCTTGAGCGCGCGGGCGAGGTAGCCGAGGGTCGCGGCGGTATCGGTGGTGGCGCCCATCAGAGCACCTCCCCGGTGGTCTCATCGAACCGCACCCCGAACAGGGTGTCGTAGTCGCCCGGGTCGCGGAACATCACCCGCTGCTCCGGTGAGGCGAGGCCCGCGCGTTCCCGCTCGCGTTTCGCGACCGAGAACTGGCTGCGCAAGCCCTTCGCCGTCATCACGTGGGCAGGGTCGGTGACTACTGCGCTGGTCGCCCAGGACCGTTCGTGGTCGGCGACCGCGGTCCCGTCGCAGACCACGATCACCCGGGTCAGGGTCGCGGTGACATCCACGAGCCGGCCGATCACCCTGGGATCGACGGAGTAGTCGTTCCCATCGACGCGGACGTAGTAGTCTCTCCCCAGCCGGACCCGCGCCTGCAGCCCGGTGGCCGGCGGATGCGGCGGCAGCGCCGTCATCGCAGCCAGGTCTCTGTCGAGGACGTCGACGGGACGGCCGCCGAGGGAACGGACTGTCCGGGCGTTCGCTCGCGGCAACCAGTCCTGCAGTTGTGTGTTGAAGTCCGCCGGGGAGGCGAACTGACGGCCGGGCAGGAACGACGTCTCGAGGAAGCCGTTGTTGCGTTCGGTCATTCCCTTGAACTCCGGATCCCGAGGCGGCGCGAGCACCACCCGGGTCGCGAGGGTCCCCGCGAACGCGGCCGCGAGCTGGGTGACCTTCCCCTTCCCGCCGATCGCCGATTCCCGATCCCAGACGAGCGTCTTCGAGACCTTCCCGACCTGCGCGATCAGCTGCCACATGCCCGCGGTCAGATCTCCGCCCTGACGAGACGGGAGCATCACCGCGGCCAGGAACCTCGAGAACGTGAGCGTCATCACCAACACCGGCAACATCGCCGCCTGCCCGAACCCGACCGGGATCCGCGGCTCCGGGAACCACAAATCCATCTGCGCCGCCTCGCCCGGCTGATGCACGATCCGGTCCGCCGGGTCGACGCCGGCATACTCGGGCCGGATCTGCCGGATGCGGTCTTTGAGGATCGTGATCGAGTGCTCCCACCCGATCCGCTCCGCGATCACCGTCGCCGGCATCTTCGCGTCCACACGCAGCCACTTCCGGATCTCCGGCTCCACCGCGTCGACCAACGACCCGCGCGGCGGCCTCCGATACACCGGCGGCTCGTCCGACGCGAGCGCCGCCCGCACCGTGTTCCGCGCGACACCGAGCCTCCGGACGATCGCCTTGATCGGCA
>NZ_JBYIPF010000017.1:0-8711 GCF_057706945.1 Microbacterium sp. bgisy203 | reverse complement strand
ACGGAACGGTCCGCGCGGTCGGACGGGTCAGAGCCCACAAGCCACACCGCTGTGACTCGGTCCGACCCGCGGATGTCGGCTGAAAGGGACCAGGCCTCACGAAAGTTCGCGCGCGCCCAGTCGATAGTCTCAACCAGGCTGGCGCCCTCCATCTCATACACTGCGACCGCGCCATCGCCATTCAGATGGCCCCACACGCGGAACACCGCGTCATGGATCTCCTCCGTGACATCCCGCTCATCAATCAAAGTTGCGCGCATGGGTTCAGGCTATGACGTCCAGAGCTGCTGAGCAGCCTTAGTGAGCTCTAGACAAGTCCTATTGCACCTGATCAGATGAGCGTTCTCGGTTTGACGAGCCGTCAGAATCTCACGTCGACCGGTGGATACAGGCTTAGCGTCAAGCCCGATGCGTCGCGTTTCCTGCGGGCAGTGCTCCCTGCTCTCGCGGCGTGCGGTTTCCAATCCGTCGGATGACGGCCTTGGCACCTTCCATCACCACGAAAACGCCGACGGCCAGGCCAGCTGTCAGTGCCCAACTGTGGAAACCGATGGGGGTTGAGTCGAACCAGTCGTTCATGAACGGCGCGTAGGTGAACATGATCTGCAGAGCCATCAGCAGGCCGGCCGAGATCCACAGGTTGCGGTTCCCGGTAAGTACCCGGACAGTGAACGCGGAACCGTTGAGCAGACGGCAGTTCAAAAGGAAAGCGAGCTGGCCGAGGGCGAGCATCAGGACTGCGGACGTCTGCGCCACGGCGTAATCGCCGGTGCGGTCGCGCTCGAGAAGGTAAACGACGAAGGTCGCGACGCCGATGACGACCGAGGCGGTGAGGACGACGGCGATCGCCCGCGACGACAGGACCTGCTCCGTCGCTGAGCGCGGCATGCGCCGCATGATGCCTGGCTCTGCGGGCTCTCTCGCCAAGGTCAACGACAACGTGAGCGCGGTGACCAAGTTGATCCAAAGGATTTGCACCGGGGAAAGCGGCAGAGCAATCCCCGCCAGGACCGCAGCGATGATCACAAGGGCCTGCGCGCCGTTGGTTGGCAACAGGAAGACTACGGACTTGCGGATGTTGTCATAGATCCGCCGGCCTTCCTCGACAGCGCGTTCGATAGTCGCGAAGTTGTCGTCGGCGAGAACGATGTCCGCCGCTTCCTTGGTCGCTTCGGTTCCCTTGATGCCCATGGCCACGCCAACGTCCGCGAGCGTGATCGAAGGGGCGTCGTTGACGCCGTCGCCGGTCATGGCGACGACCTCGCCGTGAGACTGCAGGGCGCGCACGATCCGCAGCTTGTGCTCCGGGGAGGTACGAGCGTAAACGTCCACGTCACGTACGACCCGGCGGAGTTCGTCGTCGTCCATCGCTTGGAGGTCGGCGCCGGTCAGGGCGAGAACTTCGCCCTCCGCTGGGGCGATGCCCAGCTCACGGGCGATCGCCGTCGCAGTCCCGCGGTGGTCGCCGGTGATCATCTTCACGCGGATACCTGCAGCGTGGGCCTCGGCGATCGCCGCAGTTGCCTCGGGGCGTGGTGGGTCGACGATGCCGATGATGCCGAGGAAAGTCAGGCCGCCATCGAGGTCGCCCAGCACGATATTGTCGACACCGTCGGCCGGGCGTGTGGCTGCGGCCAGCACGCGCAGTCCTTTGGCCGAGAGTGCGTCGATCCGCTCCTCCCACGCCGCCCGGTTGAGCGGTGCGGTGCCGCCGTCGGCAGAGCGCTCGGTGTCGGCTCGGTCGAGAAGGCGGTCCGGGGCGCCGACCACGTGGACGAATCGGGTCACGCCGTCGGGGGTTGAGCCGGTCGGGAGCTCGTCGAGGGTGGCTGCGAACTTGTGGGTTGACTCGAACGGCACCGCGCCGACGCGGGTCACGGCGCCGGTGGCTGCGCCGGCTTTCGCCGCCAGGACGTCGAGGGCTCCCTCGGTCGGCACGCCGACAACCCGCCAGCGGTCTTCCGTCTGTTCGACATGGGCGTCGTTGGTGAGACCGGCGGCCAGCACGAGATCGGAGAGGTCGGGGTGGACGGCGAGGTCGGCGGTCTGGCCGTCGGAGTTGACGACCCGACCCACGGGGTCATAGCCGGTGCCCTCGACTGTGTATGTGCTTACTGCCGTGACGACCGTCCGGGCGGTCATCTCGTTCTGAGTGAGCGTCCCAGTCTTGTCAGAGCAGATGGTCGTCGTGGAGCCGAGGGTCTCAACCGCCTCCATCTTGCGTGTGATTGCGTGGCGTTTAGCCATCTGCTGCACGCCGAGCGCTAGCGTGATCGTCACCAGGGCGGGCAGTCCCTCTGGCACCGCAGCCACGGCGAACCCGATGGCCGCCGAGATGAGCTCATCAACATCCAGGCCGTGCACGAACCAGCCGATGAGCAACATGACAACGGCGAGCACGCCGATGAGGATCGACAGCTGCTTACCCAGGTGGGCGAGCTGTCGGGCGAGCGGGGTGTCCATCTGGTCCTGCTCGGACACGAGCACCGAGATACGGCCGATCTCAGTGTCCCGCCCCGTAGCCACCACCACGCCCTCGCCGTTGCCCGCCGTGACGATCGTCCCTGAGAAGAGCATCGACGTTCGGTCCCCGATGCCCGCATCCGCAGCCACGATCTCATCGCTCTTGTCGGCGGCCACCGACTCGCCTGTCAACGCAGACTCGTCGACCTGCAGCCGCCCGGAGGTTAACAGCCGGACGTCCGCCGGCACCCGGTCGCCGCTACGAACGCGGACGACGTCACCGACGACGATGGTCGCGGAGTCGACCACTCCCCAGGTCCCGTCGCGCCGTACCTGCGCGCTCAACGACTGCATCTTGCGCAATCCCGCGAGCGCCGACGCCGCACGACCTTCCTGGATGAAGCCGATCAGCCCAGTAGCCACGATCACAACAGCGATCACGGTGAAGTCGACCCAGTCACCCCTAATCGCCTTCAGCACGGCCGCCACGATGAGGATGTAGATCAAAACGTCAGCGTAGTGGGCCAGCAGACGCTTGAAGACGGACGGCTCGGGCGGAGTCGGCAATTCGTTGCGACCGTCGCGCGCGAGACGGGATTCGGACTCGCCTTCCGTCAGGCCTTCTGGCCCGCTAGCGACAGCGCGCAACACCTCCCCCCCAGTGATGGCCCAGGACGCTGCGGGCGCCTCGGCGCGGGAGCGGTCGGTCTCAGGAATACTCATCTGGCGTGCTCCTTGGCAGGGTGCGGTTACGCATGATCACCCGTCCAGCGCACGCTGCGCTACCGCAGTGAGCGAGCGACTGCACTGCTGTCGGCCTCCAGCTCATTTTTGCTTTGTGACCTGTGCGCCGCCGACGCGATTGCAGTCCTCTGATTGTAGACACCCGTTTCGATAATCACAATGCGTCCGTCAGAGGCAATTCGGTGCGCCACGCAAAGAAGCGTGCTGGAGTGCAACGAGGTCGTCGCCAGCGCTCTGAATCCGGCGTTGCGGGCTTCCCGAGTGCATACGCACTTCGATCCGGTCTCGCGCGCCGCCAGCTCGGAACGCCGTCATCCTTGCGCGAGGTTGAGAAGTGAAGTCGCTGAACCCGTCGGTGGGCGGCGTCACTTTTTTGGCGGGTGAAACCGTGACGGGGTGCACTCCTCGGCGGGCGCGTGGTGTCGGTCAGAAGGGGAGGACGAGGGGCACCATGAACACGCTGACGAGGAGGACGACGATGGTGAAGGGTGCTCCGACTTTGAAGAAGTCGAGAAAGCTGTAGCGGCCGGGTTCGACCACGAGGGTGTTCACCGGCGAAGACACGGGTGTCATGAACGCGGCGGAAGCCGCCAGAGCGACAACCATCGCGAACGGATAGGGCGAGACCCCCAGCTGTGTTGCGATGCCGATCGCAATCGGACCCATCAGCACGGCCGTCGCAGTGTTCGACACGAAGAGCCCGATGACGGCGGTCAGCACGAAGACGCCGCCAAGCAGGATCGTCGGGTTCGCGTCGCCGAGCTCGCCGAGCAGGCCATCGACGACGAGGTCCACGCCGCCGGTGCGCTGAAGGGCGAGCGCGAACGGCAGCATTCCGACGATGAGCAGGATCGTCGGCCAGTGGATCGATCGGTAGGCGCTGGGCATGTTGACACAGCGGAAGAGCCCCATCAGCAGGCACGCGATGAGCGCGGCGATCACGTTGGGGACGATGCCTGTCATCATCAGCGCAACCATCACGAGCACCGCGCCGATCGCAAAGGGGGCCTGGTTGGCGGCGGGGGCCACTTCCTTCACTTCGGCCGGGAGGTCGAGCATGATGAAATCCTGGCGCTGCGCCTGGAGCCGGTGGATGGAATCCCAGCCGCCGGCGACGAGCAGTGTGTCGCCGGCGGCGAGGCGGATCACGGGGAATGCCGGCCCGGCGGCCTCGCGCCGATGACGGACGCCAAGCACGACGAGATCGTGCTTCTCCCGGAACCGGATGCTCCGCACGCTGAGGCCGCGCGCGGACGAGTCTGGCGCGATCATGACCTCGGCCATACCCACCTGACGTGAGTACGATTCGAAGAAGTCGGGTGTCAATGCCAGCTCTTCGAGCCGGAGACGACGTCTCTCCGCGCTGGGCACCTCCAGGTCCACCACCACGATGTCGCCCTCCGTGAGGATCGTGTCGTCGTCGGAGGTGCGTACGGTCTTACGCCAAAGGCGGGTGCGCTCGAGCACCAGGACGCCGACCATCGCACCACCGCCGAACTCGGCATCCGCCAGTCGTTGGCCGATCAGCGGCGACCCCGCATTGATTCGATAGCGGTGCGTACGGGCGTCCACACCGTAGTCGAGGATCAGGCTCCCGAAGGAGGTGCGCGAACCGGCATCCGCGATCGCCTCCGCGCCGAGGAACCGACGAGCGACCAGCATGTAGCCGATGCCCAGGGCGAGGATGACAAGCCCGAACGGGGTGGGGGCGAAGAAGCCGAAACCGCTCAGACCGTGCCGCCGCAGCTCAGCGTCGATCACTAGGTTCGGCGTCGTGGCGATCAGCGTAAGCATGCCACTGATGAGACCGGCGAAGCTGATCGGCATCAACAGCTGCCTGACCGAGATGCCCGTTCGGGATGCCACGCTCAACGCGACCGGAATGAAGATCGCGACGACGCCCGTCGAGCTCATCACCGCGCCGAGCAGCGCGACGCAGAGCATGAGCAGCACGATCACCCGCGTCGCACTCGCACCCGCCGTACGCGCCAGCCAATCCCCGAGCCGGTACGTGACCCCCGTGCGGGAGAGCCCCTCACCCACGACAAAGAGCGCGGCGATCAGCACGACGTTCGGATCGGCGAAACCCGCGAGAGTCTCCGGGACGGAGAGAATGCCGGTCAACGGCAGCGCGACGATCATCAATAGCGCAACCACATCCATGCGCGGCCGGCCGATCGCGAACATCACGATCGCCGCGATCAGAAGTGCGAGGACCACCGCCAGCTCCAGGTTCACGCCGTCCTCCCTCCCTCAGGAGACTCCTGAAGCGTACCAACCTTCGGCTGGCGATGATGATTCGGCTACCGTGCCAACGCCGCCGCACGGGTGATGGACATCCTGGCGCTGTAAGACGTCGCCGAACTCCTGCTGAAGCCGCTGTTCGGATCCCTGTCGGATCGGATCGGGGCCAAACCCGTGATCGTCGGCGGTCTCCTCGCGTTTGCGGGACTGTCGCCGTTCGGGCTTGGCGCTGACAACACCATCATGCTGGCGGTTGCACGACTGGGGGCAGGGCGCCGCCACCGCAGCGTTCTCGCCAGCGTCGTCTGCCACGGTTGCCCGCCTGGCCGGCGCTGGTCGCACGGGGCGCTACTTCGGTCGCTATGGGTCGTGGAAGAGCCTCGGCTACACGCTCGGACCATTGCTCGCTGGGCGACTCCCCAGCACCAAGGCCGATTAGCCGGATAAAGTTACGATAACGCCCTCGCCGAGACCGTCGTGGGACTCTACAAGACCGAGTGCGTGAAGATCGACGGCCCGTTCCGGACCGCGGACGAACTCGAGCTCGCCACGCTCTCCTGGGTGCACTGGTTCAACGAGAACCGGCTGCACTCATCGATCGGATACCTCACACCGATCGAGAAGGAGAACGAGTACTACCGTGAGATCAACCCCCAGCGTCAGCCGGCGCTGGGAGAACTCGCCCTCCACTAAACCCGGGGCGATTCGCTCTTTAAAGCCGAGCTCGTCCGCCACCGCGGACCCTGGCGATCGATCGATGACCTTGAGTTCGCGGTCGCTGAATACATCGACTGGTTCAACCATCGCCGGCTGCACTCCGCGATCGGGATGATCCCTCCGGTCGAGGCTGAGCAGCACCACGACGATTCACACCAAGCACCCGTCGCGGACAGCGAACGGGTCACCGCGAGCCTCCGATGAACCCGGGGCGCAACATTCCCCATCGGCGCGTTACAGCGAGCCGGCCCCTGCAATCCTGTTGAGGGATAGTTTCTCGCCCGCGCGACCAACGATGGACCGGGAGGTCCGTGGGCGACCTAATCCGCGCGCTGCTACACATCCACTAGGCACGCCTGTTCCCGCTCGGCTAAGCGGATGCCGGGGCGCGGTTAGTGTACGAGTGCTTTGAGAGCGATCAGGGCGAGTCCCATGCCTGCCGTTGCGGCGGCGGTGACCACCTTCACCAGGACGGGGTCGTTGCGTTGCCGGGCCGCCCACCATCCCAGTATGGCGAGGGTGACGACGCCTCCCCACAAGGAAACGTCTACTGCGGCGTCTACCGATAGTCCGAGGAGCGCGCCCGTGGTCAGGCAGGCGACCGGGACGATGAGTGCCCACAGGAGTCCGGCGGAGCGTTGGAGGCCTTCGCGGACCGCTTCTCGCCAGCTCATTGCACGGTTGCCGACGATCTCGGCGTAGACGTGTGCACCCCAGAACACCAGGACGGTGCCGATGATGCGCGCGATCAAAACCGGCAGTCCCGGGTTGTAGAGAGAGAACGCGGAGATCAGCCCCGCGGTCAGAACGGTGCCGTATACGGCCTCCGCGTTCATGGCCCTCGACACCCACGGGTAGCGCCGCAACCCGGCGTCGAGGTCGAACCCCGAACCCTTCACCCGCCACCACCAATTCGTCTTGCTGCTCGACGAGCAGCCTGAAGACAGCGTAGTCCTGCCAGAACACCGCTGAAGCGTCCCAGGCTCGCCGCTCTTTGGCCGTGGTTCCGGGGCCCTCTGGCGGGAGCCGACTTGACGTGAAGCATACTTCTCCTGTTTGATGGGGCGAGAAGGGGAGTAATCCTCGCTCCGCATCGCCAATACGTTCCCGCAGGGGATCCGGTGCGCAGAGCCCGACAGGGCCGATGAGACCTTCACGAATCTTCGTGGAGGTCTTTGACATGTCAGTGCCGTTGTGGGCGTGGTTCGCCGTCCTGGGGGTGATCCTGGTGATGCTCGCCGTCGACCTGGTCGCACACCGCAAAGCCCATGTGATCGGCGTGCGGGAAGCCGCCGCGTGGTCGATCGTGTGGATCGTGCTGGGCGTGAGCTTCGGTGTGCTCGTGTGGTCGCTGTGGGGCGCGGAATTCGGGCAGCAGTACTTCGCCGGCTACCTGATCGAGAAATCCCTCGCGGTGGACAACGTGTTCGTCTGGGCGATCATCTTCGCCGCGTTCGCCGTGCCCCGCGAGTACCAGCACCGGGTACTGTTCCTCGGCGTCCTGGGCGCCCTGATCTTCCGCGGCATCTTCATCGCCGCCGGCGCCGCACTGATCGAGAACTTCTCCTGGATCCTGTACGTGTTCGCCGCGTTCCTGATCTACACCGGATGGCGGATGTTCCGCTCCCGCAACGACCACATTCACCCCGAGAAATCCAAGATCCTCAAGGCCTTCCGCCGGTTCGTGCCGATGACCGATGCCTACCACGGACAGAAGTTCCTTATCCGCAAAGCCGGAATCGTGGTGGCGACGCCGCTCTTGGCGGTGCTAGTCCTGGTGGAGATCACCGACATCATCTTCGCCGTCGACTCCATCCCCGCGATCTTCGCCGTCACCTCCGAACCGTTCCTGGTGTTCACCGCCAACGCGTTCGCCATCCTGGGGCTGAGGGCCATGTACTTCCTCCTCGCAGACCTCATCCACCGGTTCATCTACCTCAAGGTCGGACTCGCGTTCGTCCTGATCTGGGTGGGCATCAAGATGCTCCTCCTGGACGTCCTCTACATCCCCACCACCATCAGCCTCGCCGTGGTGGCCACCATCATCACCGTCTCGATCGTCGCCAGCCTCCGCGCCACCCGCGGCCAAGGAAGGCGCGCGGTGGAAACCGAAGCGGCCGGGGCGTTCCGCCTCGCCACCGACGAGGAACTCGCCGCCGCGGAGCCGGTCTTCCGCCGCCGGGGCAGAGTGCGCGCAGATGGGAAGGTGAGTTCCGATGACTGACCGTGACCCCTCGGCGGCCCTGGCCCCCGATTCCCAGCCGGTGAGGAGGGGCCGCCGAGGTTCGACGGTGGCAGTGGTTGTGTTGCCGCTGCTCGCGGTGACCGGGAGCCTCGTAGTCGCGTGGACTGTCGGTGTCGGCGACCGCTGCGGCGGACCTCTGCCGGGGTGCGGGAGCCTGCGCAACGCAGGAGACAATCCGGTTACCTTGCGTGAGGTCACCGATCAATCAGTGACCGAAGTTGTCGTCGCGGCGGGGCAGCGGGTCTTGCTAGGCCGTGTGGATTAAGTCGGTCTTGATCCAGATCAGCGTGGCGGCGAG
>NZ_JBYIPF010000016.1:0-8883 GCF_057706945.1 Microbacterium sp. bgisy203 | reverse complement strand
TAGCAGCGGGCGTCCGTGCTGCAAGCCGCACAGGGTGCATCGCCCATCACCGGCGAAGAGCGCCAAAATACGGTCGGCGCTCCCTCCCCCAGGCACTTGCCGTTCGCCCGGTGGCGCTGAGGGAGCCCTCGCCCGACCGAGTCGCGCGCGGGCTTCGTCAATTCTGTGGGCCAACCCTGCGACGACCCCTCATCGCGCTTGTGCCCGCTCGTGACCAGCCGTGTCAGGGGTTCTGCGCGCACGCGGAGGCTTAGCGAACAGGCGAAGACTCGCCCACCACGGACCGCTTGCGGGCCCTGCGCGATTAGGGATCCCGCGTACCGGGTGCGCTTCTGAGCTATCTCGTTAGGATCGCGCGCGTGCTTACCCCGGGGTCGAGGTCCAGCCGGCGCAGGAGTTGGGCGTTGAGGGCGACGACGAGGGTGGACAGGGACATAAGGATCGCGCCGACTGCCATCGGCAGCACGAATCCGATGGGGGCGAGGATGCCGGCGGCGAGCGGTACAGAGATCAGGTTGTAGCCTGCGGCCCACCAGAGGTTCTGCTTCATCTTGCGGTAGCTGGCGCGGGACAGTTCGATCACGGACAGCACGGAGCGCGGGTCGGAGCTGGCGAGGATCACGCCGGCTGAGGCGATCGCGACGTCCGTGCCGGCACCGATAGCGATGCCGACGTCGGCGGTTGCGAGGGCGGGGGCGTCGTTGACGCCGTCGCCGATCATGGCGACTTTCTTCCCCTCGGCCTGGAGCGCACCGATCTTGGCGGCCTTGTCTTCCGGGCGCACCCCGGCGAAGACGCGGTCGATGCCCAGGTCGGTGCTGACCGCGTGGGCAACGGCCTCGGCGTCGCCCGTGATCATTACGACCTCGACGCCGAGCTTGTGGAGCGCGTCGACGGCCTCGCGGGATTCCGGACGGATTTCGTCGGCGAGTTCGAGTCCGCCGATCACGGCGCCGTCTTGGACGACGTGCAGGATGATTGCGCCGTCTGCGCGCCAGGATGCCGCTTCATCGACTTCCGATGCGCCGAGCTCCTCGAGCAGGCGGGGACCGCCGACACGGATCTCGTGACCGTCCAGGGTGGCGGTCACGCCGACCGCCGGGGAGGACGTGAATCCGGTGACGTTCTCGATCTGGAGGCCACGGTGTTGCGCGGCACGGACGATGGCTTTGGCGAGTGGGTGCTCGCTGTCGGCTTCTGCCGCGGCGGCGATCGCGAGCACCGTGTCGGCGTCGTGACCGCCGGCGGGGGCGATGGCGGTGACGACGGGTTCACCCTTGGTGAGGGTTCCGGTCTTGTCGAACAGGACGGCGTCGATGGTGCGCATCTGTTCGAGCGCGAGACGGTCTTTGATCAGCACCCCGCCGCGGGCGGCGCGTTCGGTCGCGATGGACACCACGAGCGGGATCGCCAGTCCGAGCGCGTGCGGGCAGGCGATGACGAGGACGGTGATGGTGCGGATGACGGCGTCGTCCGGGCTGCCCACGAGGGTCCAGACGACGGCGGTGACCGCGGCGGCGCCGAGGGCGAACCAGAACAGCCAGCCGGCGGCGCGGTCGGCGATGCGCTGGGCGCGGGAGGTGGAGTTCTGCGCGTCGGTGACGAGTCGTTGGATGCCGGCGAGGGTGGTCTGGTCTCCGGTCGCGGTGACCTGGACGCGCAGGCCGGAGTCGGTCGCGACGGTCCCCGCGGTGACGGTGTCGCCGGTGCTGCGGGAGACGGGGCGTGATTCGCCGGTGACCATGGACTCGTCCATGTCCGCCCGCCCGTCGACGATCCGGCCGTCGGCGGGGACGCTGCCGCCGGGACGGACCACGACCACATCGCCGACACGGAGGTCTGCGGGGGAAACCGTCACGATCTGGTCGCCGTCGACGCGCTCGGCCTCGTCAGGCAGAAGCGCGGCGAGTGAATCCAGGGCTGATGTGGTCTGGGCGAGGGAGCGCATCTCGATCCAGTGGCCGAGGAGCATGATCACGATCAGCAGCGCGAGCTCCCACCAGAACTCGAGTTCATGGTGCAGCAGGCCCAGACTGGCGCCCCAGGATGCGAGAAACGCGACGGTGATCGCCGCGCCGACGAGCAGCATCATCCCGGGCGTGCGTGCCCGCAGTTCGCTGACCGCGCCGGACAGGAACGGCCAGCCGCCCCAGAAATACATGACAGTACCGACCAGCGGAGCGATCAGGTTGATGCCGGGGGCGTCGGGCAGCGAGTACCCGAAGAGCATGGCGAACATGCTCGAGAACGCGACCACCGGCACCGCGAGGATCAGGTTGATCCAGAACAACTGCCGGAACCGTGCCACATGATCGGCCCCGTGCCCGGCATGCCCACCGGGGTGATCATGCTCGCCGTGAGGGTCGTGCCCGGCCGGGTGGTCCATGCCGTTCACGTGGTGGCCACCGTGCTCAGCGACGTGAGAGCCGACCGGCGCCTCGCGTGTTCCCCGTGATGGGTCGTGGTGGTGTGCGTGCGGATCGGTCATGACGAGCCTCCTCGCTGGTCTGTGGTCGGATGATTCCGGCGTCAGGCGGGGTGCCCTTCCTCGGATTGCCGACATGTCATCCATCAACCGGGATACCCCCCTCGGGTATTCCGAGGGGTCTCGCGTTCGACAGGGCGAGACCCTCGGAATGATTCCTCAGTTCTGGGTGAGCAGGTTCTCCATCGTGGCGATCTCGGTAGTCTGCGTGTCCAGGATCGCTTGTGCGAGCGCGATCACCTCCTCGTTTGCTCCCTGGTCGAGTTCGGTCTGCGCCATCTCGATCGCGCCCTCGTGGTGCACGATCATCTGCTCCAGGAACAACCGCGCCGCCTCCGCGCCGTCGGCGGCTTCCAGCGCAGCCATGTCGCCATCCGACATCATCCCGTCGCCGTGCCCCATCCCGCTCATGTCGCCGCTAGCGCTCATTCCCCAACTGGTGAGCCAGGACTGCATGAGCTCGATCTCGGGGCCTTGCGCGTCCTTGATCTGTTGCGCCAGGTCTCGCACCTGCTCGTCTATGCCGTGCTTGCCGAGGATCGTGTCGCTCATCTCCACCGCCTGCTCGTGGTGGGGAATCATCATCATCACGAACATCTCGTCCGCCGCGTTGACCTGGGCAGACGGCGACGTGGACGACATCCCGCCCTGATCCATCCCCGGCATCGATCCGCCGCCGACATAGGCGCACCCTGCCAGCGACACCGCTACCGTGAGCGGCACGACGGCCAATACCGTCCATCGGAACTTCTTCACAACCATTGGCCCTTCTCCATCAATCGGTGAACTTCGCCCGCGTGCGGGCATGACTCAGTCCCGGCCACAGGGCCGGGACGGTCGGTTCACGTTCGGCTGATGGACAGGTCCAGCAATGACGGCGGACGGGGCAGCACCGACAACAGCACCCCGACCACACGCGCCAGCGGGCCCGGCCCGCGGCTTCGGCCGCGGATGACCCCGGGTCCGGAGCGCGCCGCCCACAGCACCACCGCCAGCAGACCTAGCACGCACGCCGCCATCAACGCGTCATGCGCCCCACCGGGCACGCAGTCCGCACAGGTGGTTTCGGCGACGGAGTCGGTGTCGCCCGATGACCCGTGGCCGTGCTCGGCGTCGATGCTCGCCATGGCCGCCATCGGCGCGTCAGAGTGCCCGGTCATGAGCGTGTGCATGCCCAGCAGCCCCACCATCACCAGCGCCGCGAGCAACACCGACAGCATCCACCGCCACAGTATCGGCGGATGCAAACGAGTTCGGGTCGTGTCCAGGGCCACAGGTCTCCTTGGTTCGCAGAGTACCCCACCGGGGTATTCACCCCACCCCACCGCCCGCTGGTTTTTCCTGTCAGAAGGCTGGGTAGCGACACGCGATTGCCGTGACATCCTGAGGGAGTCATGCCCTCATCCGGGACCACCAGCCCTCGCCGCCACGCACGGCGGCGCGGCATGTGCGCGGTCATCGGGCTGGTCCTCGTCGCTCTCCTCGCCCTGCATGTTTCTCCCGCGACGGCCGCGGATGCCGCGCCCGCGATGTCGACGCAGAGCGAGAGCACCCACTCCCCGGATCTCTCGGACTGCGCGGGGTGCGCGGTGTGCCCGGATGGAAACGGCAGCCCGCACGCCGCGATGGGCGTGCACTGCGGGATGACGTTGCAGCCACCCACCGTGCATGCGGGCGTGGTGCCGACGCGAGCCTGGTTCCGCGCGCTGTCTCCCGGCGCACGACAGCCGTCGCCCGCCGAAGGAGCAGCTGCGCCGCGCTCCCTCACGCTCTGGGAGCTTTCAGTCAGTCGAACGTGAGTGCGGCCCGCCGGGACTGTTCGCCGGCAACCGCATCGCCCGTCCCCGGGCGCCCACACAACCTTCGACGAAAGTGAACCCTGCCATGCCTCGCGCATCGAAAACCAACCTCGGCGTGATCCTCGCGACCACCCTGCTCCTCGTCACCGGCTGCGCAGCCGCCACCCCCGACAGTACGACCACCGATCCACTCGCCGCCGCCGGTTTCCCCGACCAGACCATCCACCAGGTCATCGACGAGCTCGAAGCGACACCGGTCGACGACCGACGCGACGACCTGATCGCATCCGTGCGCCCGAACGCCGTGCTGTTCACCGTCGACGGTGGGCCCGAGACCTCCGTCCCACTCGAGGACGAGTTCTACCTCTCCGTCGCGCCGTACCGGAACACCACGCACGACTGCTACTTCCACAGTCTGACCACCTGCGTCGGAGAGCTCGGCGACGAGCCCCTCCACCTCACGGTCGTCGGCGACGATGGCGAGGTGCTGCTCGACGAAGAACGCACGACGAACAGCAACGGCTTCGTCGGACTGTGGCTTCCCCGCGACATCGACGCCACACTCACTATCACGCACGAGAACGGCTCGATCACCACCCCCATCTCCACTGGCGCGGATGACCCCACCTGCCTCACCGATCTGCCTCTCACGTAGAGGGCCCGAGCAAGCGACCCCGCCTCCCGGGTCGTCCTCTACGTGGTGGCGGCGCGGGAGACGTCACGCCGATCGTCGTTGCTGCGCGAATGAACGGCGCCTCCCCTCGCCCGCACGATCACGCCACGCCCGCAACACCCCCTGACTGCGCATCGCCCGGATACGGATCCGACCGGGGTCCGCCGCCGACCTCCGGGATCAAGCTCGATGGCATGAATGGAATACAGATTGGCTATGCCAGAGTCTCGACCGCTGATCAGGACCTCACTTCGCAGCGGGACGGGCTATTGCGGCTCGGGGTTCTCGATTCGAACATCTATGTCGATCACGGGCTGACCGGCACCAACCGCGCCAGGCCAGGGCTCCGCGAAGCGCTCGCCGCAGTCCGAGAAGGCGACACCCTCGTAGTCACAAAGCTCGACCGGCTCGCCAGGTCCGTGAAGGATGCGCGCGACATCGCCGACGAGCTGACGACGAAAGGCGTCGCGCTCAGTCTTGGCGGCAGCAGGTACGACCCCACCGACCCAGTGGGGCGGTTGCTGTTCAATGTGCTCGCGATGGTTGCCGAGTTCGAACGCGACCTAATCAGCATGCGCACGAAGGAGGGGATGGCGGTCGCCCGCGCGAAAGGTCACCTAAAGGGTAAGCAGCCGAAGATGTCGACAACGCAGCGAAAGCTGATGTTCGACGTCCAGGACCGCGGCGAGTACACCCAAACCGAGATCGCCGAGCTGTTCAGTGTCTCTCGGGCCACCGTCTACCGCGAACTACAGCGTCGCCGGGCAGCGTTCCGTGCCGCGAGCGACGCGCACATCTTCTGAGCCCAGGCCGCAGCCCCTACCGGCGATGGCCTTGGGTCGCCGCCGGCGGGGGCGCGTACTGACAGTGCCCGCGGAGGGATCAGTTGTGACGCGCCGAGTGTCTGGACTGGTGCGTCGTCGTCGCCGCGAGCGCGCGGTGGCCGGGTCGACTATGCGCGCGACCCGGCCACCGGTCGGCTATTCGGTGCGGCGCATCCCCACGACGATGAGTGCGCACGCAGCGAGGGCGAGGGCGATGCCGATCACCGCACCGATGACCGCGCCAGGGCCGGTCTCCTCGGCGGGGAGCAGGAACGCGGGAAGCGCGGGCAGAATGGACACGATTTGCAGGGCGATGATCGCGATACAGGGCCCGCGCCGGCCGTTCCAGGCGAACGCGACGAGCGCGAGGGTTCCGAGGGCGACGCCACCTGAGAGCACGGCGATGATGATGACGATCGGGTCCCAGGCGCTTCCGTCGAGTCCGATCATCAGTGCGGGAACGGCTCCGGCGACGGCGAGCAGTGTGGCGAGCACGAGGCCGATGCGAAGCGGCACGGCTCGGCGCAGCGGAGGGGATGCGGTGATTGCGGTCATGACGAACTCCTCTCGATGGGGTGCCGGCATGTCCGGCTATGACTCACGATCTCGTCCCCGCGTCGCCTTGGGCGCGGGGTCCGTCCCCCGGGACGTGGGCACGGTCCGGGAAATCGTGCCCGGCACGTCTGGGGGCTGAACCCCAGATGCGGGGCGCGGTCAGCGGCAGAATGTGTCCATGTCAGACGCCGCGATTCGTGTCCTGGTCGCGGACGACCATCCCGTCGTCCGTGGTGGGCTGACTGCGCTGCTGAGCACGCTCGAGGGTGTCGAGGTGGTGGCGGAGGCTGGCGATGGCGCTGCCGCGTGCCGGGAGGCGCTGGTGACGCGCCCGGATGTCGCGATCGTGGACCTGCGGATGCCGGTGCTGGATGGGGTGGAGACCACGCGACGCCTGACGGCTGATCTCCCTGGCGTTGCCGTGATTATCCTCACGATGTTCGACGAGGACGAGGAGATCGCGGATGCTCTCGCGGCCGGAGCGCGGGGGTATTTGCTGAAAGGCGCTCAACCCGACGAGATCGATCGTGCCGTGCGCACCGTGGCTGCAGGCGGCGCCGTGCTTTCACCCGAGGTCGCCGCGCGCGTGCTGGGCGGGTCGCTCCGCCGGTCCGCGGCCGATCCGTTCCCTCAGCTCACGGCACGGGAACGGGAGGTGCTCGACCTCATCGCACGTGGTGCACCCAATCATGCGATCGGCGCGCGGCTCGGGATCGCGGCGAAGACCGTCGGCAATCACATTTCTGCGATCTTCCTCAAGCTCGGCATTGCGACACGGGCTGAAGCGATCGTGATGGCCCGCGAGGGTGGGCTCGGCCGGTGATCGCCCGCCGCGTGGGCCTTGTGCTCGCCACGATCCTGAGCGTGCTGGGCACCGCACCTGCCCTCGACATCGCACCGGACTCCTCAGGCTCGATCGTTCTACCGATCGCGGCGGCGATTCTGTCGATCGGGATCGCCGTAACGACGCTCGTTCTCCTCATCCCGGCTTGGCGCGGAGGTTCACGCGCGTGCCTGACGATCGCCGTGCTCCAGCTGGTCGGCATCCTGACCGCCATCCCCGCGTTCTTCGCCCCCGCCGAGGTCGTCCCCGCCGGCGCCGTCGTCTTCGCTGCTCTCGGGTCGCTGCTGAACGTGACGGCGTTCGCGCTCATCCTCGTCGATCAGTCGACCGTTCTCGTCTACTCGGCAGCGATCATCATCGTCGTCGCCATCTACGCGGGGGCCGTTGCCGTCGTCTCCCTGCTGGTGCCGCCGAGCGTGGAACGGACCGTGCAGACTGTCGCGGCGATCGGGATCGCACTGCTCTTTCAACCGGTCGTCGGACTGCTTCGCCGCACCGTCGGTCGCACCCTGTACGGAGGGCGTGACGATCCGGCCGGCACCGCACGCCGCGTCCGGCAACGGCACGACGGATCCGAAGCAGGCGTTGCCGCAGCCGTCGCCGAGACCGCTGCACTGCTGCGCCTCCCCGGGCTGACGCTGATCGTCGACAACAAGTCGGTCGCCACCGTGCGGCGCGGACATGCCGGCGGCCGGGAGGTTGAGGTGCCCGTCACCCCCGACGGTTCGCTCGCCCTGCGCGTGGCCCTCCGCCCCGGCGAGAAGGCGCTGCACGCCGACGATCGTGCCGCGCTCGAGCTCGTCGCGCTACCGCTCGCGTTGCTGTCGCGTCAGGCAGACCTTTCGAAGCAGCTCCGTGACGCCCGCGCCGCCACTGTCGAATCACGCGAGCGGGAGCGCGTGGCCCTCCACCGCGATCTCCACGACGGACTCGGGCCTCTGCTGACCGGAGCGGCATTCCGTGCGGATGCCGCGCGTAACCTGCTGCGCTCGCACCCCGACGAGGTCGATGCCCAACTCGAGGTCGTGCAGGCTGACCTGCGGACCGCGCTCGAGGAAGTTCGGCGGGTGGTCGACGGGCTGCGGCCGATCGAACTTCAGGAGCGCGGCCTCTGGGGCGCATTGGCACGCCGCGCCGACCGCATCGGAGCCGACCTCGACGTGCCCGACCCGCCCCCTGTTCTCACCGCTGCCGGACAAGTCGCGGTCTATCGCATTGTGAGCGAGGCCCTGACCAACGCCGACCACCACGGACCCGGCTCGCCCGTCCAGGCCTGCGCCACCCTCACCCCCGACGGCGCCCTCCACATCGTCGTCCAGAACCCGATCACCGAGGACACCCACGGCGGCGACAAGGCCAGCGCGCCAGATGACGGCCGATCGGCGCCGGCCCGACCGGGGATCGGCGCGGCATCGATCCACGCCCGCGCCGAGGAACTCGGCGGCTCAGCCACGATCGGCCCCGACGGGCAAGGGCTCAGGCGAGTATCCGTCCACTTGCCACCATCGATCATCGACACCGAGCCGTCGCCCTCCTCGCGCGACCGAGGCGGGATGAAGGGCGCAAGGTCAAATCAGACCTGACTCACCAGCACCTTCCGCACCACCCACCAACGTCAGCATCATGCTTCGAACCGCGCTCGGTGCGCACGCAAAGGGATCGTGTACGAGCTATCAGTATCCGCGGGAAGGTGCCATCGGAGG
>NZ_JBYIPF010000015.1:0-9851 GCF_057706945.1 Microbacterium sp. bgisy203 | reverse complement strand
GCAGCATCCGCCACGGCGGGGTCAGACGAGGTCACGCCAGTCGACGGCATCCTCTTCATCGTCCTCCGCGGTGTCGATCGGTTGCGTGATGATCGGGATCGACACCGTCTCGGTCGGCGGGCCCATGAGCGTCGCCTCGTCGCGTCGGTGCCGCAGCACCGTGTCGACGTAGGAGGAGAGCACCTCGGCGATCGGCACCGACTGTCCCCGCGCCTGCGACATGTACCAGCGGTGCTCGAGCACCTGGTGGAACACCTCCGCGGGTTCGAGCTTCGCGCGGAGATCCCAGGGGATCGCCTTCACGACCGGTTCGAACACGCGCGTGAGCCATTCGTGCGCGACCATGTCCTCGTCGGAGCCGAGGCGTGAGACGCGCGCCTTGAACTCGTCCATGTCGTTGAGCAGGCGCCGCGCCTGGTTCTCCTCGACGTCGAGGCCGGTGAGGCGCAAGAGTCGGCGCTGGTGGTGCCCGGCATCCACCACCTTGGGTTGGATCGACACGCGCGTGCCGTCGGAGTCCTGCTCGATCGACATCTCGCCGATGTCGAAGCCGAGGTCGTTGAGCCGCTGCACCCGCTCGGTGATGTGCCACGCCTCACCCGCGGCGAAGGTCTCCTGGTCGGTGAGGGCCGCCCACAGCGAGTGGTACGCCGAGACGATGCCGTCAGCGACCTCGACGGCATCCATGCCGCCCTCGAGGCGGCCGCCCGCTTCGAGATCCATGATCTCGCCGGCGATGTTCGTGCGGGCGACGTCGAGGTCGTGCTCGCGCTGGCCGCGCGTCAGACCCGCCTCGTGCAACTCTCCGGTCTCGGCGTCGACGAGGTAGGCGGCGAAAGCCCCGGCATCCCGCCGGAACAGCGTGTTCGACAGCGACACATCGCCCCAGAAGAAGCCGACCGTGTGCAGCCGCACGAGGAGGACGGCGAGGGCGTCGACGAGGCGGACGGCGGTGTCGGGGCGGAGCGTCTGAGTGAAGAGGGCCCGGTAGGGGAGCGAGAACTTCAGGTGTGCGGTGACCAGTGCCGCAGGCAGCGGCTCGCCCCTCGCCGTCCGGCGCCCGTCGATGACGGCGACCCGCTCGACGCACGGGACGTCGAGGCGACCGAGCATGCCGAGCATGTCGTACTCGCGGCGCGCCATCTCGGCCGTCGTCTCCTTGACCGCGACCACGCGGCCCGACAGGTTCGCAAAGCGCACGAGGTGGCGCGACAGTCCCTTCGGAAGGGAGACGATGTGGTCGCTGCGCCACTGCTCGAGGGGAACGGACCAGGGCAGCGCCAGCAGGCCCGGATCGATGCTGCTGGCGGTGATGCTGAGGGAATCCACTGAGCGGGCTGCCTTCGTGCGCGGGTGTGTCGGGTCTCTCGTGCCGGGATACGACGACGGCGCGGACGCTCGAAAGAGTCGCCCGCGCCGTCGTGGATCGATCAGGCCGAGGCGATCGCCTTGTCGGTGAGGCGCTCGCCGGTCTCGATGTCGAAGACGTGCACGTGGTGCGGCACCGGCGCGAGGATGACCGTCTCGCCCGCGCTCGGGTGGCTGCGACCGTCGACGCGCGCGACGATGTCGGTGCGCTTGCCGCCGATCTCGGTGTGGCCGTACAGGTAGCCGTCCGCCCCGAGCTCCTCGACGAGGTCGACGGTGACGGTCAGGCCCTTGCCGTCCTGCGGGTTCACGACGATGTCCTCCGGGCGCACACCGGCGGTGACCTGCGAGCCGGATGCCTTGCCCACCGTGTCGGAGTCGATCGGCACGACTGCCGACCCGAACTGCACACCGCCCTCGGCGAGGTCGGCGGGGAACAGGTTCATCGCGGGCGAGCCGATGAAGCCGGCGACGAACACGTTGCTGGGCTTCTCGTACAGGTCGCGGGGGGTGCCGACCTGCTGCAGGATGCCGTCCTTCAGCACCGCGATGCGGTCGCCCATCGTGAGCGCCTCGGTCTGGTCGTGCGTGACGTAGACGGTCGTGACGCCGAGACGGCGCTGCAGCGACGCGATCTGCGTACGCGTCTGCACACGCAGCTTCGCGTCGAGGTTCGACAGCGGCTCGTCCATGAGGAACACCTGCGGCTGGCGGACGATGGCGCGGCCCATCGCGACGCGCTGACGCTGACCACCCGAGAGGGCCTTCGGCTTGCGGTTGAGGTACTCCTCGAGGTCGAGGAGCTTCGCCGCCTCGAGCACGCGCTGCGCGCGCTCTTCCTTACCGACGCCCGCGATCTTCAGGGCGAAGCCCATGTTCTCGGCGACCGTCATGTGCGGGTAGAGGGCGTAGTTCTGGAACACCATCGCGATGTCGCGATCCTTCGGCGGGATGTCGGTGACGTCGCGGTCGCCGATCAGGATGCGGCCGGCGTTGACCTCTTCGAGGCCCGCGAGC
The DNA here is from genome assembly GCF_057706945.1 of Microbacterium sp. bgisy203. NCBI lineage: Bacteria > Bacillati > Actinomycetota > Actinomycetes > Micrococcales > Microbacteriaceae > Microbacterium > Microbacterium sp. bgisy203. The sequence goes on along the minus strand of NZ_JBYIPF010000015.1, from coordinate 7,466 downwards.
ATGCGCAGCGAGGTGGACTTTCCGCAGCCGGACGGGCCGACCAGGACCAGGAACTCGCCGTCTGCGACCTCGAGGTTCAGCTTGTCGACCGCGGGGCGCGTGCCGCCCGGGTAGAGGCGGGTGGCGTTGTCGAACGTGACGGATGCCATGTTTTCTTCTCCTTCACCGGCAGGTACGTGCCGGACGATCCGTAGTGATGGATGAGCGGGGGCTTGTCCCGCGCGCCCCTCATCAGGCGCACGTCCAGTATCGCACGTGCGGCCCCGAGCGGGGCTTGTGATCTGCTGCGGAGGTCGTGTCTGGGCATTTCCCAGCCAGTGGTCCTAGCATCGAGAGGTCGCGTCCGCCCCGGTGGCGCCACGTCGCACGTGTCGAAGCCGTCGCGGGCGACCACCCCCGCCCGCCTTCCGAGAGGTCCCATGTCCACCGACGACTCCGCCCGCCCCGAGGGCGCATCGCGCGAAGGTGAATCCTCCGGTGCCTCCTCGGCAGAGGTCACAGAAACGGCGAGCTCGCCGACGGTGCAGGGACGCCGCGACGCGGTGCGCGAGAAGGCGGAACAGGTGCGCGCCAAGCAGTCGCGCGCGCGAGTGGCTCGTCGCGTAGCACTGATCACCGGTGTCACGGCCGCCGTCGCGGTCGTCGCCGTCGTCGTGGCCTGGGCGATCGGCGGCGACGCGAACCGCCCGCAGCTCTCGCCCGGTGCTGCGGAGAAGGACGGTTTCGTCGTCACGTCGATCTCCACCGGCGCGATCGCGCCGGCGCCAGCGCCGGCGCCCGAACCGAGCGAATCGGCCGCCGCGGAGGGCGAGGCATCCCCCAGCCCGAGCGCGACGGAGACTGCGCCCGTCGAGATCCACGTGTACGTCGACTACCTCGCGCCCGCGGCGCGTGAGTGGCAGCTCGCCAACGCCACGCAACTCTCGTCGTGGGTCTCTGAAGGGGCCGCGACTCTCACGTACCACCCCGTGTCGATGCTCACGGCGAAGTCGAACGGAACGAAGTATTCGCTGCGCGCCGCGAGCGCTGCCGCGTGCGTCGCCACGTACGCGCCCGACTCGTTCTACAAGTTCTCCTCCGACCTGCTGTCGCGCCAGCCCGCGCCCGACTCCGACGGGTTCTCCGACAAGGAACTCGCCGACATCGCGCAGGCGAACGGCACCGATGACCCGAAGAAGCTCCGCGAGTGCATCGAGACCGAGGCCTTCGCGTCGTGGGTGAAGGAGGCGACGGAACGGGCCGTGGCCGGCAGCGACGGCGTCGCACTCACCGGCACGTCCATGGTCACCGTGAACGGGCAGACCTACATGGGCAACACGAGCGACCCCGCCGAGTTCTCGCAGTTCGTGCTCACCACCGCGAGCGGCAAGGCCGCAAAGACGCCGTCGCCGACCCCGACCCCCACGGCGACCGAGACCCCGGCGCCATAACACCGCTTCCGGTCGTCACGGAACGGCGCGGCGCGCCGCGCGCCGTAGACTGGGTGGCGCCTTGCCGGCTTGGCGCAATTGGTAGCGCACCTGTCTTGTAAACAGGGGGTTGCAGGTTCGAGTCCTGTAGCCGGCACCGTATTTTCCTGATCAAGAGCCATTTTGCAGCGGCCTGGATCGCGTCCTGCACCCTTCCTGACACGGAATTGGTACGGAATACTGCCGTCGCTGACGTCCCAGTGCGATCGAATCCCGTGCAAAGTGCAACCCTTACGACGTGTCACCACGCTGTGCGCTCCACCGCGCATAGAGACGCCATGACCAACAATTCAGCTCCGCCCGCACCCCGCGCGACCCACGTCCAGATCGGCCACGTCGGCGCGTATTTTGCCGACGACGCGCAGGCCATCCTCGATCGCTGCACCGGTGTCTACCTCGCCTCGACGGGCCGGTTCCCGATCGCTGCCTCGCACCGCCATTGCCACGGCGCCGCAGCCTGGCTCGACCTGCGCGAGGGCGACGTTGTGACGCTCGCGGGCGGCGGGGCGGATGGCACTTATCGCGTGATTGGCACCTTCACCGGCGCCTAGGGCGGCTTCCTTAGCGATGCGCTCGACGCTGCGCCGGCGGGGACGGCGCTGGCCCTGCAGACCTGCCTGACCAACGCGTCGGAGGGCAACCGATTCGTTTTCCTCGTCCGCGCATAAGCCATCAATCAAGGAGTTCACATGGCAAACCCGTTCCTCGTCCTCGGCGGCATCGCCGTGGGCATCGTCGTCGCCACCTTCGGTGTCTTGCAAGTGCCCGGTTGGGTGCGCTCCGCCCAGGACGCCGCCGCGCTCAACGACCTCGCCCAGGCCTCAATCGCACAGGCGGCCGCGGTCTCGATCTCGGGCGATGCGCTCGGCTCTCTTGACGAGCTCGACTCCCGCCCGGAGCTCGGGATCAGCGTCACACCGTCGAGTGGTGTCTGCACCGTCACGAGCGCGGCGGGGAGCGAGTGGATCGCCGCAAGCTCGCACGAGAACGTGGGCACTTGGCACGCCCGGATTAACGGCGGACGCATCGCCGAGGGCGGCACGATCGCGGAGGCCGTGACGGCTGCGGGTGGCGCTCCCAGCGGGGTCTCGCTGCCGGATGCCGCGGAGTGCGACGATGTAGAGGGCGGAGCGGCACCGCCACCACAGGCAGGCGGCGAGATCCAGGCCATGAACGGGCGGCTCACCGCAGCGGCTGCCACGGCCGGCAGTCAGGTGGAGGTGCTCGCCGCCAGTGCGGCACCCGACCCGCTCGCACTGTGGGTTCACAGCGCCGACGGCCGGATCCGCCTAGCAGAGACTGTGGGGACGATGGTCGAGCTTTGCCTGACCGATCAGCGCAAACCGCCCATCACGCACCAGGCGCGGGTCACGCTCGAGCAGTGCGATATCACGCGCCCGCAGATCGTCGACTACTTGGGCGCCGCGCCCGGCGGCCCAGCGGTTCCCGAGGGCGCTTCCGCGAGCTGGACTCAGCGGCCCGGACAATTCGTCTTCCGCTCGGCCTCAAACACGACCCGCAGCGGGTGGATCCGGGTCTCAGGCAACGTCCTTTGGAGCCAGACCACAGCGGGGCCTGCAGAGCTCATTCCCGCCGTCGGCGTCGGCGCGGGCGATGCTGGCTCTGCCACACACCAGCTCGTAAACGCCGCGGAGCAACGCTGCCTTACGGTCCCGTTCGAGGACGCTGGCGCTGCGCACCTCGCAAGCGAGCCGTGCTTCCGGGATGGGCGCACCGACACGGGGATTCGATGGAACCAGCGGTGGGCCCGGGCCGAGACCGGTACGCCGCAGCGCATCACCGTGGCCGCTCCTAGTGGTGAGAGAGCACTGACCGCCCGCCCTGATGGCACCGTCCACGTGATGGTCTCAACGGATGACGCCGCGCAGCAGTGGATCCGCAGTGGGGCGACGGGTAACCCGCGCACCTCGCACACGATTCGGCTGGCGGGGTCTCCGGATCAGTGCCTGACGGCAACGCCGCTGCCGACGCCGGTCCCGGTGATGGAGGGTCCGTGGTCGCACATGACGCTGGCGCCCTGCGATGGTCGCGCGGCCCAGAAATGGAACGTGCCCGCGTCCTGACCGCGCATAAATACCTCGTCGCCCGCGGTCCACACCTAATTTCCGCAGAGACGACGACAGACTGAGGCCCCGGCAATGCCGGGGCCTCTCGTCATCCACCGCGGATTGCGCCGCCCTCGAACCGCGGCGGCAGCTCGCGCTCGTCGAGCGGATCGCGATGCCCGCGGCTGAACCGCACCGCTGAGCCCGCCATCGCCGATCATGGCGATGACGATACGCGGAACTCAGTCCGTGATGCCGTCTCTGAGGATCGACCTGAAGTCGCCCGGTGCACAAGCTGATGTTCCAGCGATGTTGTACGTGTTCGGCCCCGCTCCGAAGCTGATCGCCGTCACAGGGCCACCAGAGCCGAACACGACCGGTGACTTCTCCGTGTTGATCCGCACCGTGATGCGCAGGCTCTCCCAGTAGTCGGCAACAGTTTTAGCGTCATCGAGCGGAGCAGAATCCGGAACAGGTGCAGACTCGACATAGGCCCAGTTGACCCCGTCGCCGCACGGGCCGACTGTGGCGTCGCCGTGGCGTTCCCATCCGACGACGTCGAGCAACGCCGCCGTATCCTGGGTGATTTGTATGAGGGAGGATCGAGCTTCACCGGGCGTCATCTCTTCCTCCTGTACACAACCCGCCAAAGACGCGGTCGCGATGAGCGCGATCAGGACACCGACCGTCCGCAGTGGCTTACCCATTCATGATCGCCGCCCGCAGCATTTGCTCGTAAACCGTCGGTCCGTGTGTGATCGGCTCTGTCATCTGATCGCCCTGCCCGGTCGTGGCCCACGCGAGGTTGCGCACAGATTCGGTTGCTTGATCAAGATATCCGTTGCCCACTTCCGGTGTTGCTTCGTGGTCAGTTGTAGGAGCACCGCCCGAGCCGGAGTCGACCCCAAACACGGGTCTCCGAGGATAGCATTTCGTGCCTGGCCGGCGTAGACGTGTTCTGCCTGCAGATCGGAAGCCTCGTCGATTTCCGGTGGCAGACCCGCCGATCCAATCATCGCGTAAGAGTCGACGTGGGCAGTCGTCTGAGCAAGCGCGATCGACGCTGTCGTCGTTCCGTAAGAATGCGCCACCACGTTGAGGTCGATGCCCGGCCGCGCGGCGTTGAATCCAACCAAGGCACGGTTCAGATTGGCTGCGCCCGCCTCTGCTTTGTCGCTGCTCAGGACCTCGAATGGTCCAACGGGCGGTGCCTCGTAGCCAACCCACGCGACAACCGCGTGTGTGCGGTTCGGGTCAGCGATCTCTTGTGCGAGCAGAAGATTCTCAGAGGCGCGCGCCCAATCCGAAAGACTCTCCGCCGACGACCCCATGCCGGGCACAGCCCATGTCGCGTTATCCGCGGCGTCCAGGTTGCCGATCGAAACGGCTGCGAGCGGCGGGCGATCGGAGGTCAGGCTGATGAGGAAGCGCTCGGAACTGACCTGGTCTGGATTGAGCGTCGCGAGGATCGCCTCGAGCGCGTCAACTCTCTCACGGTCGGCGGCTGAGGCTCGAGTTCCGCGTTCTTTGAGGTGCTCGCTCGCCTCCTCGTACTGCTGGTCGAGCCAGATGCGGTTGGCGGTGTCGCGGTCTCCGTAGGCCACACGCGCCGCTCTCGGCGCCATACTTCTGACCGCACTCGCCCTCACCGCCTGCTCGCCCAGCCTCGGCGATCCCCGCCAGGACGCGGCCCGTGCCTGGATGCGGGACGGCACTATCCCCGCCGAATGCGAGGAGCCGCACCACGCGGAGACACCCCGCCGCGGCGACCTCGAATACGGGGAGCCGACCTACAGGTTCCACAACGAGGACGCCGACATTGACGTGTACGACGTGCCGGTGACCGGCCCGGGTGGCTTCGAGGCGACCGTCGTCGTCGATGTCTGGCCGGACGACGTCTGTGTCGCCACCGTGAACGGAGGTGACTGACCACCACACACGCCCACCAACCGTTGAGGGCCCGGCGCTAGCCGGGCCCTCTCTTTCGTCTGCCCTATGCGCGACGTCCGACCTCGCGCCTACCCTCGCCCACATGCCACCGCTTGATCCCCGCACGCAGCTCTCCGTGCGCCTCGGTGCCATCCTCGGCAAGCACCGCTTCGATGCCGATCCGCAGGCCGCGATCGACGAGCTCCGATCCGCCGCCGGCCCGGATGTCGAGCTGCTCGCGGAGGCGACCGGGACCTGGGCCGGGTTTTACGGCGGAGCGGACGCGACTGCAACGCTCGCACGCGCACTCATCGAGCGGATCGAGGGCGCAGCCGAGTGGGTGGCGCTCGGGGAGCAGCGGCGGGGTGGGACGCACGGGACGGGAGGTTATGTGCGCCCGCGACTGCACGAGCTGCTGTGATCTAGAATCGGAGATCCATCACGGTTTTCGTCACGGAATTGAGCTCAGTTCCACGTGCCGTCCGCGGAAAGACGCCCATCTTCACGGGTAGTGACGGGTAACCGATCGTACGGTTTTCACCCTTCGGTGACGAGGAAACACCTGGTCAAAGGTGGAAAGTGCAGAACTGTTGTCGAAACCAGGGGGTTGCAGGTTCGAGTCCTGTAGCCGGCACCACAATTACCTGATCAAGTGGTATTTTGTTGCCGCTCGATGGCGGCGAGGTCGGAGACGAGCTCCGGGCGGGTCGCGGCTACGAAGGTGCCGGACTCGGTGTAGACGGTGAGGGCGCCGGTGCGGGTCTCGTCGAGCTCAGCGGTCGCGTCCACCAGGGCGGTGTGCGAGGCGGTGACCGTCTTCTCCGACGCGGCGAGGTCGAGGATGATCCAGCCACGCTTGCCGAAACGCTTCGGGGCGGGCTCGGTCGGGGAGTGGGTGGTGGTCGGGGCGTCGATAACCTCGGCGATGGCATGCTCCTGGGGTGGGATCCGGCGACGGCTCAGCGCCATAGCGTGGTCTCACTCTGGTAGAAGATGAGGGCCTCTCATGCACGGGTCGATACCCAGCGGGTGCGGGGGACTATCTAGTCGACGTAATCCTCGTCGATGATCTTGCTGAGGTCACCCGGAACGCAGAGTGACGTGCCCGCGATCGTGTAGGTGGCTGGGCCCGCGGTGAAGCTGATGGCATCCACGGGTCCGCCGGTCGCGAACACCGCAGGAACCTGCCCAGCGCCGAGTCGGACCTCTGGGCCCTTCGCCCGCCACAGTTCCGCGACCCGCTCAGTGTCCGCCGTTCGGTCGTCGCCCAGAGCGGAAGTTGCGTAGAAGTAGCCCCAGTTGACGTGCCCATCGCTCCCACATTCGCCCACCAATGGCGCGCTGGATGCTGCCCAGCCCTGGGTCTCGAGATGTTCGGCCGTCTCCTGAGCCAGGTCGACGAGGGCATCGCGGGCTTTGTCCGGGCTCATCGAAACCTCCTGGGGCCCGCAACCTGCGAGCATGACGACAGCGAACAGGGCCGCGGCCGCGCCGAACCGTCTATTCACTGGGTGACCTGCCTTCAAGGTACTTTCGATAGGCCGAGGTCGGGTCATCGTCTGGCCCATCGGTGAGCATATCCGGGTGTCCCGTGGTGGCATGAGCCACATTCCATAACGACTCCGTGCCGGGGTCGAGATACCCCGTATTTGAGTCATTACTCGATCCATGTTCGGTCACCGCCGTCAATCCGTTGACACCGCTATCGACACCGAACACGTCCGCGCCGAAGAACGGATTGGCGGGATTCACGGGGTGGGTGCCGATACTTCTTCCGAGCAACGCCCATCTGTCTCCCTGGCCTGGCTCGAGGAGGAGGCGATCTCGCGCCTGACCGGCATACACGTAGTCCGCGTGAAGCTCCGCTGCGTGGCCGATGGAGGCGGGCAGGCCAGCTGTCGACGACGGGTGAAGACTGACCCCGAGGCGACGGTTGAATCTTGACCCCTCCGACACTCTTGGAGGGTGATTTCAGTGGAAGATTGGGCGGAGATCCGCCGGT
>NZ_JBYIPF010000014.1:0-22117 GCF_057706945.1 Microbacterium sp. bgisy203 | reverse complement strand
GACGCGACACCCCCCCGACCCCGGCGGAGGTGAGGGGGTCGGGGCGCTGTGCCTGCCAGGTGCGCGCGGCTCTGCTGTGTCCGTGGCGCCGGATAGCGTTGCCACGCAGGTGAATCGAGAGGAGCCGAGGTGGGATCACAGCAGTACCGCGGAGAGCTGGAGCGCAAGCGCAAGCAGCGCGTCGACGCGGAGAAGAAGGCCGGTGAGTACCGGAACAAGGAGTCGAAGAAGCGTGCCGAGGCGGACAAGGCACGTCAGGAGGCGACGAAGACCAAGAGCGCGGCGACACAGAAATCGAAGTTGAGCCGGGCCGCGCAGCGTGACAAGGAGGCCGCGTCCGCCGGAAGCGAAGCGAACAAGTGGCAGGCCAAGGCCTCCGGCTACCGGAAGCAGGAAGCAGACCTCCAGACCAAGCTCGCCCGAGCAGAGCGCTCCGAGGCCGACGCGGCGGAACGCAAGCGCAAACGAGAGCAGACCGCCGCTGATCGGCGTGCGGCTGCCGAACGTGCGGCGACCGAAGCGCGCTTCGACCGCACGGAGCATGCTGTCGGCGAAGCGCTCCGGGAACTGCGGGCACCCAAGCCGGAGAAGCTGCGGGTGCTGTTGCTCGGCGCGTCCTCCGAAGGGGATCTGCGCGTGGGGCGAGAGCAGAAGCGCATCCGATCCGCGGTCGAGTCCGCGCTGCACCGAGACCTGATCGAACTCGATGTTCGCCCTGCCGCGACCGCGAGCGACCTGCTGGATGGCATCACCAAGTTCCGACCGCACGTCGTGCACTTCTCCGGACATAGCAACGAAGACCTGATCGTCTTCGAACACGACACCGATGCACCGCACGACGGGCACGTCGTCACGGCGCGGGCGTTCTCACGCGCGATCGCCGCCACCGATGACCCGCCGCTGCTCGTGCTGCTCAACGCCTGCAGGTCCGCCGCACAGATCGATCAACTCGTCGCCGACGTCGTCCCGTTCGCCATCGGCATGGCCGACAGCATCGACGACGCCGACGCCATCAACTACGCCGCCCAGTTCTACGCCTCCATCGCGAACGGGCAATCCGTCCGGTCAGCTCATCTCGCCGGCCAGGCCGCATTGGAACTCGCTGGCCTGGACGGTGCCGAGCTCCCGACCCTCGCCGCAGCTGCCGACGTCGACCCAGGCGCCACGATCCTGGTCAAGCCCACCGACTGACCACCTCTCAGATGCGCCGCGCCAGCGGCAGGGCGGCGGCGGTGAACGCGGCGGCCTGCTGCCCGACCAAGCGCCTCGTCTCGCAGGAGGCCTGGATCGCGGCCTGCTCGATCGCCGCGACCGCGGTATCGAGTTCTTCGACGGTCGGGGCGGTGACGGCGATCAGGCCGGTGTAGCGCAGCACCCCGTGCCCCGCGGTCAGGTCGGCTTCCTGGCGCAGCACGTCCTCGTACTCGGCGGTCTGCGAGGCGTCCTGGATCTGCCCGATCTTCGCCCGCTGGGCGCGGTCGCTGATGTACTCCACCTTCTTCTTGCGGATGTCGCGCACGGCCTGGTCGGTCCTGAGCGGGGTGCACAGCAGCGATATCGACCGCTGTATCCCCGTCGACAAAGTGATCGGGGCGAGGAACCCGGGATACACCATCGCGCGCGGCCATTCGCTGATCCACAGCACGGCGTGGTGGCCGGAGTCGGTGCGCAGGCGCTCCCACGTCTCGGCGACGGCGACGGGGCCGGCTGTGGCGAGGTCCTGCCCGAGCTGCCCGTGGCGTTCCAGAGTCGGCCCGATGGCGGGGTCGTAAGCGGTGCGCAGCATCACCGCCAGTTCCCCGGGGCTCAACCACCCGGACGGGGTGAGGTCGGCGGCGCGGAGCGCGGAGACGAGGGTGGTCATCTCCTGGCGGAGCACGTTCGCCGCGCCCTTGATGCCGCCGCCGGCGGTCCGGATCTGCCGGCCCGCCGCCTTCATATCCAACGACAGCGACACGGTGGTGGCGTGGCGTTCCCCAGCAGGCCCTGCCCGGTCAATCAGCTCGGCGTAGGTGGTCGAGGCCCAGGAGTCGTCGTGGGTGCCGTGCTCGGCCCACCATTCGGCGAGCCCCTGCCCGGAATCCGGCAAGGTGCGCTCCAGCACTTGGAGGGTGGCGACCCGGCCGGAGCGGCAGACCGTCGCCAGCACCCGCCCCCAGGCGGTGACCCGGCGGTGCTGCTCGGACGGGTCCAGGAGCACGAACGCCGGATGCGTCACCGACACCACCACCGTCAGCGTGTTCGCGGTGGGGTCGTGGATCATCCCGGCCCCCGTCTCGGGATCGGTGTACTCGCGCAACCTGGCCATGTCACCGGGCAGCGCGAGCGTGCCCTCCGGCCGCGGGGCGACGATCCGGCGCCGGTAGAGGAGTTGTCCGCCGGCGGTGCGCCAGGCCCACCAGGCGCACACGGGTATCCACTCGACCAGTGCTCGGCCGCCGATCTTCACCCACGTCAGTGCGATCGCTGCCGCCCAGATGGGGGCGGAGTAGGCGATGAGGATGCCGCCGCCGGCGTAGAGCGCTCCGATCAGGGACGCACCACCGATGCCGAGGGCGATCATCTGCGACAGCGACAGGCCCAGGATGAGGCCGCGGCGGGTGAGGCGGGAGAACTTCACCGGCACCAGCTCGCGGGCGCTCGGTGTGGTGTCGTCGGTGCGTGGCATCGCCTACTCCTTCCGGCCGGCCGTGCCGGCGTCTGCTGAGGCGGACCGCTCGGTCGAGGTCTTCGGCATCGGCGCCGACGGATCCGGCGGCGTCCCACCCGAACCCGGGCCGCTGCTGTCACTGGGGGTGGTGTGGCCGGCGTTCTGCGCGCCCGCGGCGACGGTGTCGGCCTGGTTTCCGAGCTCTCGGCCCGCCTGCGGGCCGGCCTCGGCGGCTTCCTTGGCGACCATGACGCCGGCCACGACCGGGGCGGCAGGCCCGGTGCTCGCGGCGGTCCCCGTTCCCGCCTCCGCGCTCGCGGTCTCCGTCCCCGCCGTCTCGGTGCTGGCCGCCGGCTTCGGCGCTGGCGAGCTCCCGCCCCCGTCACGTCCGCCCCCGCCATCAGTGCTGCCGAGGATCTTCTTCGGGCCCTCACCGCCGGCCCTGGTGGGGATCGGGACGGGCCGGTTCATGGCGTTCTTCGCGTCCTGCTCGGCGCCCATCGAGTTGTAGAGGTCGAAGCCCACGAACGAGATGAGCCGGTAGACCATGTAGGGGGCGAACGCGGCGATCCCCATCAGCACGATGCCCGCGATGGGCTCGGTCACCGCGGTGAGGCCGGCGTCGATGGGCGTCGCGACCTGCGTGATCGCGACCAGGAACACCACGACGAGGACGAGCTTGGAGACGATCAGGGCGATCAGGAACGTCACCCATTTCCCGATCCACCCCTTCGTGACATCCCACGACGCCCCCGACAACGCGAGCGGGGCCAGCACGACGGTGACGAGGATCAAGGCTTTCCGGATCAACAGGCTGAACCAGACGATGCCGATGGCGGCGATCATCAGCCCGGCGAGGAAAATGCTGACGATCGCGCCGACGCCGGGGGCGGCGATATTCAACCCGGACAGGGCGCTTGCGAGGAGGAGGAGTTGGTTGCCCATCGATTCGGTGGTCTCCCCGGCTGCCTGGATGAGGCCGATGCACAACTGGTCGACGATCTCCAGCAGCACCGTCGTCAACGTGATGACCACGAAGCTGCCGAGGATCGACTTGCCGGCCCCGAGCGCGGCCCGGGAGAGGGCGCCGGGGTCGCGCTGGATCATCCCCGTGATGAGCTGGAGGAAGAAGAAGATCGCGACGATAAACAGGGCGATCCCGAAGACGATGTTGTAGACCGAGACGAACCCGTCCTGGTTCAGGTCGACCAGGGTGGTGGTGTCGAAGACGGTCCACATCATCTCCATCAACCACGCCGCGGCCCCGGCCATCGAGGAGGCGAGCCAGTCGAACGGGGCGGCGATCAGGGACGCGGTGCCCTCACCGACGGCGTCGCACACGGTGGAGATGACGGGGATATCGCACACACTCACGGCGCACCCCTCCTTTCACACGCAGAAGGGGTCAGACCTGCTGGCCGACCGACCAGCCGAAATTCACCAGCGCGACCGCGGCACCGCAGATCACGGCCGCGCCGCAGGAGATCAGCAGCCCCGTCTTCCCCCGCCCGGCAAGGTGCGGGTTCGAAGAGTTGGAGCCGTAAGCCCAGATGATCGCGGAGACGATCAACGCGAGCACAGACAGGATCAGGCCGACGGTCATAACGGCGCCGACGATGGTACGCAGCTGCTCGATACCCGGCAGCCCGCTGGAGTTAGGGTCGATGTCGATCACGATGTGCCCTTTCACGAGACGAGAGACAGTTCCGACCGCCAGGTGCACCCCGCAACCCCCAGGCACACGAACGGCCCGCCCCCAGCGGGGCGGGCCGAAAAGAAGGAGGAGGGATGGTGGTTAGAGCTGGTTGCCGATGCTGATGAGCCAGTTCAGCCACGCGACGCCGGCGCCGGCGAGGATCGCGCCGGCGAAGGAGACGAACACCCCGGCCCGGCCGCGGGCCGCGAGCTGGTAGTTGCCGTTGCTGGCGCCGATCGCCCAGCAGACGCCCGAGACGATCAGCATCAGCACCGCCACGATCAGCACGAACATCAACAGCGCGCCGGCGACCTCCCGCAGATCCTCGATCCCTGACAGCCCATCGAAATCCGGAAACACCTCCATCACCGATCACCGCCCTTCACGGTGATGTGGAGGTGGTCGAAGTGTCCGCCGGTCACGTCGCTGGGGTCGTGCATCCCGCCGCCGTTGTAGTCGCGCCAGCCTTCGTCGGCGCGGGCGAGGGACCAGATCTTGCCCTGCCAGATGAGGTACTCCACGCCGAGGGTCTCGGCGTGCTCTTGGAGCCAGTTGGTGACCTGCCACCCGTACTCGACCTGGGTCGGGGTCGGGTACTGGCCGATCGCGTTCCCGAACGCCACATCACACGCCCGCCCGATCGGATGCTCCGACTTCGATCCCGGCCGGGGCGAGTAGCACGCCCACGTCGACTCCGGGAACGCGGCGAGGGTCTGTTCGTAGACGCTGCGCATCCGCAGGGTGATCTGCCCATCCGTGGTGGGGTCGTCCACCAGCTCGTCCGGGTCGCCTTCCACCGGCGACGGATCACCCGGCGTGTCCTGCTGGGTGTCGCAGTCGTCTTGCCCGGGTGGGGTGACGTCGGACTCGTCGAGGTCGGCGGCGTCGTGGTCGTTGAGCCATTTCGCGGGGTCGATGTACTCGCCGTCGGTGCCGCCGTCGCGGACCTCGAAATGCAGATGCGGCCCCGTGGACATGCCGCTGCTGCCGACGTCGGCGATGTGCTGCCCGGCTCGCACCGTGTCGCCCGGCTGGACGTGGATGCCGTGCTCCCAGGAGTGCGCGTACGCGGTCGCGATGATCTTGCCGTCGATGCGGTGCTCGATGACGACAAGACCGCCGTAACCGCCGGAGAACTCCGCGACCGTCACGATGCCGTCCGCGGCGGCGAGGATCGGCGTACCGTCCGGGGCGGAGAAGTCACTGCCGGTGTGGAAAGACTGCTCCCCGGTGATCGGATGCGTCCTCGGTCCGAACGGGCTGGTCGGCACCCAGGTGCCCTCCGGGAGTGGGAACACCACCCGCGAGGACTCGACCGGCTCCGCGCTCACCAGGACCGCGGCTCCGGTGGGGCCGGGGTCGCCGCTGCCGGTGAGGGCGGTGAGGATGTCGCCTGCGACGGGCTCGTAGTTGTCGTAGCGGTCCGGGTACGCCGACACCTCCACCGCCTGGGCGGCTTCGCCCTTGCCCATCTGCTCCCAGCCGGGGATGTCCAGCAGACCCCGCGGTGAGCCGGCGTTGGGGCCGTCGGGGCCGCCGTAGAACGCGGCGGCCTGGTAGTCGGGGTCCATGAGTTCGGCGACGGTGCCCCACCCGGAGGCCGGGCGCATCTGGAACAAGCCGAGAGAGTCGTGGTCTGAGCCGTTGCCGTCGTTCGGGTAGTCGCCGCTCTCGGGATAAGCGCCTGTGTTGGCGAGCATCCGCATCCGCGACTCGGTCAGCGCCGCCATCAGCGCGATGATGATCCCGTCGCGTCCGACCCCCTCAGTGGTCGAACCGGTTTCGATGATCGTGGCCGCGTGGGTGAGCTCGGTTCGTCCGAGGACGATCTGTTCCCCGTTGCGGGTGGTGGAGGTCAGTTCGTCGGGGATGTCGCCGACCTGCACGCTGCCGCCAGGAGCTGCGCAGGAGGCGGCGGAGGGGTTGACGAGCAGCCCGACCGAGACGAGCACGACCATCGGACCGAGCAGGACGAGGGCGGCGAGCCCCGCGATCGCTTTGCGCAGCATCAGAGCGTCCCCCAGGTCTCAGCGCAGGGGCTGGTCGAGGACGGACAGGCGCAGCAGATAGCACGGGTCGCCGTCGGGCGGGCAGGTCAGGAAGATCGTGAACGCCACCGCATGCGCGCTCGACGTCGGTTCGTCGTTCCAGATGCCCTGCCGGTGGCGGATGCCCTCGACCGTGTACGCGGTGGTCCCCGGCGCCAGTTGCCCCGGCTGCGCCTGAGCTTCGGCCTCCGCCCACGCGGCAGGCACGAACACGTCCGTGATCTCCAAGTGCTGGGTGGTGGAGTACTTGCGCAGCTCGACCCAGGTGTCGCGGGTCGGGAGGTAGCCGGCGATGTCGGAGGCGAGACCGGCCTGCTCGATCCCGGAAGGGTCGGCCACCTTCAGGAGCACGCTCGTGTAGTCCAGCGGCATCAACCCGCTAGTCGTATCCCACCCGAACAGCGCCTCGGCCACCAGCCGGGCGAACTCCTCGGGGTCATCGGTCTCGGGGATCGGCGCGAGCTCCCGCGGCGCGCGGTCCGTCGTGCCCGGTGTGGTCGGTGACGGGCGCGCGGGTGGCGGGTCGCTGGTGGTGCGAGGGCCGGAGACCAGGCCGTAGACGCCGACGCCGACCAACAGCAGCACGACGACAGCGGCCGAGATCAGCACGACCAGTCGGCGGCGGGAACGAGAAGCATCTGTCGAGTTCATGCCCCCCAGGTGCGCTGGAACGTACATCCGCCCCGGCACCCACGCAGGGTCCGAGGCGGCGAAATGCCCGAGGGTCAGAGCGCGTGCAGATGCCGCACCGCACCGTCCCCGTCTTCGCGGTCTTCGTCGCCGCTGTCGGGGTTGTGGTCGCGTGCGGCGGTGAGGGCGGTGGCGAAGCGGGCGGTGCCGTCGGCGATCGTCAGGAACATCTCGATCTGCTCATCGGTGAGCTCGCGGGCGAGCACGGCCGGGTCGTAATGCGTCCACCAGTCGACGAGTTCGCCCCAGATCACCACGAACGAGCGGGTCGTCCACACCGTGAGCCCGGCCGTTGCAGGAGTGGCCGCCTTCTTCGTGCGGCGGGGCCGGTTCTTGGCGCGGGCGACTGCCTCCTGCGCGAGCCGGTCCAGCTCCGCATTACGGCTCCGGGCGGGGTCTGCGATGAGGGTGCGGATCTCCTCGAAGATCGGATGCACCGGCGCGCCCGATTCGATTCGCGCCAGCGCGTCCGCCACGGCTGCGCGGGTGTCGTCGGGGAGGTCGTCACGGTCGGCGGCCTGCTGGATCGCCTCGATCTTGTCCAGCGTCCGGTAGGACGCCGCTCCGGGGATCATCGCCGCCGCCTGCTGCCGCGTCTCGCCCGCCGGCATCGGTGACGGTGCCGGAAATTTTCCGCCACCGTCCTCCCCGCCCTCTCCGCTCTCGGACGGCTGGTGGTCGCTGCTGAACCGGGAGGCTTCCTGTCGGCGGGCGGCGTCCTCGGCAAGGAGGGTCTTGAGCTCGCGGTACAGGCTCGCGGCTTCCAGTGGGGTGAGGTCCTTGTGCAGCAGGTTGTCGTCCTGCTCGGCCAGCACATGTCCGAGCCGGTCCGAGATCCCTTGCCGCACCCACACGTTCACGGTGCGCCAGCCGAGCTGCTGGATCGCGGCGAGCCGGCGCCTGCCGCACACGAGCACCCCGTCCGGGGTGATCGTCGGGGGCTGGAGCAGTCCGTCGCGGGCGATGGACGCGGCCAGGGAGTCGATGTCGCCCAGGTCGGTGCGGTGCCGGTTCCCGATCCTGATCGACGACACGGCCCGTTCCAGCTCGATACTCATCGCCGACCCCCACCCTTGCGTGGTGCCGCCAGCGACACGGTAAGCACGAGGTCGTCGTCGTGCAGCAGCACCGGCACCGTCTCACCGATCAACAACCTGAGCAGGATGCCCCGCCCCGCCGAGGTCGCGGCGACACCGGGGGCGGGGTTGCCGAGCAGTGCCCGCAGCAGCGCCATCCACGAGGAGCCGGGCAGGTCGAGCAGGGCGCGGGAGTGCTTGTCGCGGCGCAGCACCTCGAACGCGGACTGCCGCGATCCGGCACGGGCGAGGGCGTGGCAGACATGCTCGACCGCGGCGCGGGCCGTCTGCGCCGGCCAACCGAGGACAGTGACGAACGCGATCGCGTCCTCCACCGCACCAGAGGCCGACGTGACCACCCCGGCCGGCTCCACCACCTCCCGCTCACCCCCGCTCTCGCCGTCGTGCTCGTCGTCGGGGTGGGGGTCGGTGATGTGGAACGCGGGATGGTAGTCATCCAGCGGGTTCTCCCGATCGGAGAGACGTTCGGCGTCGTGGAAGACCGAGTAGTGCGGGCGGCGCGCCTGATGCGTCGAGCACAGCAGGCCTTGGGCGCGTTCCTCGGCGATGCAGGTGATCCGCACCGCGTGGGTGACCACGCCCCACGGGTCATCGGCCTCGCGCGCGGAACGGGTGCGCATCACATCGAACGCCGCAGCCGCCGCCTCCCACGGATCAAGGCCGTGCTTGCGCGCCAGAGCGGCGTACTTCTCGGCCGCGTACTCCATGAGCTTCGTGGCGGTCGGATCGGTGCGCCACGCGCCCGGCCCTTCCGCGTGCAGCCGGGCCAGCAGG
Organism: Microbacterium sp. bgisy203; assembly: GCF_057706945.1. Classification (NCBI taxonomy): domain Bacteria; kingdom Bacillati; phylum Actinomycetota; class Actinomycetes; order Micrococcales; family Microbacteriaceae; genus Microbacterium; species Microbacterium sp. bgisy203. The sequence goes on along the minus strand of NZ_JBYIPF010000014.1, from coordinate 13,162 downwards.
GCGCGCAGGCCCTCGCCGGTCGTGTAGTCCTCGCCGCCTCCCGGGGCAGCAGCGGCGGTCGTTGTGTGCGGGATCATCTCGGCACCTCCTGCCAGGCAGGTGCACACCGGCTCCCACGAGTAGCGGGGCGGTCAGGGAAAGAACGTCGGATCGTAGACATGACGGCTCACCCCTGGGTCACTTCCTGCCCAGACCCGGCGACTCGGGTGCGGGCTCCTCGCGGCCGAACGCCGAGAGCGGCGGCAGCCGCCTCGCGCCGGCGGCGATCTGCCGGCCGACATACTTGGCGCTGACCGCGATGCCGTGCCGGGTTCCCCGAGCGAGCTTGGCGTCCAGGTCGATGCCTCGCCGCGACAGAGAGCCGCTGCCACGGGAGAGCAGGTCGGAGGCGCGCACCCAGTCCACCCCGCGGGTCGGTTTCTCCACGTCCACGCCCTCCGCGCTTTGCTGCTCGCGGTCGACGTCGGCGGCCTGGATCGCCTCCGGTGCCATCCCCGCCGACGGATCAGGCCGCTCCGGCCCTGCCACCTCGGATGGTGGCGGCGGCTCGGGCGACTGCTGGTCGTGCGGGTGCTGTTCGGTGTTCATGACAGTTCCTCCTCGGAATGTTCAGATGCAGTGCCGGCCTCCTGCGGGACGGACGACTCAGACACCTCGGCCTCGGGTGGGCGGGGGAAACCAGCGGCCCACGGTCGAGGGGTGCACATCGAGTTCGCGGGCGATCTGCTTGTTCGACCAGCCCGCCTCCCGCAGCCGCGCCGCCCGCTCCCGCCGACCCGCACCAACCACCGTCGAAGCCGACTCGTGCGTCGCGGGCACGGACGGGACTACTTCGCCCACGTCCTCGTGCTGCGGTGAGGGATCGTCGGGCTCCGTCGCCGGGCTCTCGGTTGGGGGCTCGGGTGCGGTGCCGCCCGCCGGCAGAGCCGGCAGAGGCTCCTCGGTCTGCGGAGGGGTGGTCGTGGTGCGGGTGGAGCGGATGAGCACGACCGTGAGATGCGTGGACGCCAGCAGCACCAGGGGTGGGACGGCGGCGACGGTCGCGGCGAGCAGGCCCGGCACGGACGCCTCGGCGGTGACCAGGGCGTGCGCGGCGTTGGCGATCACCGAGACAAGCGCGCCGCCGATGAGCAGCGCCCACGGATACCACGCCGCCCGGCGCCCATCGAGAGCGACCACGGCGACGGTCGCGACCACGATCAGCCCATCGACCAGCAGCGGCCAGATCCACGCCTGCCCAGCCCCGATCCCCGAGCGCACGGCGAGGTCGGCCAGCGCCGTGAACGACAGCCAGAACGCGCCGGCGGCGATCATGACCGTGCCCGACGCAGACGAATACACCGCCCACCGACGCCCCGAGAACTGCTCCATCACAGCCCCCTTACCGCCGGCGCCCGCGCGGGCGTCTCGGGTGCGTCGAGGCCGTGGGCCTGGCGACCCCGAGACACCGCACCCATGCCATGGCGGGCTACGGAGCCCGACTGGGCGGGGGTGCCGTGGATGTGTTTGTAGCCGGAGGTGACGGTGCGGGTGATCTCCCGCCGTCCGAAGTCGGGCTGCTCGACCGTGAGCATCGCGTCCAGCGCCTCCCGATACGGCACGCCTTCCTCGGCGAGGATGCAGGAGGCCCAGAACAGCTTCCGGTTCCGGTCGGTGCGCTCTCCGCCCAGCCAGTTCGCGAGCTTCACCGGATCGGTCCGCCCCGACCTGCGCGCATGGGCCGGGAATCGGCGCGGCGGTTTGGGTGGTTCGAGGAAAGCCCGGAGCCGGTCTGCGTCCAGCGGGTGTGCGGGGTCGGTGCCGAGCTCGGTGATCCGGTAGGGCACGGTCTCGCCGTCGATCACGCGGATCGAGGGTGGGGCGACGATGTAGCCGCCGTCGCCGCGGAAGTCGATCCCCGCATCCCCGGCCTGCCACGACCGCTGCTCCATCTCGTCGGCGGCTGGGTAGTAGAGGTGCAGGCCGCCCGTGGGCGAGCGCACCAAGAACTCCCACCCTGTGACGAGGCCGGCGCGGTCGGCGCGGTTCAGGGCGTCGTAGCCGTTCGTGCCGTGCACGTCCACATCCACCACGACCAGGCCGGAGGCAGCGCCGGTGGGGACGCCGATGTTCGCCTGTGGGAAGCGCCGCCACCAGGTCTCGACCTGCCGCGGGTTCGTGGTCGCGTCCCGGAAGCCGCGGCCGTGGCGGATCAGCGGCACCTTGTCGCGCGGCGCGACCGGGAACACCGGCACCCCCGCAGACGCGAGCCCGGCCGCGGCCCGCGGGAGGGGCTGGTCGATGGCGTCGAGGAAGATCGCCGACAGATCACGGACCGTCATCACAGCCCCCGCCCCGCTCGCTCGGGCCGCGCCTCCTCAGACTCCACGGCAGGCGCCGGCCGGCCGGAGCCACGTTCCGGCGGCCGACGCTGGGTGTCGCGGCCGAGGCCGGGCGGGGTGCCGTCGCTCACCTGGATCGTGTCGAGGCCATCGAGGATGTCGAGCGCGGTTTTGCGGATACGCTCCCCAGCGGCCTGCACCACCTCGACCGGATTCTTCCCATCCACAGCCGCCGCCCACCCGGCCACGTACGGGATCGTGTACTCGCTGGTGTCCATCCCATGCGCGGCACCGATCATCAGCGCCACCGATTCGGCCTCGACCTCCCCGATCCCGCGATGCTGGCGGGCCTCCTCCTGGTCGGGGCCGTGCATCAGTACGTGGGCGAGCTCATGGCCCTCGGTCTTCACCTGTGCGGCGTCGTCCATGTTGGTGCGCACCGCGACCTGGCGGGTCTCGAAGTTCGTGAGGCCGTTCGCGCCGCCGATCATGCCCTCGTGCGGCACCCACAGCAGCTCGAACCCCTCGGCCTCGATCCGCTCCGCCAGCCCCTCGCGCAGTCCTTCCGGCGCCTGCCCGGTCAGCAGCCGCGGCTCCGGCTTCTTCGGGAGGGGGTCGCCGGTGGTCTGGGAGACATCCCAGACGTAGGCCGGGCGTACCCCGACCATCTTCGAGCGCACCGTCTCGCCCGGTTTGGGCTTCTCGCCTCGGTTCAGGCGCCGCCACGACGCGGGATCGGACGGGTTCGCGGACGCGAATCTTCCGGTGACCGGGGCGAGGATCTGGTACCCGGCCTGGCCTTTGCCGACCTGCCGGCCGAGCTGTTGCCACTGCTTGTAGCCGGCGACATAGGTCGGGAACGGCTCCGGGACGCGGCCCTGTTCGAACGCGGCCTGGTGCTGCTCACAGATCAGCAGGACGTTGTTGAACGACCGCGACCGGAACCGCGCGGCGAACCGGAGCGCGTCGGCCCACTCATCGCCGGTGACGAGCCGCTCGACCGCGCCGGTGAGCTTCCCGTGGAGCTCGTCGAGCTTCGCCTCCCGCGCCTGGCGGGCCTCCTCTTGCCTCGTCACCATCGTCGGCCTCCTCCCGGAGGGCCAGCCACCAGGGGCGGCGGCTGGCCCTGTACCTGCGAGGTGAGCCAGGCACATCCGGCGAGTCGAGACGGTCAGCGAGCTACGGGATCGGTAGGTTGGCCGCCAGGACAACTGTGGTCGTGCCTGACGTAGGACATACCGGCCTACCAGCGCTCCCTCCGACGGTGGGCGGGAAGCGGTGATGTCCGGTCGGACGCCGGACGAAGTGAGGGTTTACCGGACCACGGTGCCGTTCTCAGGGTGATCCGTGGTGACGGGGCGCATGGCGCGGTAGCGGCTCGGGCTGAGCCCGGTGTGCTCGATGAACGCCTCGGTCGCACGTGACCGGCTCGACCAGCCCACGCGCCGGCCCGCAGCAGCCACGGGCAGGTCGGTCTCGCGTAGCAGCCGGGCCATCTCCTGCACGCGCAGCATGGTCAGGTAGGCGATCGGGGTCTTCCCGAACGCCTCGGCGAACACCCGCGTGAGTTGTTGCGGAGACAGCCGCACGGTCTCGGCCAGCTCGCCCAGTGTCCACGGGTGCGCGACGTTCTCGTGGAGGGCTTCACGGGCGAGCATCGCTTCACGGCGCAGCGGCGCGAACCGCCGGGTACGCGGCAGCACGGGGCGTGAGCGTGCCCGCTGCAGGGGTGTCAGCCGCACCGGGGAGATACGGATGTGCGGGGCGAGGACGTCCATCACCGCGAACCAGAGGACCTGTAGCCGGTTGAACCGTTGCGGGAAAGAGCCCTGGATACTGAGGGCGACCATCTCGTCCAGCCACGGCGTCACCATGCCCGCTCGGTCTTGGCCGAGGCGCAGGATCTGTGCGGGCTCGGAGTAGACCTTTTCCGCGAACCCTTGCGCGTCGAGCCGATCATGCAGGATCGTCGAGTGCTGCCAGAATAACTGATCGAGCGCGAAGTCGGTATCGACGTAGATCGCGGTGAGAGTGACGAGGTCTTCGGGTTCGGCGCTGAACAACACGTTCGGGCCGATCAGGACCGCATCACCGACGCTGACCGGCTGATGCCCGAACTCGCTGAACACGATCGCCGACCCCGACCTGACGAACACGAGTTTGAGACAGTCGTAGACCATCGGCCCGATCGGACGACGGATCGAGCGAGTCCGAGCGACCAGCGGAACCAGCCCTTTCGCACCACGGGAGTGTCCGGCGGCCTCGGGAACCGCCGGACACTCCCGCTGAGCTGCCCCTGGTCGGGCGAACCCGGCTATGCGGCCATCACCCCGGACTGCTGCGGCTCGCTGTCCGAGGGCTTCGCACGCTTCTGCGCTGCGACTGCGCCGAGGAGCACGAGAAGCGCGGCCACGGCAAGAACTGCGCCGACCCAGAGGGGGGCCGTGAAGCCGAGGGTCGTGGTGATGGCGATGCCGCCGAGCCAGGCGCCGAGGGCGTTGCCGATGTTCAGTGCGGCGATGTTCATGCCCGAGGCCAGGGTGGGGGCGTCGCCCGCGACGTTCATGATGCGTAGTTGCAGGCCCGGTGCGGCGGCGAACCCGACCGTGCCGAGCAGCAGCATCAGCACGACTACCGCGACCGGTACCGCAGCCATGAGGCCGAACGCGACCAGCACGACTGCGAGAGCTGCGAGGATCGCGAGGAGGGAGCCATTCAGGGAACGGTCGGCGGCCTTGCCGCCGAGGATGTTCCCGATGAAGCTACCCGCGCCGAAGACGAGCAACAGCCACGGCACGGCCGCCTCAGTGAACCCGGTCACGTTGGTGAGCGTGAACGCGATGTAGGTGAACGCACCGACGAGCCCACCGAAGGTGAGCACGCTCACCAGCGCGGAGGCGAGCGCCTGCGGTCGCCGGAAGATGCCCAGCTCCCGGCGCAGGCTCGGCACCCCGCTCGCCTCGTTCGTGTGTGCGGGGCGGACGAGGATCGCGATGCCGATCATCGCGATGATCCCGATGGCGGTGATCGCCCAGAACGTCGACCGCCAGCCCGCGGCCTGCCCGAGGAAGGTGCCGGCCGGAACGCCGAGCACGTTGGCGACGGTGAGGCCGGCGAACATCAGCGCGATGGCGCCGGCCTTCTTCTTCTCCTCGACGAGGTCGGCGGCGACCACGGCCCCGACGCTGAAGAACGCCCCGTGGCACAGGGCGGCGATGATCCGGCCGGTCAGCATGAGGCTGTACGTCGGCGCGACCGCGGAGACGAGGTTGCCGATGATGAACAGCACCATCAGCCACAGCAGCACCTTCTTCCGGTCGAACCGCGACACGGTCACCGTCAGCGCGAGCGCACCGACGGCCACGCTCAGCGCGTACCCGGACACGAGGATGCCCGCCGTACCTTCCGAGACGCCGAACTCTGTCGCGATCTCGGGCAGTAGCCCGACGATCCCGAACTCGGTCAGACCGATGCCGAACCCTCCCAATGCCAACGCGATCAAACCCCACGGCATACGCCACTCCTTCGACTCGTCACAACGACGCATCGCAATATCTCGATGCGAGAGTCAAGCATCGCAAAAGTTCGATATGAGGTCAAGTCGAGGGTGCGCCGAGGGCGCCGCGGTGGGTCAGATGACGCTGGTGAAGAGGGCGCCGAGCTCGGCGAGGCGGTCCTCGTTGCGGCGGTAGTGGGTCCACTTGCCCACGCGGGTGCTGGTCACGAGTCCGGCGCGTTCGAGGGTCGCCATGTAGGACGAGACTGTGGACTGTGCGAGGCCAGTGCGGTCGCGGATCTGTGTGATGCAGACCCCGTACTCGTCCGGGTCGGCGATGCCCTGCTCGACAGGGAAGTTGCCGCGCGGGTCACGCAGCCAGGTCAGGATCTGTAGTCGGATGGGGTTCGACAGCGCCTTGAATGCGTCGATCGCATCGACCTGAGCCTCGGTCTCGGCTGTCATGGCCGCACTCCTCGCCGTGTCGCATCGCAATATGTCGATCCATGCTATCAGCCAGGGGCCAGCCGCTCGGCTCAGCGACTGCTAACGCTCCCGAAGCCCCTCGGTAGACCGAAGTCGGCACTTCACTCTCGCCATCAGGCGTCAACCTCTACGCTGCGCGTCCGCTCTTCGCGCACGCCGTGTCGGAGGTAGGGGCTGGCGAGGGCCGGGAGGATCACAAGGATCGCGAGGATCGCCATCCCAACACCGAGGATCACTGGCGAACGCAGCCCGTAGGTCGGGATGAGTGCGGAGCCGATGGCCGAGCCGAGGATGATCCCGAGCGTGATGAACGAGGAGTGCACGGTGTTCGCCAGAGGCGCGGTGCTCCCAGCTCGCTGCGCACGGACCGCCATCGCCGGGTTCATCGTGACTCCGACCAAGCCGATCCCGAACATGAACACCAACGCGAGTGCTGGAACATCGGTGAAGAACGCGAACCCAGCCAGGAACACGGCATTGAGCGCGGTACCGGCGAGCAGGGTCGAGATGGTGTGCCGGTCGGCCAGGCGCGCCACGATCATGTTCCCGACCACGGTTGCGGCACCGTAGGCCAGCAGCAGCAACGGCACGGTGGTCTCGGCGAAACCGGTGACCTGTGTGAGGATCGGGGTGAAGAAGGTGAAGGCCGAGAACGTCGCGCCGATGATGAGCGTGCTCGACACGATCGCCAGGAGGAACTGCGGCCGACGCAGCACCGCGAACTCTGCGGAGGCGGAAGCCCGGGGCTGCTCGGCGCCGGTCTCCGGCCGCGGGTTGCGCACCACGGCGAGGGTGAGGATCGCGGCGATCACCGTCAGCAGCGAGATCGTCCAGAACGCGGACTGCCAGCCGAGCCTGCCGCCGACGAGCGTCGCCAGGGGCAGGCCGAGCAGCGTGCCGAGCATGAGCCCGTTCATCGCGACGCCGACCGCCCGGCCGCGGATGCGCTCGTCGACCAGCTGCGCGCACAGCGACACCGCGACGCCGAAGAACGCCTGCGCCGCGATACCGCTGATGACGCGGGCGACGACCATGACCGGGTACGTCGACGCGAGCGCGGCGATGACGTTGCCGACCAGGAACACGGCGAAGATGACCGAACAATGGCCGGAGGGAGACATCGATCTCCGCGGTGGAAGCTGGTAGCAGCAGAAGTCACGCTCTCGCCCCGAGAGGCTTGACATTGAGGCAGGGGAACCCGCCGATCAGCACGTCCACCGGCGGCACATCGTTCCAGTCGACGGCTGTGATGTCTCCGAGGTTCGGGATGCCCGGCCAGTGGTCGGCGAAGACGCGGATAGAGGGGGTGTTGATCTCGGAGAACCAGATCGTCTCCCCGCCGGTGGCGTACTCGACGGCAAGGTCAAGGCCGCCGTACCCGGAGAACAGCGACCCGACCCGGAGAGGGCGGCCGCAATGGGAATGGTCGTCGCGCATGAGGGCTCCGCAGGCTTCGTGAACCCCGGACCTCGACGCGCCGAACGGGCGCCAACCTGCCGGGCTGAACACCTGCCAGGTGCACCACCGACTGCCCGGCACGCAGCGAACGACCGCGACGCCGAAGGGCTCTCGACCGTGCCTTCGTCGGCCCCGACAACCCTCCGTCTGCCTGTCGCCGTGACTCTCGTCCTCGCCGCCTCAACGAGCCGCCACACGTCTTTCAAGCGAGGGTTGACCGGCTAACCTGAGATGGTAGACGACGGGCGTTTGGTCCGCGTGGGCGATCAGGATGGCGGTGTGATTTGACGGCTGAGCGGAACATCGCCGCCCTCGTTGGCAACGGTCTGTCGATCGCGTTCAACCCCGAACTAAACCTCCAGAGCATCACCGAAGAGGTGCTTCGTCGCATCGAGGAGTCGGACGGCGGTGACGTTGTCATCGCCATGAAGGAGATTGCCGAGCGCGCTCTTCCCGACGGCGCAAGTAGTGCCGAGGACTTCGAAGTGCTTGTTGGTGCGTTCGGGGCAGAGTCACGCACACTGGATGTCCTAGATACTCTTGCTGCGTTGACTAAGCCATCTGACAAGAAACTCAGGAAGGCCATCAGGCGAGTCTCTCGATTTGCTGAACAAGTGCGAGACACCGGCATTTCGCATGTTCTTGAAGTAATCGCAGAGCGATCACATGCCTACGCTGATGAAGCACAAGGCCTCTACGACTTAGTGACCGCGATCACTGAGTCCTTCGACGGTAAAGTTGTCATCGGGAATCTCAACTACGACACCCTCATGCTCGCCGCGCTCCTGACGGTCTGCCAATCGGAGCTTGCAGATATGGGGCACGGGTATCGGCGTGTGAAGGTACTAGTTGACGACCGAGTTGAACGCGAGGTGCAGGCGCTCCGATCCAGCAGCGGGGATTTTCCGCTAGGGAAAAGAGTGCAACTACTGCACATTCACGGATCACTAACGTTCTGGGCAACGCGTGATCGGAAGATTCACGCCAAGCTGCCCAAGGACATGCTCGATGACGGGGACCAGTGGCGTGCGATCCGTGACGACACAACGAACGTCCGACCAGTCGTTGTTCTCGCGAACCGGAAAGATAAGGCGGAACACGTCGCTAAGTTTCCCTTCGATCTGGCCTACGAGATGTTCTCGGGTGGTTTGGCTGCGTCCGACCACTGGCTCATCATCGGCTATTCCTTCAAGGATGGTCCTGTGAACTCCGCACTTCGAGCAGAGTTCATCGACCGCGATCCGAAACCCAGCGTGCTTGTGGTGACTTACGGTGATGAGCCGCGTCGGCGAGACGTGGAAAGGGCATTCGGTTGGGGTGCTGAGGACGGTTCCTCCAAGACGTGGCTCACCATCAACCGCGATGGTGCGAGCGGCGTGGAGAAGACCGACGATTGGCAGGACTTCGTCGCGTAGCGAGGCTCTCCAGATCCCTCTAGTCAGAAGCACACCTTCCTGGTGTGACGGTTTCGATGCGAGTAATGAGCGCCGGCGATGGCTATGAGTACCTACTTCGCACTGTCGCCGCAGCTGACGGCGACCGCGACCTCTCGACCCCGCTGACGAGGTATTACACGGAGGAGGGAACACCTCCCGGCTTCTGGATGGGGTCGGGCCTGCCGTACCTCGGCACAGGTGAGCTCACCGAGGGCGGGCAGGTCTCCGAAGCGCAGCTCCAGCTCCTGGTCGGGATGGGCCGCGACCCCATCACCGGGGAGCCGCTGGGTGAGGCGTACCGGCAGTACGCAAGCGTGCAGGAGCGCGTCGACCGTCGGGTCGCCGACCTCGACCCGGAGCTGGGGCCGGTGTCTCGTGCGGAGCAGGTCGCGGCGATCGAGGCGGAGGAAGCCGAGCGCGGCACCCGTCGCGTGGTCGCGGGCTACGATCTGACGTTCTCGGTGCCGAAGTCGCTGTCGGCGTGGTGGGGTGTTGCGGACGGAGGCACGAAATCCCTGATCGCGGACGCCCACCATCAGGCCGTTGCCGAGGTGGTTGCGTTCCTCGAACGCGAGGTTGCGACCACCCGCGTCGGCGCCGCCGGCCCGGACGGGGCGGTCGCGCATGTCGATGTCGCCGGCGTCCTCGCCACCGCGTTCGACCACTACGACTCACGTCGTGGCGATCCGCAATTGCACACCCACGTCGTGGTGAGCAACAAGGTCCTCACCGTGCAGGACCAGAAGTGGCGGACCCTCGCCGGTCGCCCGGTGCACGCCTCGGTCGTCGCCCTGTCCGAGCTGTACAACGCCACGTTGGCGGATCGGATCACGGGCATGTTCGGGATCGAGTGGGAGGCCCGGGAGCGAGGCCGGGATCGCAACCCCGCGTGGGAGCTCGCCCCGGTGGCCGACGAGCTGATCTCGGAGTTCTCCTCCCGGTCCCGGCAGATCGAGGAGGAGAAGACCCGCCTGATCGACGCCTACCGAACCAAGCACGGCCGTGAGCCGTCGGCGGCGACGATCCTGAAGCTCCGCGCCCAGGCGACGCTGGCGACCCGTCCGGAGAAGCATGTGCAGTCGCTCGCGGACCTCACCGCTGGCTGGCGGCATCGCGCCACCGAGCTGCTGGGCGAAGACGCGACCGGCTGGGCGCGCACGCTCGCCACCGCCGCCGAGCCGTCGGTGCTGTTGCGGGCTGATGACGTGCCACTCGACACGATTGCCGATCTGGGCAGTGCGGTGGTGGTGGCGGTGGGGGAGAAGCGGTCGACGTGGCGGCGCTGGAACCTCCACGCCGAAGCCTCCCGGCAGCTCATGGGTGTGCGGTTTGCGTCGGCGGAGGATCGGGAGGCAATCACCGGGATGGTGACCGACGCGGCCGAGCAGGCGTCGCTGCGGTTGACGCCGCCGGAGCTGGCGTCGAGCCCGGTCGTGTTCCGCCGTCCGGACGGGTCGAGCCGCTTCCGCCACCCCGGCGCCGTGCTGTACTCAACCGAAGAACTGCTGGCCGCGGAAGACCGCCTCCTCGACCGCTCGCACGCGACGACCGGCCGACCGTGGAACTGGCCACCGTCGAGCGGATCACAAGCAGGCCCGACGCGGAAGGGCGACGGCTCGGCCCCGATCAGGCTGACGCCCTCCAGCGGATCGCGGTGTCGGGCCGGGTCGTGGACGTGCTCGTCGGGCCCGCCGGTGCGGGGAAGACGACGGCGATGAGCGCGTTGAAGCGGGCATGGGAGCAGCAGCACGGCGCCGGCAGCGTGGTCGGGCTCGCGCCGTCGGAGAACGCGGCGCAAGTGCTCGGCGAGGAACTGGGGATCGAGACGGAGAACACGGCCCGCTGGTGGCAGATGCACCTCCTCCACAGGACCACGTTCGACAAGGACCAGCTCGTCATCCTCGACGAGGCATCCCTGGCCGGCACCGGCTCCCTCGATCGCATCACCGGCCTCGCCGAACAAGCCGGCGCGAAAGTCCTGCTCGTGGGTGACTGGTCACAGCTCCAAGCCGTGGATGCGGGCGGGGCGTTCGGGATGCTCGTCCACGACCGCGACGACGCCCCAGAACTCACCGACGTGCACCGGTTCACGCAGGCGTGGGAGAAGTCCAACTCGCTGGCCCTGCGGCACGGCCGTACCTCGGCGATCGACACGCTCATCGAGCACGACCGGGTGCGCGGCGGGGAGCAGGGCGCGATGGTCGATGCCGCCTACACCGCCTGGCGACGCGACGTGCAGGCGGGGTGGGCGTCGATCCTCGTCGCCGAAACCCGCGAGACCGTTACCGAGCTGAACGAGCGTGCCCGCGCCGACCTCATCCTCGACGGCACGATCACCCCCGGCCGAGAGGTCGCCCTGCATGACGGCACCCAGGCGTCCAAGGGTGATCGGGTCATCACGCGGGAGAATGACCGGCGGCTGCGGTCCAAGAACGGCCGATCGTGGGTGCGCAACGGCGACCGGTGGACGATCACCGCCGTCGCCGGGGACGGGTCGATCACCGTCCGCCCAGCTGGGCGACGCTTCGGCGGATCGCTCGTGCTGCCGGCCACGTATGTAGCGGAGCAGGTCGAGCTCGGGTATGCGATCACCGGGCACCGTGCCCAGGGCGTCACCGTCGATACCGCGCACGCGGTCGTGACGGCGACGACGACGCGGGAGAACTTCTACGTCGCGATGACCCGCGGCCGGCACGGGAACTACGCCTACGTCGCCACCGACACCACCGACGACGCGCATGTCGCCCCGCACCCCTCCGACAACCCCGACGCCACCGCCCGGTCCGTCCTGTACGGGGTGCTCCAGCACGTCGGCGCCGAGCTGTCCGCGCACGAGACCATCACCGCCGAACAGGAGCGCTGGGGCGCGATCGCCCAGTTGGCGGCGGAGTACGAGACCATCGCCCAAGCCGGACAGCACGACCGCTGGGCCACCCTCCTCACCGCGTCCGGCCTCACCGAGGAGCAGGTCGATCTCGTGCTCGGCTCCGACGCCTACGGTGCCCTGTCCGCGGAGCTGCGCCGCGCCGAGGCCAACCATCACGACCTCGGCGCCCTGCTCCCGCGGCTCGTGGCAGCGCGAGGCTTCGCCGATGCCGACGACATCGCCTCGGTCCTGCATCACCGCCTCGCCCGCGCAACCGCCCGACCTGCCGGGTCCGGGCGCACCCGCCGGTCGCCGCGACTGATCGCCGGGCTCATCCCGTATGCCTCCGGCGTGATCGACCCCGAGATGCGCCACGCCCTCACCGGACGCGAAGAGCTGATCGAACACCGCGCATCCGCGGTCCTCGACCGCGACCTGAACGAGGGCGAGCCGTGGACGGCCGCGCTCGGGAACAAGCCCGCGGACGAGTGGACGGCGCAGCGATGGCGACAGGCCGGCCGGGTCGTCGCGGCGTACCGCGACCGGTACCAGATCACCGACGAGACCCCGCTCGGCCCCGTTGCGGAATCGGATGCGCAGAAGCTCGACGCCGCCCGCGCCACCGCAGCGCTCACCCGGGCCCAGCAGCTCAGCCGCCACACCCCGAACACCGAGCAGCCGGACCTCACCATGGAGGCCCGGCAGGGGCGCACGCTCTGACCCGGCGGATCAGAGGGAGCGGCCGGGCAGGTTCTGATCGACGGCATCGAAATCGCGCGCGGTGCTCAGGCCCGTGGTTCGTGCCGGGGCCTGGCGTCGTCGGTCGCTGGTGAGGATGGCGAGGTCGTGGTGGCCGGTCACGATGGCAGCGGTGCCCTCGCTCAGCAGCAGATGCGTGCCGGTGCTCGCCGCGGACGTGACCGGCCCGGGCACCGCCCCAACCCCACGACCGAGGGCATGCGCTTCGCGGGCGACGTGCTGGGAGCCGGAGCGTGCCCCGGCTTCCACGATCACCGTCGCCGAGGACAGTGCCGCCAGGAGCCGGCCGCGGGCGAGGAACCGGTGCCGGGGGGGGGGGGGGGAGAGGGGTGGTTGGGCG
>NZ_JBYIPF010000013.1:0-25168 GCF_057706945.1 Microbacterium sp. bgisy203 | reverse complement strand
CCGCTGGTACCGGGGGCAGCGGCATTTCTCGGGCAGCTACTGGTCGGCAACCATGCAATCGCATGTCGGATACGAGTCGCGGCTCGAGTACGCGAACCTGCTGTTGGCCGACTTCGACCCTCGCGTCGACTGGATCCTGTCTCAGCCGTTCCTCCTCGAGGGGGAGGACAAGGGCACACGCCGTCGCCACATTCCCGACTATCTGATCGTCCACGCGGACCAAACCGTCTGCGTGGTGGATGTGAAGCCCGCCGCGAAGCTCACCATCCCGAAGGTGCGTGACTCGCTGAGCTGGTCGCGGCGCGTGATCGAACCCCACGGGTGGGAGTACCGCGTCCAATCCGAGCCGGATGAGGTGTTGCTACGCAACGTCGAGTTCCTTGCCGGCTACCGCCGACCCTTCCAGTTCGCCGACGGCGACATCACGGCCGCGCTCGGTGAGCTGAGATCGCCCATGGCGTTCGGCGAAGCAGTGCGCGCGATCGCGCCCGTCGTCGAAGGGCTTCTCGCAGCACGCGCGCTCGTCCTGCATCTGCTGTGGACGCGGCGGCTGAGCACTGACCTGACTCGACTTCTGAGCGGCACGAGCATCGTGACGCGGGCCTGAGATAACACCACCTCAACACCTGAAGGAGATAGCGATGAGCAGCACGTGGACCCTGAAACCCGGCGTGGACTTCGTCTACGACGGCGACGCTTGCACAGTTGCGGAGATCTGCGATGGTGCGGTCATCGTCCGCACTCGAACTGGCCAGGTTCGGCGCCTGCGGATGATCGACCTCCTGCGGCCCCGCGCTGAGGGAGGTACGACACGCATCCCCGGAGACAGTCGCGATGAAGACGCGCCCCCGCTGGGTGTTGTCTGGGCCGATGCCAGCGGCGCGGCTCGTGCGGTGTCCGCCGAGCGCGCCGATCATGTGCGAGAGGTCCTCACCGGCTACCGGTCGGGGGCGGCCGAGATCGCGCGTGAGGGCGAACCGAAGCTCGCCTACCATCCGGAGCGTCGCATCGAAGAGCGGATCGCGGCGAAGGCGCTCGAGCTCGGCAAAGGCCGCCGGACCGTCGCGAGGTGGGTGGCGAGATACAAAGACGCCGGCGAGATCGGACTGATCGATCACCGCAAGGCGCAGCCCGGAAACCCGCTCGCCAACTTCGACGACCGCTGGGTCACGGCGGCACGCGAGGTCATCGATGAGCAGACGCCGGAATCGAAGGTCGCGAAGAGCATCATCATCGCGAGAGTCAACGCCCGAGCCGACCGCACACACGGGCCAGGTATCGTCGCCGCCCCTTCACGCAGCGCCGCATACAAGATCCTCGACGAGCTCTCCCGAGGCCGCGCGACCTTCTCCGGGAGCACCAAACGCAAGCGCTCCAACGCAAACCGGCCGCCCGCTCCCTACGGCCGCCTGCACGCCACCGCGCCCGGCCAGTACGTCCTCCTCGACACGACGCCGCTGAACGTCTTTGCCGTGGCCCCGGTGACGGGCAAGTGGGTCGCCGCGGACCTCACCGTCGCGATCGACCTCTACTCCCGCTGCATCCTCGGCATGCGGCTGACGCCCGGCTCCACGAAATCCATCGACGTCTCCGGGGTGCTCATGGAAGCATGCCAACCCTTCGACACACCCGCGGACTGGGGCACGAGCGCACGATGGCCTTTCCACGGCGTCGCCGGTTCCGTGCTCGTCGACCCGACGCGCATCCGCGTCCCGCGGTTCGTTCGTGCGGGGATCCTGCCCGACACGATCATCGTCGACCACGGCGCACCGTACCTCTCGGAGCATGTGACCAGCGCGTGCGCACGCCTGGGCATATCCATCCAGCCGGCGCGCGTCTACCAGCCCACCGACAAGAGCCCTGTCGAGAGGTTCTTCCGCACCCTCGACACGTTCCTCCAAGAACTCCCCGGCTACAAGGGCGCGGACGTCGGAGGACGCGGCGACGACGTCGAAGCCGACGCGGTCTACACCGTCCCGCAACTGGAGCAGATCATCCGAGAGTGGGTCGCGACGGTCTACCACCTCCGACCCCACGACTCTCTCGAGGATCCCCGCCTCCCCGGCGTCAAGCTCAGCCCGGCCGAGAGATACGACCAGGGGCTCGCCGTTGCCGGGCAACTGCGGATGCCTGTTGACCGGAGCGTTCTGCTTGAGCTGCTCCCGGTCGTGAAACGGCAGTTCAACCACTACGGCGTTGAGATCCACAAGCTGCGCTACACCGGAGACTCGGTCGCGAAGTACCGCAACCGTGCCAGATCGATCTACCGAGACAAGGGCACGGAGTGGCCGTTCGTGGTCAACCCCGACGACCTGACGCAGATCTACTTCCACGACCCCGAGGACGGCACCTGGCACACCCTCGAGTGGGAGCACAAGGGAGCCTTCGACACCCCGTTCAGCCTCGACGCGCTGGAGTATGCGAAGAAGATCGCAATCCGACAGGGCCGCCCTTCCCAGGTCGACGATGTCGCTGCGCAGCTGCTCGAGGACTGGGGTGCGGGACGCGCACTGACTCCGTCGGAGCGGCGGATGAGTTCCCGCATGGCCGCGCAGCTCAACGAGAAAGATCCCGCTTCTGACGGTGTGTGGTCGCTGCGCACCGTGCAGCGGATGCTCGAGGCCGAACTGAACCCCACCACCGACCTCGGCCGGGAGCTCACCGGCGAGGTCCGGGACCCACGCAAACGCGTCGACATCCCCGAAACGGGCGATGACGACGACGAGGACGACATCGACGAACCCACGATCCGATCCGACTACCACTTCGAGCCGATGGAGATGATCCAATGACCACCACAGTCTCAGGCGAGCACGACGCGCCCCGCCGGCAGCGGAGCCTATCCACCTATGAGGGGTGGAAGGACTTCGCCGAACGTCCCCCACGGAACAAGCCCGAGCTGCTCACCCTGGAGCAGCTCGGAGCGCTCGACCCGGATGCGTTCGCGAAGTACAACGCGGAGCGTCGGGCGTGGCACGCGAACATCCTGCTGCGGACCCGGCAGGTGCACGGCGTGCACCTGCAACTGGGTGACATCCTGGACAGCAACCTGCAGGACTCCGATCGGGTCAAATCCGCCGCCGCCCTCGACGCCCCGCCGGCCCTCGGGAAGTCGACGGTGGTGAACACCTTCGGGCGCGACTTCCACCGGCAGCGGATCGCGGAGGTGGGTGAGTACCTCGACGAGTATCACGACATCCTCCACCTGCCGGTGTGCCACATTACCGTCCCGGGCAGGCTCACGATCAAGGGTCTGCACATGATGATCCTCGGGTTCTACGCACACCCCGCGACCGCGGGCATCCTGCACCGTTCGATGGCCGGCCGGGATCTGGCGCGGGCGGCCGCGGACTGCATCGAACGGCACGACACCCGCCTGGTGATCATCGACGACCTGCACTTCATCCAGATGCGCACCCGCGACGGAGTCGAGGTCGCGAACCAGCTGAAATGGCTGTCCAACGAGTACAGCGCCACCTTCTTGTTCGCCGGCGTCGCGCTCCGCGAACGCGGCCTCGTCGGCGAGGGAGCGAGCGGGAAAGAAGCGGCGATGGCGCAGACGTTCCGGCGCTGGACCGTTCTCAGCCTCGACCCCTACAGCCTGCGCACCAAGCAGACCCGCCAGGAGTGGGACAGTCTGCTCTGGCACATCGAACAGGCCCTCGTGCTCGCCGACGCGCACGAGGGGATGCTCGTCGACATGTCGCGGTACCTGTTCGCCCGCACCACCGGCAACATCGGATCGCTTATGGACCTCATCCGCCGCGGCGCGTCCCGCGCCATCCGCACCGGTGCGGAACGGATCGACCGCCAGCTCCTCGACGACATCCGCATCGACGAAGGAGCCGAAACGGAGCGCACCGAGCTGCAGGCCAAGCACGACCGAGAGGATCGGGCACGCCGCGATCGGCGCCGACGCCGCCTGAAGAACGACGACTCCCAGGCGACTGGTGAGGAGGCGGCCTGATGAGCGAGGCAGCCGGTGACGTGCGTGTCCTCCCGTTCCGGGTCCGCCCCCTGCCGGACGAGCCGTTCGACTCCTGGCTGGAGGCCTCCGCGGCCGCGACCCGCGCGACTATCGCGGAGATGGCCTGCGCGCTCGGCCTGGTGGAGCAGGAGGGCGGCCGGGCTGTGTCGGCGACATCGTGGATGGCAGCGCAATGGGCGACCGAGCTCACCGACGACCAGGCGGCGCGGCTGGAGAGATCGACAGGGATCCCGGCGGAGCAGTTCCAGGAGATGACGCGGATGCGGTTCGCGCGGCACGCGATCCGCTACACCCGGCAGGGACGGATCAGCTTCCGCTGCCCCGTCGGCGGCATGGCGGGACGGTACTGCCCGGAATGCTTGGCGGACTCCGGCGGCAGGTGGCGGATGTCGTGGCAGTTCCCGTTCACCTTCGCGTGCGTCAGGCACCGCCGCATCCTCGCGGACAAATGCCCGGTGTGTCACCGCCCGCCGCGTCGCACCGGGCACCCGCTCGCCGGGATCCCGGACCCCGGACACTGTCATGGCCCCGTCGCTGGCGCCGGGACAGGACCGATCGCGAGTCGCTGTCGCGGCGACCTCACCGCGCACCCCGAACGCATCGCCGCACCCGACGCGGCGCTCCACGCGCAGCGCCGCATGATGCAGATCCTTTCCAGCGGCGTGGGCCGGTTCGGGATCTACGCGGACGCCCCGCAACCCGCAATCACCGTCCTCGAAGACATCCGCCTCTTGACCCGAGCCGCAGGCGTCGCACTCTGCGACGGACGCACCATCGATATGCCCGAGTTGGGAACCGAACTCCTCGCGGCGGTGCCCCGAAATGGGCATGAGTGGACGTGGGCGGGACCGCCGACAGCGGCCGGCGGCGCGATCGGGACGACGGTCGCGATCGCCGCCCTGGAAGACGCCGATCGTGCCGTGCGGCTGCTGAATGGGCGGCTCGCGGTAAGCACGTCGTACACCGGTCAGACGCCGCAGCTGCAGAGACTGATCGCAGCGTCGCTCGGTCGCACCCGGCGACCGACACTGTTCCTGCAGGCTGCGCCAACCTCGGACGTGGACCCCGAAGCGGGGGCACGAAAGGTGCCCGCGCAACTCTGGGATGAGTGGACGAACGCGCTCGCCCCACGCCGCATCCACAGCGACGTCGCCGCGTCTGCGCTGGCCGCGGCCGTCGTGTTCACCGGCACGCGCCTGACCCACTCCGCTGCCCTCGCCCTCTTGGACCCGACGGCACCCATCCGTCAGGTCACTCACGTGATGCGCGAACTCGGCCGGCCCACAGCGGAGACGCCCGCACTCGCGGCGATCCTCAACCTCGCCGCCTACCTCGACGCGCACGAGACGCGGATCGACTATGCACGTCGCCGCAGGCTCGACTGTGCCGAGCTGCTTCCCGAAGAGGAATGGCATCGCATCTGCGCCCGGCTGAATGTCCGACCCGGCTCCGGCGCCAGGCACCGCAACGCGCGCGCTCACCTTTACCGAGCCATCACAGGGAACCCGATGCGCTGTGCACCGAAAGCATGGGACGCGGCCGGACTGTCTCCGCGGACGGTGACGACCTTCACGAAGACGCTGCCGGACACCGTGCGCCGCGAATTGGCCGAAGTCGGCCGCGCCTTTCTGCTCGGCCGAGGGATCGACGAGCCGCTCAGTTGGTCGCCGCCGCTGGTGACGCACACGCAACCGGCCGCCACCGGCAGCGACGGCGTCGGTGACTGGGCGACGGCCAGACCCGCGCGGGGCGCACTCGACACACCATCTCGCGGCCGCGAACTGGTCGCCCAGTACCGTGACGGCGTGACCACCTATGAGCTCGCGCGGCGGACGGGAGTATCGCGGCAGACGGTGTCGCGTGTGCTCGCCGACGGCAACAGCACCCTCCGCCGCGGACGGCCCATCACCTTCGTCATCGACGACGACTGGCTGCGAGAGCGGTACGAGAAGGAAGGGATGACGCTGCGACAGATCGCTGCGCTCGTCGGCTGCAGCGCTCCCACGATCGCGCACCGCATCCAAGCGGCGGGCATCGCGATGCGACCCGGCCCACACGACCGCACCCCTCACCCACTGGCCGGCCGGTCACGGCTGCTGCAGCGCGCACTCGTCGGCCGGCACCCCATCGAACGGGCGCGTCGGTTCCTCATCGCCACGCAGCACGACAACGTGCGCGCCGCCGCGGCGACCATCCGCACGACCCAAAGCTCACTGAGCGCCCAGCTCGCCAGCCTCGGCGCCGACGCCGGCGGGGATCTGTTCGTTCCCGCGGCACGCAACAGGCCGATGCGCCTCACCCCACTTGGTGCGAGGCTGGCGCGCAAGCTCCGTCGAGCCCTCGCCGCCGACCCTCGACCCCAAGCCACGTTTCCGACCGAAGAAGGGAAGGCGTCATGACCGAGAAGAAGCGGACCTCACGTCGTCTGCAGCAAGCAGCGCGGGAGCGCATGAAGGTGACGGGGGAGAGGTACACCGCGCCGTTGATGGCCGTGATGGAGGACGCCGGATCGCAGACTGAGCGCAGCTCTCCGCCGACCACACCAGCTGGTTCACTGGGCATGTCCGTCGACTGCGAGACGCGGCCATGAGCCCCGACGCTCCAGAGGGCGGCGATCCAGTCGTTCATCACGACACGATGCAGTGGAACAACTCCGGGTGGACCGAGAAGCCGTGGTCCGTACCCGACCTGGCGCCGCTGTTCACCGAGCTCACGTCAGCGAAGACCGCGCCGAGGTGGGCGCGCCGCGCTGTGAAGATCATCCACCGGTACACCCGCGAGCACGGCGAACCGCCGACGTTCCGTGAGCTGTTCACCGAACTCGCCACACAAGACCCCAATCGCGTCGATCGTGAGGAGGCGTGGTCGTCACGGGCGGTCTGGAGCCTTGTGATGGTGCATTGGCGCAGGCAGGGATGGGTGCGCTACCGAACTGAGACACGCACTCTTCGATCCGGCCCGACCGCGAATGACCTGTTCCCGTCTACCCGTTCGGTTCGTCGTGGGGGAGCGCGTCGAGAAGCTCCGCAAGAACAATGACGAGCTCGTTGTACCCCTGCATGTAGAACAGCGCGTCCGAACCGGGCGTCTCGCTGTCGACGACACCAGCGAGCACCGTGCGCGCTTCACGGGCCGCAGTCTGCAGCCGCGTCTCGATGCCCGGGAGGCTGCGGATCCACTCGTCGATGACGGTGAAGCGGATAGGCGTGAAGTCGTGCGCGTCGACGCCGACGTGGAACTCATGCCCGCGCGGGCCATGATCGCGAGCATGAGTGTGACCGTGCAGCAGCGGAACACCATCGTCCACACGTGGGCGGTGGGTCGTATGCCGGTCGGTGCCGTGTGAGTCGCCACTGTAGGGGTAGTGGGATGCCAGGATCTGGTACCCGCGGCGGGTGCCCTCGATCACCTCGGGGAGGACACTCCACCCGGCAGCCTCATACAGCGGCGTGAACCTTTCGATTGCACGCTTGGACTGTGTTGCCGGCGAAACCCGGTCGTGGTTGCCCGGGACGAGGAACCGTCGCCCGTTTAGGTGCACGGTGAGACCGACGGATTCCTCGATCGGCCCGAGCGCCAGATCACCGAGATGGAGCACGGAGTCGTGTGGTCCCACCACCTCATTCCACCGCCGCACCAGCTCCGCGTTCATCTCCTCCACGGTCGCGAACGGCCGCTCGGCGAGTTCGCTGATGCGTGCGTGGCTGAAATGCTGGTCCGAGGTGACGAAGTCGATCTGGTCGAAGTCGAACCATGGATACTCGGTCATAGCTGCTCTCCACGTTCGCGGTTACGGCTGCTTTTAGAGTTCATCGCGGTCGACCTCGAAGCGCACCGCAACATCCTCGAGCGGTTCACTGCTCATCCCCCTCGAGCTCACGAACCCTGCGCTCGACCTCGCGGTCGTCGTCCGTTCTGACCAGCTGTTTGAGCATTCGGTCGATGCCGCCACCGTTCGCAGCGGCGAGTCTCGCGATTTCCTCGGCCGCGTCGGCAAGCGTGTAGAGACGCTCCCACGGGTAGTCTCCGTGTCGGGCGATCGCGACGGTCTCCCGAGTGTAGGAGCGTTCGTCGCCGGCGACGAGCCAGTGCTCCTCGCCCTCCGCGGTGATGAAGAAGTCGACCACGCACTCACCGCACGGCATCCGGTACACGCCGGGCTCGGTCGGGGCCGACTCGGTCGCCCGAGCGATCAGTCCGCGAATGATTTCCTCCCAGCCCCCGGCCGCTGTCCCGTCAGTGTCCATGCTTCCTCCTCGCGCAGAACAGAGAAGTCTCTCACCATCGTCCGGTGTCGTCTACGGGGAGGACTCGATGCGACGGAGTAGTCGATCTTCGAGGCTTCTTAGAGCCCGCGCTGGAAGCTCGCGCAGATGGATCTGTTTCATGTGCTGGCCGGATTCGGCGTCTTCTCGCTCGTGCTCATTGCGTTGATCGTCTTCGTCGAGAACGGGATCCTGTTCCCATTTCTCCCGGGCGACAGCCTCGTCTTCGCGGGTGCCATCATCGCCGCGGCGATCGGCGTCCATTGGAGCGTCGTGGCGGGGGTGGCGGGCGCAGCGGCGATCCTTGGTGGTGAGGTCGGATTCACTTTGGGACGGCGGTACGGCCGTCAGCTGTTTCGTTCTGATGCGCGTGTCCTGAAGCGGCGCTACCTGGTCGAAACCGAGCGATTCTTCGCGCGGTGGGGCGCATTCGCGATTGTGCTGGCTCGGTTTGTTCCGATCGTCCGTACGTACGTCGCACCGGCCGCGGGGATGTCGGCGATGACTCGAGCTGCTTTCACACGGTGGAATATCGTCAGCGGAGTCGTGTGGGCTGGTGTGCTCGGTTTGTCGGGATTCTTGTTGGGGTCGATTCCATGGGTGGCGGCCAACATTGAGTGGATCATGCTCGGCATCGTTGTCGTCACTGTTGCGCCGGTGGCGGTGACTGCGGTGCTGGGGTCGCGCCGGGGCCGCCGCTCAGCCCGAGTGGAGTCGGGTTCATAGCGAACCATTGGCGAGAGGCTGCAGGCTGTCGGGGGTAATCGACGTCGGAATTCTCGACGATTCCGGCGCGGCCGTGCTCGAGCGTGGCAGCGACCGCAGAGCGGGACCGTAGGCCCGACTGCCTTCACGAGAAGACCCGATGGGGCAGCTATCGGCGGCCGCGCGGGAGCGTCATGGTGATCGTCGTTCCCTCCTCAGAGGTGCTGGTGACCTCGACGGTACCGCCGAACCGGCCGACGGTGTCTTGTACGAGGCTGAGTCCGATACCGAATCCTGTACTCGCGGAGCCCCCGCCGTCGACCGCGAGCGAGGACCGCGCGAAACGATCGAAGACGCGTTCGGGATCGATCCCTTGAATGCCGGGCCCGTGATCGCGTACAGCAATGCAGGTGTCACTCCGACTCGTGCTGGTGGTGACGAGCACTGTTCCCCCGTCGGGCGAGTGCTTCACGGCGTTGTCGATTAGCGCGACGAGAGCTCGGTGAAGACTCGTCGGCGGGATGGCGGCGCTGCGGTCGGCGGGAACGGTGTCAACGTGGAGCTGGATGCCTCGTTCATGCGCCATCAGTCGCATCGAGGTGGCGGCGTCGGCGATGACGGGGGCGACTGGTTCGGACGCGACGACTCCGCTCGATGTGACATCGATGGAGTCGAGCAGATCGTTCACCACGTTGATCAGGTTGCGTGAGTCCCCACGGAGCTCGTCGACGAGTTCTCGATTGGGGTCTCCTGCGGGCATCGATCGCTCGAGCACTTGCAGTCGGGTGTCGAGAATCGCGAGTGGTGTTCGAAGCTCGTGGGAGGCGTCGGCTACAAATCGGCGCTGCCGGCCGAGCGCATCGACGAGTGGGGCTACTGCGCGGCGGGTGGCGAGGAGACCGAGTGTTCCGGCGAGGATGATGGCGAGAAACCCGAGGGCGACGCCGCCCACGATGATGTCGAGCCCGCCGACATCGATCATCTCTTCGTGGCGAGTCCGGTCGAAGAGAGCGGTAAGAGGGATCTGGTGGAACACGAAGCTGATCGCGGCTACCATCACGGCGATGACGAGGACGGAGACGGCGACAGTGATCCACAACCCGACTCGGATCGCGGTGCGTCGCACCAACAGTGCGTCGGCGTCGGTGCGATGCGCTGCCTTTCTCACAGCAACCCCAGCCGGTATCCGCGCCCGCGCACGGTCGTGACGATCTCAGGATCGGTTTTGCGGCGCAGATAGTGCACGTAGGTGTCGACAGTTCCGGGAGTGTCGGTGGCTTCGAAGACGGCCTGCAGGACTTCATTGCGCGTGAATGTCCTCTGCGGGTGCATAGCGAATAGCCGCAACAGGTCGGATTCGCGTTCGGTGAGGATGGTGCGTCCCTCGTAAGGCGAGTAAACCGCGCGCGAATCGGGGTAGAACTCCCACGTGCCGATGCGCACGAACGGGCCCTCACCCTCACTGACGCGGCGGATGGCGCGAAGCCGGGCGAACAGCTCTTCGAACTCGAACGGCTTCACCAGGTAGTCGTTCGCACCGGCATCGAGGCCACGCACTTTGTCCTGCACCGTCCCGAGCGCAGTGAGGATCAGCATCGGTGTCGTCGCCCCTCCGCGCCGCAACGACTCCACGATCGAAACGCCGTCGATGTTAGGCAAGCGACGGTCGATGATCAGCACGTCGAAGAGGCCCTGCTGCGCCGCCGTGAGCGCTTCGGCGCCATCCGCGCACAGAGTCACGTCGTAGACCTCCTCGAGGACTCTCACCATGAGGGGTCCCAGTTGAGGGTCGTCTTCGGCGAGCAGCAAACGCGGTCGGTTATCGGCCATGATCATCCTCCACACCACCACCCTTCGCGGCCCGTTCTGAGACGTCTCTAAGAAACGAATCATGCCCCACTAAGGCTTTGCACGCCGACGGGAGCGGGGATATCGTGACCTCCCGGTGAGGTTCGACTTACCTGCCTCGTCGACGATTCGTTCGGCGGGTGCTTCCCCCTCTGACCTCATCTGCGGAGTGTGCCGTCGTGTTCGCGACCTTTCTGATCGGCCTGCGTGAGGGTCTCGAGGCGGCGCTGGTGGTCGGGATGCTTGTCGCTTACGTGTCTCGTCTGGGTCGGCGGGACGTGCTTCCGCGGCTGTGGACTGGCGTCGGGCTGGCGGTCACTCTCGCCGTGAGTATCGGTGCAATCCTCACCTTCGGCGCGTACACCCTCACCTTCCAGGCGCAAGAGATCATCGGTGGAGTGCTATCGCTGGCGGCCGTGGCGATGGTGACGTGGATGGTGTTCTGGATGCAGCGCACCGCGAAGACCATGAAGTCGACGCTCGAGGGCGACGTGGACCGGGCGCTCGCTCGCGGCGGCATGTGGGCGTTGGTCGCGCTCGGGTTCCTGTCGGTCGCCCGCGAGGGGATCGAGACGACACTGTTGTTGTGGTCATTGGTCCAGTCCTTCGGGAACGCGCCTGCAGCCCTGTTGGGCGCGATTCTCGGGATCCTCACCGCGGTGATCGCTGGGTGGCTGCTCACTCGCGGGCTTGTGCGCGTGAACCTGCGGCTGTTCTTCGCGTGGACGGGCGCCATTCTGGTGATCGCGGCAGCAGGCGTTCTTGCGTACGCGTTCAAAGACCTGCAAGAAGCGGGCGTCGTCCCCGGCCCCTTCACCGCGGGTGCACCTATCGACCCTGCGACCGGTGCCGTCGCCATCGGATGGGCCGGGTTCCCGCTCGGCTGGGCGTTCGATCTGAGTGGCTCGATCGCACCCGGCGGCACTCTCGCCACCGTCCTTCAGGCGACGGTCGGATTTATGCCGCGCATGTCGTGGTTTCAGGTGATCGCGTGGGCCGGATACATCGCCATCGTCGGATCGTTTTTCGCGCGCGGACTTCGCCGCCAAGCCTCCACCCGTGCAGCCTCGCCCTCGCCCGTACCTCACCTCGTCGGAGAATCATGACCCCTCGCATCCCCCTGGCGATGACCGCCCTTGCCGTGGCGGTGGTCGCTCTCGCCGGCTGTGTGGCGAAGGACGCTGCCACCACAGCCGACGCGCTCACCGTGACCTCCGACGACAACACCTGTGGCGTGTCTGCTGCGGGCGCATCCAGCGGGACTCTCGCATTCACCGTCAACAACACCGGCACTCAGGTCACCGAGTTCTACCTCCTCGCATCCGACGGGCTGCGTATCGTCGGTGAGATCGAGAACATCGCACCGGGTGCGACTCGTACGCTTACCGTCATCGCGCAACCGGGCAACTACCTCACCGTGTGCAAACCAGGAATGGTCGGCGAAGGTATCGGGCGTGCCGCGTTCACAGTCACCGGCGATCAGGTCGCCGTTACCGGTGCAGATGCGCAGCAGAAGCAGCAGGCGGTGAATCTGTACGCTGCGTTCGTGAAGGATCAGGTCGAGCAACTGCTTCCGGCGGCGAAGGCCTTCGCCGCTGCGTATGCGGCCGGCGACGATGTCACCGCGCGTGCACAGTTCCCGCAGGTGCGCGCCTTCTATGAGCGCATCGAGCCGGTCGCGAGCACACTCGGTGACCTCGACCCCAAGATCGACTACCGCGAGGTCGATGCTGTCGCGGAGAATCTTGAGTGGACCGGTTTCCACCGCATCGAGAAGGACCTCTGGGTGCCCGCCGCTGATGCGCTCAACGCCGATCAGGTCACCCCTGCATGGCAGAACTGGAGCCCGTCAACTCCCGAACAGCGCGCGCAACTGGGCGAGCGCCTCGTCGCCGACATCGGCCAACTGTACGACTACGTGCACTCAGACGACTTCCAGGCGGCTCTCGACGGTCAGGGCATCGCCGCGATCTCCAATGGAGCGATCAGCCTGCTCGATGAGGTCGCAACCAAGAAGATCACCGGGGAAGAGGACTGGTGGTCGCACACCGACCTCTACGACTTCGCCGCGAACGTCGAGGGCGCCAAGATGTCGTTCTGTTTCGTGAAGGACTTCGCCTCGGCAACCGGCGCGCAGGGGGCCACACTTGTCGAGCGGATCCAGACGGGATTCGCGTCTCTCGAGAACGAACTCGCAACACACGGTTCCCTCAGTGCGGGCTTCGTGCCTTACACCGATCTCACCGCAGCGGACAAGCGCGCGCTCGTCGATCAGATCAACACGCTCGCGGAACCCCTTTCCCGATTGACGGGCACGATTCTCAACTGATCCGGTTCACCGCAGTCACGTGCCGCGGTGCCAGAAGAGGCCACGCCGCGGCAGCGCGCGCAGTTGCAAACGATACGACAGGGACGACCACTGCGGCCGCGAGCACGTCGGTCGGGTAGTGAACGCCGAGGTAGACACGCGACCACGCCGTCACGAGTACGACGAGCACCGCCAACGGCACGCTCCATGCGCGCGCGCGTCGGGGCAGCACGACGAGAACCACAGCACAGCACAACGCGGCCGCGAAGGCTGTGTGACCGCTCGGATAACTGAACGACATTGGATCCGCGACGATCATCGGCTGCAGCATCGCGGGGTCTGGTCGAGGCCGCCGTACGACCAGCTTGAGCGCCTCAACGCACGCCCACGGAACAACCAGCACGATGCCCGCGCGCACCGTGTCCTGCCACGAGCGCGTCGCCAATAGGATCCAAGAAAGCACGATCAGCGACACAAGGATCGCTCCACCGACCCCGAACGCCGAGTTGATCGCCAAGGCGACGACGTCGCCGGCAGTGCTGTGCAGCCCGTGCACCAGGCCCACGAGTCCGACCTCCGCGTCCGACCATGTGGGCGACGCCACGATGAGCAGACCACTGACCGCAGCGGCTACCAGGGTGAGGGCGGCAAGGGAGACGCTGAGCCATGCAGCGGAACGGCGTGGTGAAGACGGCATCCATGCACTCTCCGTCGTCGGCTCTAAGGCAGCACTGAGAAGTCCCACAGCGCCTATGGATCTGCTCAACGCTGACCGCCGGCGGCTGATTCTTTGACGCTCATCAGAGGCCGCACGTCACGGTGAGGTTATGCGGGACCAATCGCCCGCGGAATGGAGACATGACATGACTGTTCAGAAGAAGACCCTCATCGCGAGTATCGGCGGAGGTGCAGCGGCCCTCGTCCTCGGGATCGGTGGTGTCGCGCTCGCCCTGCCCGCCAGCGCAGCGACGCCGGCGCCGGCGAGCTCCACGTCGGCCACAGGCACCGCGGCCGTCGACGGCAACTCGACCGCGGATACGGAAACTGCCGACGACAACGGTGCGGCCGACACGGACACCGAAACAGCCGACGACAGCAGTGCGACCGATACGGACACCGAAACAGCCGACGACAGCGGGGCTGCGGACACTGACACGGAGACCAACGACGACGCCTCCTCGTCGTCGAGCGGCAACTGAATCGAGACGACGAACCCCATCGTCATCTCGTCCCTACCGGTCGCGGGGCGTCTGGTCCGAGGCGCCCCGCGATCGTCACTTGTCGCAGTCCGTCGCCGAGCGGCACTTTCTTAGAAGTGACTTAGACGAAGGGTCGAAGGCTCGGCGTTATGACTCCCTACCGTCCCCGGACCGGCGCCCTCGAGCCCGGTAGCGTCTCTCGGGTGCCGGACCCGACACTCGTCTTCTGGGCTACGAAAGCGGCTTCGACGGCTCTGGGTGAGGCCCTCTCGGATTTCTCCATCCGCATCATGGATCCTGTCGTCGCGGTCTTCCTCGGCTTCGTCTTCTTCGCCCTGGCCCTGGTCTTGCAGCTGACGCGAGGCCGCTATGTCCCCGCGGTGTACTGGCTGGCAGTGGCCGCAGTGGGAGTGTTCGGCACGATGGCCGCCGACGTCATGCACGTGGTGCTCGGCTTGTCGTACGCAGCGACGGCTGCACTGTACGCGGTCGTGCTTGCGGGAACGTTCGCGCTCTGGTGGCGCACCGAGCGGACGCTTTCCGTCCACCAAATCACCACGACTCGTCGCGAGCTCTACTACTGGGCGGCTGTCGTGGGGACCTTCGCGCTCGGTACCGCAGTGGGCGACCTCACTGCAGTGGGGCTGGGACTCGGATACCTGCCGTCTGTTTTCCTGTTCGCCGCGGCGATCATGCTCCCGGCGGTCGGGTACACGTATTGGCGTTGGGGGGCCGTGTTCTCGTTCTGGTTCGCATACGTGCTGACCCGCCCGCTCGGCGCGTCGGTCGCGGACTGGCTCGGCAAGCCATCTGCCGAAGGGGGGCTCGGCGTCGGGTCGGGGTGGGTGTCCCTCGGCTTCGCGATCATCATGATCGTGCTTGTCGCTGTGATGTACGTCCGTCCACAGACCTCGACGGCGCTGGCTTCCCGGGAAGCTCCGCGGGCGCGGGTCGGGTGAAGAAATTAGGAGGTCTCCGCATGTGGAGCATTGCGGCAGGTGTCATTGCCGGGGCAGTGGTCATCGCGGGTGTGTTGGCCGGCGCGGTCAAGCTGGCCGCGATCATCGCTGACCAGCTCGACGACAAGGATGACGAGTTCGCCGACTGACCACACACGCTTCCTTCGCCACGCCGGACGCGGTCAACCTTCCCGCCAGGAGCCCTCGTCGGGGCCCACAGGGGCAGAGGTCAACGCCATCAGCAGCCGGAGAGCATCTGCTGATCGTGATGCGGGCTCCGCGTCGTAGGCGACGAGCACCAGCCCATCGTCGGCGGGGAAGGTCAGCGCTTCGAACGTCAATGTCAGCTCACCGACGAAGGGGTGGTGAAAGGTCTTGGCCCCGGTGGAGTGCCGATACACCTCGTGGGATGCCCAGCGGCTCCGGAAATCAGGGCTGCGGGTCGCGAGCTCTCCGATGAGGTCTGTGAGCCGTTTGTCCGTCGGGTACCGGCCGGCTTCGGCGCGCAGCGTGGCGACCAGCCCGTCGGCCATCGCAGCCCAGTCGTCCCAGAAGTCATGGGATCCCGCGTCGAGGAAGGTAAACCGCGCGGTGTTAGCAGGCTGCGCAGCGCTACTGAGGACGGGGCTGTAGAGGGCGCGGCCGGGCGTGTTGAACGCGAGCAGGTCGAGCCGACCATTGCGGAGGTACGCAGGGCCTGACATCGAGTCGAGAAGGCGCTGCAGCCCAGGCCTCACCCGATTCGTGACCGAGGTGCGGGGCCGTAGCCCCACGCTGTTTGCGTTTCGAGCCAGATCGAACAGGTGCGCACGCTCGGTGTCGTCGAGTCGCAGTGCGCCTGCCAGGGAGTGCAGCACGCTCTCGGATACGCCGGTCAGGTTTCCGCGTTCAAGGCGTACGTAGTAGTCCACGCTGACGCCCGCGAGCATGGCGAGCTCCTCCCGACGCAGCCCGGGAACGCGTCGAGCGCCTCCGAACGGGGTGATGCCAGCCTGCTCGGGTGTCAAACGTCCCCGCCGCGTCATCAGGAAATCGCGGACCTCCGACCGGTTGTCCATGAGCCGAGCATACGAATATCCGCGATTTTCGCGAGGGGTGACAGCGTTACCTGGCTCGTGGTCCGCGCGGGGGCGACCATGGATGAACGTTGCGGAAAGGGGAATCGTCATGGCCGAGAAGACGCGAGCACAGCAGCTCGTCGGGGACATCGCACCGAAGCTCGCTGACCTCACCGACGAGGTGCTGTTCGGCGACGTGTGGAGGCGACCGGAGCTGTCTCCGCGCGATCGCAGCCTCGTCACCGTCGCCAGCCTGATCAGCACCGGCAGCACGGAACAGCTGGAAAGCCACCTGCGTCTTGCCCGACAGAACGGCCTCACCGACGCCGAGCTCGTCGAAGCGATCGTGCACCTCGCGTTCTACGCGGGGTGGCCTCGGGCGATGTCGGCCGTGCATGTCGCGAAGCGTGTGTTCGCAGAGCCGGCGGACTGATGCACATCGATCCTCGGGGCGCGACGGTGCGGGGACCATCGGATCGATTCACCGGCGACGTGTGGGTCGACACCATCGCCCGCCCCCAACCGCCTGGATACGCGACAGTTGCTCTGGTCCGATTCGCCCCCGGCGCGCGCACCGCCTGGCACGTCCACCGCCATGGGCAGACCCTCCACATCACGCAGGGAACCGCCGTAGTGCACACCCGCGATGGTCGGACAATCATCGCGGGCCCAGGCCAGAGCGTTCACACTCCGCCGGGAGAGTGGCACTGGCACGGCGCCGCGGACGACAGCTTCATGGAACACCTCGCCGTCAGCACCCTCCCCCCATCTGAGAAGGACTCCGCTGTCAAGTGGGCCGAACACATCACCGCGGAGGAATACGCCTCCGCTCTCACCCACAACGAAAGGCCTTCCAACCCATGAACGAGAACACCACCCCTCGGGTTGCCGTCATCACCGGCGCCTCCTCCGGCATCGGCGCCGCAACCGCCCGCGCCCTCCACTCCGCCGGGTACCGGGTCGCATTGCTCGCACGACGTGCCGACCGGATCTCGGCTCTCGCCGCTGAGCTGGGGGCCGGCGCACTCCCGATCCAGGCCGATGTCACCGACCGTAAGCAGCTCGTCGCAGCCGCCGACCGCGTGCAGCAGGAACTCGGCGGAGCGAACGTACTGGTCAACAACGCCGGCATCATGCTCCTCGGCCCATTCGCGTCCGCCCAACGCGACGACTACCGCAACATGATCGACATCAACCTCCTCGGCGCGATCACCGCGACCGAAGTGTTCCTCGACCAGCTGCGCGAAGCGCCCGGCGACGTCATCAACCTGTCGTCCGTCGCCGGGCGCACCGCCCGCGCACGCAACGGCGTCTACGCGGCGACGAAGTGGGGGCTCAACGGCTGGTCAGAGTCCCTCCGTCAGGAACTTCTCCCCAACGTGCGCGTGACCCTCATTGAACCGGGCGTCGTCGACACCGAGCTCCCCTCGCACATCACCCACGACGCCACACGCGAAGCCGTTCTGAAGGGATACTCCGCGGCCACCGTCAAGCCTGAAGAGATCGCCGCGGTCATCGGCTTCGTTCTGGCTCAGCCGCGCCACCTCGCCATCAACGAGATCCTGCTGCGCCCCGCCGACCAGCCCTGAGGGTCGCTGTCCGCCAGGGCCGGTCGGCTCGGTCACGACGAGAGTGCCGAGAGCAGGGTGGACAGCGCGTCCTCCTCCGCTACCGCGTCCGGGCTGGAGGCGCGCACCTCGGTGAGGACCGCGTCGATCAGCCCGTCGAGCACAGCCCACCCGTTCGGATTCAAGGGTTTCAGCACCGATTGCGCGGCATCCCACGCTGATTCGAGGTCCTTGACGCGAGCCACGGCACCGGCCTGATCCCCGGCTTTCACCTTTTCGAGGGTGTCTTGCGAGATCGTCCGAAGTTCGCTGACGTCTGCGGCGGGGAAGCCCGCGGTCGCCGACTCGCCGGGTGCGAGAGTTGCGGTCGACGCGGGTCCTTCTTCGCTCGCTGCCGCTGTCGTGTGGGGCTGCGCAGACGCCCAGATCAGCAGGCCGGCGGTGAGCACAGCGACTCCACCGAAGTAGCCGAGCATCGCCCGTTCCCGTTTCGGGCTCGACCATGGGCTCCGCGCCCACGAAGGCTGCTTTGTCAGTTTGTCGGGGTCGATGGCGTCCGCGCGCGATACCGTCAGATAGATCACAGTAGCGATGATCGCGACGAGGAAGATCGCGCTGGTCACAGCGACTCCCAGCCCGAGACCCTGCTGGTCAGCCGGGAAGCCCATCCAGTCTCCGAGGTTCGCGCCCAACGGGCGGGTCAGGATGTAGGCGAGCCAGAACGACAGTGTCGCGCTCGCGCCCAGGCGCCAGCCGATGATCACCGCGATGATGAGCGCCGCGGGAAGCAGCACCGACACACCCGGACCCCAGCCGGTCACCTCGAGGATCCAGTCGCCGGCGGCGGTCCCCAACGCGAAGGTCACGAGGATCGCGAGCCAATAGAACAACTCGCGCGGGGTGCTGGTGATGCTGTGGATGGATAGGGTGCGCTGGCTGGCCCACCAGACTCCGAACACCACTGCGAGCACGCCCGCGAACACGGCTGTGCTGACTGCGAGAGGTACGCCGAGCACATCGGTCAGGATGTCGGTGTACAAGGTGCCGGTCACGCTGACCACCACCACGGTTAGCCAGTACACGACCGGCACGTATCGTCGCAGCGACAGCTGCCAGATGAGGACGCCTGCGAAGACGATCGTGAAGAGGACCGCGGTCATCTCGAGGCCGACGCCGAGGGTCATGTTGATCCAGTCCGCGAAGCTCTCACCGACCGTGGTGCAGAGGATCTTGATGATCCAGAACCACAGCGTGATCTCCGGCACCTTGCTGAGCATCTCGCGGCGGCCGGAACCAGCGGGCGCGATCGTCGTGTTGTTCGTCACGATCTGCACGCTACGAAGGTGCGACTAATCCGTCTCTTAGCGGATGACCGCTCGTTTCATGCCTTCGGTAGGCTCCGGCTGTGACCCTGTCCGACGACCTCGCCGCGTCTCTCGTCGGTGTGGTCGTGCTCGCAGTGGTCGCCACGCTCGTCTTGGCGCTCTTCCGTGTTCCGCGGCTCTGGGAGCCCGCCGTTGCGATCGTTCGAGGCGCCGCTCAACTCGCGGTGATCAGCGTGATTCTCACGGGGATCGTGTCGAGCCCCGAATGGATCGCCGTGGCGCTCGTCGTGATGTTCACCATCGCCAGCATCGTGGCGACGGGTCGCATCGGCTGGTCGTTGCGCGACTTCGGCATGATGTCCTCCTCGATCGCGGCGGGGGTTGTCGTCGCCCTGTCGATCGTCTTCAGTACCGGTGCTCTGGAGTTCACCCCGCGGTACGCCCTCGCGATCGGGGCGATCATCATCGGCAACTCAATGAGCATCGCCACCTTGACAGGGAGATCGTTCACGAGATCCGTCAATGATCACTGGGATGAAGTCGAGGGGTGGTTGGCGCTCGGCGCGAAGCCCCGTCAGTCCACGATCACGCTCGCTCGCGGCGCAGTGCGCGACGCGCTCATCCCCTCGATCGACCAGACCAAGACCACAGGCCTGGTCGTCCTCCCGGGAGCC
Source organism: Microbacterium sp. bgisy203 (assembly GCF_057706945.1). Taxonomy (NCBI): domain Bacteria; kingdom Bacillati; phylum Actinomycetota; class Actinomycetes; order Micrococcales; family Microbacteriaceae; genus Microbacterium; species Microbacterium sp. bgisy203. The sequence goes on along the minus strand of NZ_JBYIPF010000013.1, from coordinate 5,271 downwards.
TTCGTCGGCGCTATCTTCGGCGGTATCTCCCCGCTCGAAGCCGGTCGATTCCAGATCGTCGTGCTCGCCGCGATCATGGCCGCCGGGTCGGTCACCGCAGTGCTGATCGCCCTTTGGATGGGCGACGTCCGTACGCGGCCTAAAGCGGTGCTGGCGTGAGACGTGCCCGCGCGGATGCGCGGATGTCGGAAATCGAGCCGTTCGTCGCCACCCGCGAGAGGTGTGCCCGGTCTGGGACGGTCGTTAACTTGTGGTCGTGACGGACTACTGATCCGCTTCGTCGCTGATCTGGTTGAGCACTGCCATAGTGGCAGTGTGACTGGAAAACGCCTAACTCTCGTTCGCGCTGTCGCAACACAGGTCCTCGGCGAGTACACCCATGAAATCACCTTTCCTGCGGAAGACGATTTCATGATTGTCTACGGGCCCAACGGCGTCGGTAAGACGAAGTTCTTGGAGATCATTCGGGCCCTGTCGCAGATTGACGGAGGGACTCTCCAGGCACTTCCATTTGACACGGCAGCGCTCTACTACTCGGACGGAACGATCCTCCAGGTCCGCGGCATCGATCTGCCCATGGTGGCGGTCAACGGAAAGTGGATTTCGCGACGCCTCCAGTTTGTGATCGAGAAGGCAGACGAGGAACCAGCGACGTGGGACTTCGAGGAAGACGAGTTCGAGTCCTACCTCGACGCCCACACGACGTGGAGACGGTATGACGAAGCTGGCTTGTGGGAGGACGCCCAGGATGGAGAGCTGGTTCACATATCCGAGTTGAAGGATAGGTTCGCCGACGTCGATCGACGTCAGTCCCGCTCCGAGTCGGGCAGGCCGCTTCCAGAACTGTTTCGTCGATTGCGTGCCGCCACTCCGACCTATCTCATTGAGACGCAACGGCTTCGGACTGCTTCGGTGCAGACGAATCGGTTTGCGACCCCGAGGCATCCCGCGCGTAGACGGGTCGACTCCAAGATCGTGCAGTACGGCGCGCGGATGCAAGGACTTCTCGCGAGCGCGCAAACAGCACACTCGACCATCACTCAGCAGTTGGACCGAGACTTTCCGCTGCGAGTCCTGTCGGGCGTAAGCGTCGTGCCGCACGTCGACGATGTTCGCCGGCGCTACGAAGAGCAGAATGACTTTCGAAGCCGGCTGGGACGCGTCGCCTCAGTAGACCTCTCGGATGAGCTCGAACTGCCCGATAGGCCGCTCGAGGAGTGGGAACTGCGCCTACTGAATCTCTATCTCGATGATGCTCAGAAGAAGCTCGCTCCCTTTGCGGCGTTGCTCCGGAAGGTCGAACTCCTCGAGGAGGTTGTGAACTCCCGGCTGCTGCGAAAGCGCTTGGCGATCACAGCGAAGGATGGGCTGTCGGTTCAGCACCAGTCCGATGACCGGCCGATCAGTCTTGACTCGCTGTCATCGGGTGAGCAGCACGAGATTATCCTCATGTTCGATCTCCTCTTCAACGTGCCCGCCGGCGCCCTCGTGATGATTGATGAGCCGGAGATCTCACTGCACGTGGTCTGGCAGTTGGCCTTTATTCCGGATGTGCAACGGATTGCCGAGTTGGCTGACTTTCGGTTCATTGTCGCCACTCACTCACCGCAAATCATCAATGACGATTGGGACAGGGCGACTGCGCTCGGGCCGGAGGAGGTTCCCTTCGCATGAGGGGGGCCATAACGCCCACGACCATCTTCGGCACAGTGGCGATGGCGCGCCAAGGGTCGAGTTCCCTGATCCTTGTGGTTGAAGGTGACGACGATCACTTCATGATCAAGGAGCACATCAACGACGGCGACGTGATCTTGATTGGTGGGAGTGGGAGGCCAAAGGTGCTTGAAGCGGCAGTGAAAGCGGAGCAGCGAGGTGTGCGGGGGGTGCGGTTCCTAGTGGACGCCGACTACGACAGGTTCACTCAGCCAGCTTCGCGCTATCCCTCCAACGTCGTCGCCTCTCAACACCACGACGCGATGATCGACGTGGTGCTCACGAATCCGGCGGTTCTAGACCGCGTGATTGCGAGCTACGGTCGATCCGTTGAGCGTCGGGGAGGAACTCTCGACGTCGCATCTATTCGCGACGCTGCAATCTCTCTCGCGGCGGCCCTCGCACCACTCCGAATTGTGAACGAAAGAATGGGCTACAACCTCAATCTCAGGGACTTTCCGTTCGGCCGTCTTGCTTCGATCGTGCCGACGGCGGCGGATCTCTCAACGCTCGTCATAGAGCGGTCAGACACAACGCTGACTGCCGCGCAGCTGGAAGCCGAGATAGAAGGCCATCGGTCGCACGCAGGCACTGACGTCGCGGTGCTTGCCGGGGACCATGACCTCTTCCGAGCTCTGGCGCGAGTTCTTGTTGATCACGGCGTGAACGTTCGAGCAGACTTCCTGTGGTCGGGGTTCATGTCCGCTGTCGACTGCGGGGTATTGGCTGTGGTGCCCTGGTATCAGGAACTGCTCGACTGGGGCGTAGCGAATTCGCGTGCCACCTTCAACTGCAAGCTTGCTGCTTAGTCACCGCTCGCTCGCGGTAGATAAGCAGTGACATGTCACGGACCGCTCTTGACCTAAAGGCGCGCCAGTAGGAATCCGCCCTTTCGCGTGGAATTCTGCCCCCCGAGTGGCTGCCAACTACCGTGGAATCCTCGGATTTTCCGCCATCTCGAGCGGGAACCTACAAGAGTAGATGACGGATACGGGTCTGTCGAGAACGGCGAGCAGTGGGGTGAGGAAGACGGCCGAGAGATCATCTTCGAGACGCCAGCGTAAGCAGCAACCTTCGTCCCTACGCTTGTACGATAGACGATCCGCTTGCAGGCGTCTATGTGCTGTGGTCGGAGGGGCCGGCAGCCGCGCGGTATCCACATCGGCTGGTTGCGAGACCTCAAGGCGGTGTGCGCGTCGAGCGCTACCCAGGTCGACGCGGCTCGGAGGCACGGAGCATCGATCGAGTTGCGAATGGGCCGGCTGCGACGGGGGTACCAGCGCAGAATCCCCCTAGGGTGGTCAAATGTCGACGACCTCCGCACGCCGCCGCGCGATCGGGGCGTCCGCGACCCTCTTGAGTGGCCCCGTCGATCTGCTCGACTTCCTTATTCCGCTCTGGGGGGGCGCGGTGCTCGGGCTCAGTACGTCTGTGGTCGGATGGCTGGTGGCCGCGGAGCTGGTGGTATCGGTGCTCATGCGACCGGTTGCCGGGTATCTCGCCGATTCGCGACCGCGCACCCGAGTCGCAGCGGTCGGAGCGTTCCTCTACAGCGCCAGCTGCGTGCTCTACGCGTTCGCGGATACGCCCGGGATGGCGTTCGTCGCGGCTGCCGTCGGCGGCGTCGCCGGCCCCCTGTTCTGGATCTCGCTGCGCGCCATCGCCGCCGAATACCTGTCGGACGACTCGGGGACGTTTGCAGGGCTGATGTCCTCCGAGGCCCTCGGATCCTGGATCTTCTGGGCGCCCGCGATGTTTCTCCTTGCATCCTACGGATACTCGGCCGTCTTCATCGGACTCGCCGCCGCGGCGATCGCCGCCGCGGTGCGCCTTCTGTTCGTGCCGAAGGAACCGCTCGTCGTGCGGGAAGAGTTCGCGGGCGGAACACGCGGACATGTCCGTCGACTCGCACCGCTCTTGGCGCTCGGCGTCTTCGTCACCGCCGCCGAGGCGGGCGTGGGTCTGGCGCTGCTCCTGCAGCTGCAAGCCCTGAACCTTCAGGTCTGGCAGATCGCGCTCGTTTACCTGCCGGGCGGTATCGCGCTCACGATTCTCCCGCGCCTCCTGCACGGTCTCGTCGAGCGATGGGGTCGCAAACCCGGCTACGCCGCCGCGTCCATCGCGTCTGCGGGGAGCGCAGCTGCGCTGGCGGTCTCCCCTCCAGTGATCGTCATAGCCGCGCTGTGGGTCTTCGTGTGTGCCGCGTTGGGCCTCCTCTACCCTCTGCAGAAGACCCTCGTCTCGGAGGCGAGCGGCGACCGCGTCGCCCGCGGGATGAGTCTGCAGGCGAACGCCGACACGATCGGCGCCGCGATCGGGGTGGTCGCTGCAGGCGCGTTGATCGCCGGTGGCTGGTGGGCTCCGGCGTACCTCGTGTTCTCCGCTGTCATCGCGAGCGGTACGGTCCTCGGCCCCTGGGCCATCGATCGCATAGGTCGGGATCGCCCACTGGCCGAGACTGCGGAGCAGTGACATGGCGAGCATCTGAGCGATCGCGTCGGCGACACATTTATTTCGATGGTGTCGCGGATGCTGGTAGCTTTCAGGGGTCCGTGCAGGAGTTTCGAGGAGGTGGTACCCGTGAACGAATCGACGTGGGTGCTCCCCACGGGAGTCACGGTCGGGCGATAGGTCGCCCGGGAGCGCCGCATCCTTGCAGCACTCCCGGAAGGCACGACCATGCACTTCACCTCCGAAACCCGCCTTGACCAGGGACCCATCGAACGCGAGTTCACCCTCGGCGACATTCCCGGCATCCTCTGGACACCACCCACCGCGTCGACGGCCGGCCCCGTTCCGCTCATCCTGTTGGGTCAGCCCGGCGGGCTCGGGCTACGGCGCATGCACCCCCGTCTGGAGGTCCGAGCACGCAGCGCCGCCGCACAGGGTTTCGCCTCGGTTGCTCTCGAACTGCCAGGTGCCGGAGACCGGCACCCGCTGCCGGGCGCGGAACAAGCCCGTGCCGACCTCGTGCGCGCGATCTCGGTGGGCGAGCGTCCCGATGACGACATCATCGACCGGCTCATCCTTCCCATCGTGGAGCGGGCAGTGCCGGAGTGGCAGGCCGCACTCGACGCAGTGCTTGGGCTTCCGGAGATCGGGGATCGGGTCGCCATCTCCGGCGGGGTCATCGCGGTCGCCGTGCGCCTGGCCGCGACCGATCGGCGCATTGCGGCCGCGGGCCTGTTCGCCGGAAGCTACGTGCCGCGATCGACCATGGACGAAGCGCGACGGATCACGATCCCCCTCCATGGGCTGCTGCAATGGGATGACGAGGGCAACGATCGACAGATGGCGCTCGATCTCTTCGATGCCTTCGCATCGACCGAGAAGACCCTCTACGCCAACATGGGCGGACACACCGGCGTCCCCTCATTCGCCAGCGAAGATGCCGCGCGCTTCTTCGCCCGCCATCTCGACTCGACAGGTGATTGATGTCCACCACGGATCGAGGACTGTAGGAATCTGCCGTTTCGCGTGGAACCTCGAACTCGAGATCACTGCCATTTGCCGTGGAATCCCGGCATCCTCCGCCATCTCGAGCGGGAACCTACAGTA
>NZ_JBYIPF010000012.1:0-41282 GCF_057706945.1 Microbacterium sp. bgisy203 | reverse complement strand
CTCCCGCAGCTGCATACGCTCGTCCTCGGTCAGGCCGGCACGTTTGCCGTCCTCGACGTCGGCCTGCTTCAACCAGTTCGACAGCGAGCCTTCGGAGATACCGAAGTCTTTCGCGATCTGCGCCAACGGCGCTTGACCCTTCCGGGCCACGGCCACGACATCATCGCGGAACTCTCGGGGATAGGGCTTTGCCACAGAAACATCCTTCCAGCGAGGACGAATCCTCACAGTTCAGATGTCAACCAAACTCGGGGCAGACCCCACCGCTTATCCGGGGATCTACATGCACGCGGGACTATTGCACGACTTCCACTACCCAGTCTGCGGTTGCGACGCTTGCGACTCGAACTGGGAGGCCGAAGCCGATGAACTCGAGCAGCAAGTGTTCGCGACCGTCAGCGGCAACTACCGAGAGACGACCGAACGCGGACTTCGCCCCTGGGTCGATTACGCCTTCACCTATCCCGACGGCGCGAGCTCCGGGAAATCCCGCTCCCAAGATCTTCCTGCCCAGCGCCTCAAAGACGCCAAGCCCGTCCTCCGCGACCTTCCCGTCGGATGGAATCACTGGCCGCGCCCGGCCCCGCCTCTTGATCAACACGGCCTAGCTCGACGGTAGGCCGAGCCTGTCGAAGAACGCCCTGTTCCGCTCCGTGGCCGCGTTGACGAGGCCGTCGAAACTGATGACCTCGACACACGCCTTGTACGGCTCGACGTAGCCGAAGTACCCGAGCCCGTCATGCGTCTTGGTCAAGTTCGACAGCTTGCACATGCGCTCCATCGTTGGCGTCAGGTCGGCGATGACGTAGCAGAAGGCCGGCGGCTCCTGCGCGCTCGACGGAATCAGCCGCCCGGTTGCCGTCGCTACTTTGCCCTCGCGAACCCGCGCGACGTAGTCAAGGCACTGCGCGATGGGGTTCTTGTCCTCCGTCGTCGCGTCGTTGCGCATGGGGCGCTTGAGCTCGACGACGACGATCGACTGCAGCGGCAACTTCTGCCCCGCGGTCGCGAGCACGGGCGAGTCCGCCTCGAGCACGCGTGTCGCCAGTATGTCCGGTCGGTTCGTCGAGGCGTCGTCCGTGACGGGCATGCTCTTGAGAGTCTTGTCGGACGCGAGGTAGTGTGGAAGACGAGCCGCTCGTCCAGAATCCACAGGTTCGACGCATCGGCCCCGACATCGTTCGAGTCCTTGCGCATGGGGAAAAGCAGCTCGTGGACGCGGTCTTCGCGAGCATACTTGCCATCTCCGTCCGACTCGATGAGTTTTGCGAGGATGTCGAGGGTCGTGCGGCGCCGAGCAACGTGCCTTCGGGCGACCTTCTCTCGGAGCGCGACAGCGCTTCATCGAACCATGAAGGAGTAGTCGGAATGTCCACTGCCAAGGTCGCTCTCGTCTCGGGCGCAGGTCAGGGAATCGGTCGCGGAGTCGCGCTCCAGCTCGCGAAGGACGGCTTCGACGTCGCCGTCGCAGACCTCACGTTCCAGGAGGAGAAGGCGCGCGGCGTCGTCGCGGAGATCGAGGCGCTGGGCCGCCGTGCGATCTTCGTGGCTGCCGACGTGTCGAAGAAGGAAGACGTCGTCGCCGCTGTGGACGCAGCCGCCACGCAGCTCGGCGGGTTCGACGTCATCGTGAACAACGCGGGCATCGCGCAGGTCAAGCCGATCCTCGAAGTGACGGCGGAAGAGCTCGACAAGATCTTCTCCATCAACGTGAACAGCGTGGTCTTCGGCATCCAGGCCGCTGCCGACAAGTTCATCGAGCTCGGTGTGAAGGGCAAGATCATCTCCGCCGCCTCGATCGCGTCGATCAAGGGCTTCCCGATCCTCGGCGCGTACTCGGCGTCGAAGTTCGCCGTGCGCGGCCTCACGCAGGTCGCGGCGCAGGAGCTCGCCCCGAAGGGCATCACCGTCAACGCGTACGCTCCCGGCATCGTCGGCACGGGCATGTGGGACCTCATCGACGAGAAGCTGTCGGAGATCAACGGCAAGCCGCGGGGCCAGAACCTCAAGGAGAACGTCGAGAGCATCGCCCTCGGCCGCATCGAGACGCCCGAAGACGTCGCGAACGTCGTGTCGTTCCTCGCAAGCGAGAAGGCCGACTACGTGACCGGTCAGGTGCTGCTCGTGGACGGCGGAATGCTCTACAACTGATGCATCCGAAGGGGGCGCGGGGAGGACATGTCCTTCCCGCGCCCCCTTTTTTGCGAGGTCTTCGCGAGGACGCCGCGCCCGGCCGGTTCCTCATCAGGCCGCCGGCAGGTGCCGGCGCCAGCTGAGCGCGACGATCCCGACGCTGACCGCCGCCAGGACCGCGCCGGCGAGGAACATCGTCGTGTACGGGATCCACGCGCCGAGCGCGGCGAGGATCGCCGGGATGAAGAACCCGAGATACGTCAGTGAGTAGTACACCGCGGTGAGTCCGGCAAGATCGCGCGGACCGGCGATCCGCTGAATCTCGCGCAGTCCCCCGACGAGCAGCATGCCGTAGGCTGCGCCGAGTGCCGCGGCGGCCACGAACGCCCAGGCGAGCGAGTTGAGGCTCACCGCGACGGCGGCCAGGATCATGGCGGGAACGGTGACCGTCAGCGCGATCCCGATGCCGCGGGCCGACAGCGGGGTGTCGACCTTCGCGGCGAACCGCTGCACCGCGACACCGCAGCCGAGCGCGACGACGCACAGCAGACCCGACACACCGATCTGCAGTCCCGGCGCCTGCGACATCATGAGGCCCGGCAGGATCGCGTACGCGCTTGCGGCGGTGCCGAAGACCCACGGCGCCATCGGGGCGACGACGAGGAGGAACCGGCGGTGCATCGCGGTGGGGATGCGCAGGTCGGCGAGGAGCGGCCCAGAGGTGTCTCGGCGCGGCCGGCTCTCCGGCGCCGCCCACAGCAGCACGAGCGCGACGAGGGTGAGAGCGATGTGCAGGAGGTAGGGCGACGCGGTGGGGATCGGGCCGAACTGCCCGAGCGCCGCCGCGAATCCGGCGCCCAGCGCGAACCCGGACGTCAGTGCGAGTGCAGCGCGTGAGGCGCCACGGCCGTCGACGGCGCGGGTCGTGAACGGAGGCTCGGAGAGCTCTTTCACCCAGCTCGTGCCGACTGCCATCACGAGCCCCAGCGCGATACCCGACAGCACCCGCCCGGCGAACAGGAGCGGCATCGAGGAAGCCCCGACGGCGAGGAGCGTGCTGCCCGCAATCGCGATGATCGGGGCGGGGACGAACAGCGGTCGGCGGCCGTACCGGTCGGACAGCGGGCCGCCGAGAAGGAGCGCGGGCACGATGCCCAGGACATATGCCCCGAGCAGTACATTCACGCTGAAGGCGCTCATCTGGTCGATCTGGCGGTACATCACGAGCAGCGGTGTGAACTCGTTTCCACCCCACGCGACAGCGAACAGGGCAGCGCTCACGCGCATCCAGGGGACGATCGCGATCCGCTCTTCGGCGGCGGCTCCCTCGGAGGACATCTCACTCATGACAGCAGCTCCCGGTGGGTCTTCTTGATGTGACGGCCGAGTGCCACCTCGAACGCCGCGGTCTCGCCATCGCCGATGAGGCGGACGAGCAATCCGTGATCGTCGAGCACCTGCTCGGCTCGGTCGTCGCGTCGCCAGAGCGACCACGCGAGCATCCGCCTCTGCCGATCGCGCAGCGTCGCGAAGAACTCTGCGAGCAGGGCGTTCCCGCCGGCCGCGACGATCCGGGCGTGGAAGGCCGTGTCTGCCTCGGCGAGCCGCGCGAGGTCGGATGCCTCGTACGCGCGGCGTTGCGCGTCGAGGATGTCGGAGAGCTCGTCGACGACGTCCTGCACCCGTTCGGAGTCACGGACGAGCCGCCGCACGGCATCGGTCTCGATGAGGATTCGCGCCTCGACGACGTCGTCGAGCTCTCCCGGCGTCACATCGCGGATCAGCGCACCGCGCTTGGGGTACAGCCGCATCCACCCCTCGACTTGCAAGCGCAGGAACGCCTCGCGGACGGGGGTGCGGCTCATCCCGAGTTCGTCGGCGATCGTTCCTTCGCTGACCATCGTCCCGCCGGCGAGATCGCCGTCGAGGATCCGCTCCTTGACCTTCGCGTACGCGGCATCCGCGGCGGATGCCTCCGTCTCCTGATGCTCCATGACCCCGTCCCCGTGCTGATGAACAAGATAGATACTAGTTGCATCTCAGTCCGGTGCAAAGTGGCTCTTCGGACATTCGGTGGGGGTCATGGGGTGAGGCCGCCGGCGGCGAGGAGCATGCGGAGGCGGTAGTTGTGCCGGTTGCGATAGCCGCGGGCGAGGCGCCGGTGCAGCTCGATGATTCCGTTGATCGCCTCGGTGCCGCCGTTGTTCGCGCGCCCGGTCGCGAAATACGCGAGGAACGCTGACCGCCACCGGCGCAGGGTGCGACCGAGGCGGGCGATCTCCGGGATCGGGCAGGTGTGGAATGTCTCGGCGACTCGCTCCGCGATTCGGCGGCCCTCGGCGAGATCCTTCGCGTGGTAGGCGGATCGCAGTTGCTGCGCGGCATGACGCCATCCTCTCAACTCGAAAAGATGCGGCACCAAACCTGGGACGGTTCAAGCGGCGCTAGGCGAGTCTGATTGCTGCGTCGATCTATGGGGTGAGGGCAGTGGCCGACATCGCGGTCCGAACTATCGCGGTCCGAACTATCGCGGTCCGAACTATCGCGGTCCGAACCTACCGGAGTCCGAAAGTACCGCGGTCCGATGCGCGTATGCACATGCATACGCACACGCACACTCCTTCGACGCCGTAGCGAGCTTCCGGGCAGACGGTCGCAGACGTCGTCCCCCTGGCTCGTTTCCCCGCCCATCAAAAAATGAACGACCGCGGACTAGCTCGGATCAAGGCGACATCCCCTCAGCATCATGACGCGCTTGTGATGCACACTGAATATAGGAAGCTTAGAGATGACGCAACCGGGACAGACCACCACGACTTCGCACGAAGCGATCGATGCGTTCAAGAGAATCGTCGGCGACGAACATGTACTGACCTCTGAGCGTGCCACGATGTCATTCAGCAAAGGCTATCGATTCGGCGGAGGACCAGTCTTCGCCGTGGTGCGCCCCGGCACGCTGGTCGAGATGTGGCGGGCGCTGCAGGTATCCGTCGACAACAACCTCATCGTCATCCCGCAGGCATCGAACACGGGCCTGACTGGTGGATCCGGCCCCGGCTTCCAAGACTACGATCGCCCCATTGTGATCATCTCGACTCACCGCATCGATGAGGTGCACCTCATCAACGACGCGCGCGAGGCGATCTCGCTCGCGGGCACCCCGCTGACACACCTGACCGACGCGCTCGCCAAGCACCAGCGCGAGCCGCACTCGGTGATCGGGTCGACATCAATCGGCGCCTCGGTCATCGGCGGCATCGCGAACAACTCGGGCGGCAGCCAGATTCGCAAGGGTCCGGCATTCACGCGCGAAGCGATCTTCGCCCGCGTCAACGACGACGGCAAGGTCGAGCTGGTCAATCACCTGGGCATCTCGCTCGGAGACGACCCTGAGGTCGCACTCGACCGTCTACAGCGCGGCGAGTGGTCTCCCGAGGATGTCACCCCAGCTCCCGAAGACACGAACGAGACCGAGTACGCCGAGCACTTGCGCAAGATCGTGCCTTCGCCTGCTCGCTACAATGCGAACCCCGAGTACCTGTTCGAGGCATCCGGCCCGGCCGGCAAGCTGATGGTGTTCGCGGTGCGCACCCGCACCTTCCCTCGCGAAGTGCACCCGACCGTGTTTTACATCGGCACGAACAACACGCACGAGCTCGAAGAGATCCGTCGGTTGTTCCTCGAAGCCGACATGCCGCTGCCTATCTCTGGTGAGTACATGGGCCGCAGTGCCTTCGACTTGGCCGAGAAGTACGGCAAAGACACCTTCGTCTTCCTGAAGTTCATGAGTCCAGCGCTGCAGACGCGCATGTTCTCGTTCAAGACGTGGGCCAACGGCTTGTTCTCCAAGATTCCCGGCATTGGTCCGACCTTCGCCGACACGGTATCGCAAGCCATGTTCAGCGTGCTGCCCAACCAGCTGCCCAAGCGCATGATGGAGTACGGCAACCGTTTCGAGCATCACCTGCTGCTCACCGTCAGCGAGTCGCAGAAGGCCGCGAGCGAGAAGTTGCTCAAGGAGTTCTTCGCAGAGCCCGAGCACACTGGTGAGTTCTTCATCTGCACGTCTGATGAAGAAAAGAGCGCGTCGCTCAACCGGTTCGGCGCGGCCAGTGCCGCCACTCGCTACGCCGCGTTGAAGCGCCGGCACATCGCAGGGCTCATCCCCATCGATGTGGCCCTGCGTCGCGACGATTGGAACTGGCTCGAGGTGCTGCCGGAGGAGATCGACGACCAGCTTGAGGTCAAGGCGTATTACGGGCACTTCTTCTGCCATGTGATGCACCAGGACTATGTCGCCAAGCAGGGCGTGGATCCCGAGGCGCTGCACGACCGCATCCAGCACCTGCTGGAGGAGCGCGGCGCGAAGCTGCCCGCCGAGCACAACTACGGTCGCATCTACAAGCTGCCGGAGTCCATGGAAGAGCACTTCAAGGAGCTCGATCCGACGAATACGTTCAACGCCGGTATCGGCGGCACGTCGCCGCACAAGGACTGGGCCTAAGTCCCCAAGCTAGCGCGACGCCGTGAGAGCCTGAGCGATGTCTTATCCATCTCGGGTGGACCTAGGCCGTGTTGATCAAGAGGTTTCGCTCCCGGCTGGGTGAGTCTTAAGCGGTGACGCGACAGGAGATCTCTGACGAGGTGTGGGCCGTGATGGAGCCGTTGATGCCGACGGCGTCCGGGAGGTCGAGGCCGTGGGCGGATCATCGGTTGGCTGTCGAGGGTATGGCGTGGAAGTACCGCACCGGGGCTCCGTGGCGGGATGTGCCGGAGCGGTTCGGTAAGTGGAACTCGATCTACAAGCGGTTCAACCGTTGGGCCGTGGACGGCACCTGGGAGAAGCTGCTGGCCGAGGTGCAGAGGCAGGGCGACGCCGCGGGGAAGATCGACTGGGTCGTCTCGATCGACTCCACGATCGCTCGTGTGCATCAGCACGGCGCGACCCTGATGCCGCGGCGAAGGCGTCGTCGACGCCCTGCGTCCCCGCGCCCACCGCCTCGGACTCGTGACCGGACGTGCGGACGAACGTGCGCGTCGGGAAGAACCACTGCATGAGCCGGCCCCCGGCGTGGCCGAACGGAGCATCGAGAGACTGCCCCTCCCCCGTCGCGAACCCATCCAGAGAGACGGCGAGATCGTGGACGCGGAGCTTTGTCATGCTCCCATCATCGGGCACGGGCCAGGCGGGGTCAGACGGTGCCGTCGCCCGAGACGCGCGACTCGGTGTGCGTGACCCGCTCGCCGGAAGGGTCGACGGTGCGCGTGACCTGCTCGCTCGAGCGGCGGCGTACCAGGAACACGATGCCGAGGAGGAACACGACCGCGCCGGCGCCCATGAGGATGTAGCCGATCATGTCGAGGTCAACGAACTGGCTGGTGTCGACGTTGATCGCGTATACGAGGATCGCGCCGATGGCGATGAGGGCGATGCCGAGTCCGATGCTCATGGGAATGTTCCTTCAGTCGGGGGTCTGATCCGCTCATTGTGGTCTACATCGGAGCTTCGCGCGCGACCCTTGACGCGACGCACGTGCGGCCTGTAACGCCATCGCGGGTAACGTGGGAGGTGATGTCCGCTCTCACCCGCCCCGCCACCGGGCCGGGATGGCGGGCATGGCTCATCTGGGGTGTCGGCGTCGCGGCCTACATGCTGGCGGTGGTCAACCGCAGCTCCCTCTCCGCCGTCGGTATCGACACGGCCGAGCGCTTCGGCGCCGACGCGGCGACGCTGTCGATGTTCGCCGTCGTCCAGCTCGCCGTGTACGGCGGCATGCAGATCCCCGTCGGGCTCCTGCTCGACCGGTACGGCGCGCGCCCGATCATGGCGATCGGGATGGTGCTCATGGCGGTGGGGCAGCTGACGCTCGCGTTCTCCCCCAGCGTCGGGGTCGCGATCTTCGCACGGACCCTCCTCGGCGCGGGTGACGCCGCGATCTTCCCGGGGGTGCTGCGCCTCATTGCGACGTGGTTCCCGGCGCGGCGCGCACCGCTCATGAGCCAGCTCACCGGCCTCGTCGGCCAGTCGGGGCAACTCCTCGCGCTCGCGCCCCTCGCGGCGGTGCTGCATGCGACGAGCTGGGAGATCGTGTTCGGCGGCATCGCCGCGCTCTGCATCCTGTTCGCGGTGCTCGTGTTCGCCCTCGTCCGGAACCACCCGCCGACGGTCGCCGCCGACGTCAGCGTCGACACCGACACCGGGGCGGTGCAGATCGTGCGGTCCTCGATGGATAAGGGCGTCGGCATCCGCGCCGCCTGGGCCCACCCCGGCACGCGGCTCGCCTTCTGGTCGCACTTCGCGACCCCGTTCGCCGGCTCGGCGTTCGTGCTGCTGTGGGGCATGCCGTTCCTCACCGCCGGCGAGGGGCTCTCGCGCGGGCAGGCCGCGGCGGTGCTGTCGACGTGCGTCATCGCCGGCATGCTCATCGGCCCGGTGATGGGCGACCTGTCGCGCCGCATCCCGCATCGCCGGTCGCGGGCTCTCGTCCTCCCGGCGATCGCCGCGCAGATGACCGCCTGGATCGCCGTGATCGCCTGGAACGGGCCGGCTCCGCTCTGGCTGCTGTACGTGCTCGCCCTGGGACTTGCGATGGGCGGCCCGGCATCGATGATCGCGTTCGATCACGCCCGCACGCACAACCCCGCCCACCGCCTCAGCACCGCGACCGGGATCACGAACGTCGGCGGATTCCTCGCCGCCCTCGTCGCGATCTTCGCGATCGGACTCACGCTCGACCTGCAGGGTGCCGGCACGCCGGAGACCTACCGGCTGGATGCCTTCCGCCTCGCTTTCCTCACCCAGATCCCGCTCTGGGTGCTCGGGTGGATCTTCATCGTCGTCGAGCGCCGCAAGACGCGGGTGCTCCTCGGGATGGACCCGCCGCGAGAGCGCCGCCGCGGGGCCCTCAGGCGGGGGTGACGTCGACCCAGGTGCCGCCGAACTTCGGCTCGCGACCGTCGCCGGACGACGTACGGGTCAGGCGGCGCTTCACCCAGGGGCCGAGGTGCTCGCGGAAATATTCTCCGCGGGCGAGGCGCACCGACTCGGGAAGCTCGGGCAGCGACCACCAGCCGTTCGGCACCGTCTCGCCCAGGGCGTCGAGGACGCGTGCTGCGACGCGGTGATGGCCGCGCGCGTTCATGTGCAGCCGGTCCTCGGACCAGAACGAGGGGTCGGTGAGCGCGGCATCCGGCCAGTTGAGGGCCCGGATGACATCGGGGCGGTCGGCGATGCGTGCGACGACCGCCTCCGACATCAGGTCGCCGCGGCGCTGGATGACGCGGCTGAGGGGCAGCTGCGCGGAGGGGTTCGCGCCGGAGAGGAGCACGAGTTGCACGCCCTCCTCGTCGCAGCGGCGCAGCACCTGGCTGAACGCGTCGGCGATGTGCGAGATCGACGTGCGGGGGCGGAGCATGTCGTTGCCGCCGCCGTTGAAGCTCAGGTGCGTCGGCTTCAGCGCGATTGCCGGCTCGAGCTGCTCGGCGACGATCGGCCAGATCAGCTTGCCGCGGATCGCGAGGTTCGCGTATTCGATCGGCTCGCCGCGCGAGTCGGCCCACCCCTGCGCGACGAGATCGGCCCAGCCGCGGACGGTGCCGTCGGGGAGTTCGTCGCCGACGCCTTCGGTGAATGAGTCGCCGATGGCGACGAAACGCACGGATGCCACCCCTCGAGCCTACGACCCGTGGGCACCCGGGCCGGACCGAGAGCGGACGGAGAGTCGGCGGCGGGCGGTCAGCGGTCGTCGAGCGCCGCGCCCTTTCGGTCGGCGAGGCCCCACGTGGCGGCTGCGGCGACCACGAAGAACGCGGCGAACACCGTGAACAGCAGCGGCACGCCGCCGAGGTTCAGCAGGTACGGCACGCTGAGCGGGGCGATGATCGACGCGATCCGCCCGACCGCGGCGGCCCAGCCCGACCCGGTCGCGCGGACGGACGTCGGGTAGTTCTCCGGGGTGACGGCGTAGAGCGCGCCCCACGCGCCGAGGTTGAAGAACGACAGCGCCATCCCCGCCGTGATGATCGCGCCCTCGGTGCCGGCGGTTCCGAACCAGAGCGCCGAGACGGCCGAGCCGACGAGGAAGACCGACAGGGTCAGGCGCCTCCCCCACACTTCGATGAGCCATGCGGCGACGGCGTAGCCCGGGAGCTGGGCGAGCGTGATGATGAGCGTGAACCCGAACGACTTCACGAGGTCGTACCCCTGCGCGAACAGGAGAGAGGGAATCCAGATGAACGCGCCGTAGTAGGCGAAGTTGACGCAGAACCACACGAGCCACAGGCTCGCGGTGCGGACGCGGAACTCGACCGACCAGAGCTCCCTCATCCGCTGCCACGCCGTCGGCTGCGCCGGGGTGGTGGAGGATGCGGGGGCGGCCGCGGAGCGCGAGGTGGCAGCGGAGGGCGCGGTGGCTGCGGCGAGTGCCGACGCGGTGCCGGATGCCGCGGGCGCAGGCGACGCCGCAGGTGTCGGCGCCCCGCCCACGCGCCGCCGACGCGACCCGTCGAGCGACGGCGACTGCTCGAAACGCGTGACGACGGCATCCGCTTCGCCGTGGCGACCGCGATTCTCCAGCCAGCGCGCCGATTCCGGGAGTCCCCACCGCACGATCAGTGCGTAGAGCGCTGGGACGGCGCCGATCGCGAAGGCCCAGCGCCAGCCGTCGGCGACGCTCGGGATGACGAGGAAGCCGATGAGGGCCGCCGCGGTCCACCCGACGGCCCAGAACGCCTCGAGGATGACGATGAGCCGTCCGCGCATGCGTGCGGGGGCGAACTCGCTGACGTAGGTGCTCGCGACCGGGAGCTCTGCGCCGAGGCCGAGCCCGACGAGCAGGCGCAGCACGATGAGCGCGACGAGTCCCCCGACGAGGGCGCTCGCTCCCGTCGCGAGGCCGTAGATGAGCAGCGTGACCGCGAAGACCGAGCGCCGCCCGAACCGGTCGGCGAGAAGGCCGCCGAGGCTCGCGCCGACCGCCATGCCGACGAACCCGGCCGAGGCGATCCACGACGCCTGCTCGGGCTTCAGCGCCCACTCGGCCGTCAGCGCGGCGAGGATGAAGGACACCAGACCGACGTCCATCGCGTCGAGGGCCCACCCGATTCCCGACCCGGTGAGGACCTTCAGATGGGCGCGGGTGAACGGCAGGGCGTCGAGGCGGGCCGCGACCGAGGTGTCGGTGCGGGCGGGGGCATCGGTCATGCCTGC
The DNA here is from genome assembly GCF_057706945.1 of Microbacterium sp. bgisy203. Taxonomy (NCBI): domain Bacteria; kingdom Bacillati; phylum Actinomycetota; class Actinomycetes; order Micrococcales; family Microbacteriaceae; genus Microbacterium; species Microbacterium sp. bgisy203. Next base: position 29,941 of record NZ_JBYIPF010000012.1, on the reverse strand, counting down.
ATGCTAGTGGGATGCCTGCCCTGCGGCGCTCAGCCGGCTGCGAGGATGTCGTGCACGATGGGGGCGACCTTCGTGCCGTACAGCTCGATCGAGTGCAGCATCTTGGCGTGCGGCAGCGTGCCGTTCGCGTACTTCAGATCGAACCGGTCGGCCCCGAGCGTCTTCACGGTCGCGGCGATCTTCCGCGCCACCGTCTCGGGCGCTCCGGCGTAGACGGCGCCCTCCGGACCGATGTCGTGCTGGAACTGCAGGCGGCTGTACGGCGGCCAGCCGCGCTCGGCGCCGATGGCGTTGCGGTTCGCCTCGAGCGCCGGGTAGAGCTCCTCCCAGGCCTGCTCGTCGGTGTCGGCGATGTGCCCCGGCGAGTGCACGCCGACGGGCAGAGGGTCGCGTCCGAACGAGTCGAGCGAGCGGTGGTAGAGGTCGACGTAGGGGCGGAACCGCTCGGCGGACCCGCCGATGATCGCGAGCATGAGGCCGTATCCGTAGCGGGCGGTGCGGACGACCGACTCCGGCGAGCCCCCGACGCCCACCCAGGCGGTGATGCCGTTCTCGGTCTTGGGGTAGACGTCGGCGTCGGTAAGCGACGCGCGGGTCGTTCCCTCCCAGGTGACCGGCTTCTCGGCGAGGAGCTGCGAGAAAAGGTCGAGCTTCTCCTCGAAGAGCACCTCGTAGTCGCCGAGGTCGTACCCGAACAGCGGGAACGACTCGATGAAGGACCCGCGGCCGAGGATGACCTCGGCGCGCCCGTTCGAGAGGCCGTCGAGCGTCGCGAACCGCTCGTAGACGCGCACCGGGTCGTCGCTGGAGAGCACCGTCACGGCCGTGCCGAGATGGATCTTCTCCGTGCGGCCGGCGGCGGCGGCGAGGACGAGCTCGGGGCTCGAGACGGCGAACTCGTGCCGGTGATGCTCCCCCACTCCGAAGAACGCGAGGCCCACCTCGTCGGCGCGCACCGCCTCGTCGACGACGTTCCGCAACGTCTGCGCGTCGCTCAGGCGCGTGCCGTCGTCACCGACCGTGACGTCGCCGAAGGTGTCCAGGCCCAGTTTCACTTCATGCATGTGAATAGGAACCGGCGCGCGGTGCCCGGCATTCCCGGAAGCCGCACGCCGGTCTCCTTCAGCGATCGGACGGCGCCGACCTCAGCGGTCGAGCGCCATCCGGAGGGTGTCGAGACCGACGCCGCCCAGGCGCAGCGCCTTCATGTGGAACGCCTTGATGTCGAAGTCATCGCCTTCGCGCAGGGCGGCGTCGTCGCGGATCTGCTCCCAGATGCGCTGACCGACCTTGTACGACGGGGCCTGTCCCGGCCAGCCGAGGTAGCGGTTCACCTCGAATTGGATGAACTCGTCGGACATGTTGACGTTCCGGCGCATGAACTCCAGCGCGTAGTCGGCATCCCACACGCCCTGACCGTCGGGACGCTCTTTGCCGAGGTGCACGCCGATGTCGAGGACGACGCGCGCCGCGCGCATTCGCTGGCCGTCGAGCATGCCGAGACGGTCCGCGGGGTCGTCGAGGTAGCCGAGCTGCTCCATGAGGCGCTCGGCGTACAGCGCCCACCCCTCCGCGTGGCCGCTGGAACCTGCGAGCAGGCGCCGCCATGAGTTGAGCTCCGCGCGGTTGTAGACCGCCTGCGCGATCTGCAGGTGGTGGCCCGGGACACCCTCGTGGTACACGGTGGTGAGCTCGCGCCAGGTGTCGAACGAGTCCACGCCCTCGGGCACCGACCACCACATGCGTCCGGGCCGTGAGAAGTCATCCGTCGGACCGGTGTAGTAGATGCCGCCCTCGTTGGTCGGCGCGATCATGCACTCGAGCTTGCGGATGGGCTCCGGGATGTCGAAGTGGGTCTTGCCGAGTTCTGCGACGGCGCGGTCGCTCGTCTCCTGCATCCAGCTCTGGAGCGCCTCGGTGCCGTGGAGCTTACGGTTCTCGTCCTGCTCGAGGAACGCGACGGCCTCTTCGACGCTCGCGCCGGGAAGGATCTCGTTCGCGATCGCCTCCTGCTCGGCGACCATGCGGGCGAGCTCCTCGAGACCCCATTCGTAGGACTCGTCGAGGTCGATCTCGGCGCCGAGGAAGCGGCGCGAGTGCAGCGCGTAGAGCTCGCGTCCGACGGCATCCTGCTCGGATGCCGCGGGGTCGAGTTCGTCGCGGAGGAACGCGGCGAGCTCGTCGTACGCGACGCGGGCGGCGCCGGCATGCTCGGAGACGGCGCGGGCGAGGGATGCCGGAAGATGGCCCTCGGCAGGGCCGGCGTCGTGGGCGAAGGAGGCGAAGAAACCCGAGTCGGCGGTGTAGCGGGCGATCTGGGTGATGACCTCGCGGACCTGGCGGCGGGCGGGCACGACGCCGCGTTCGATGCCCAGACGAAGCGTCTGCACGTAGCCGTTCAGCGCGGCGGGGATCGCTCCCAGGCGGTCGGAGATGACGGTCCAGTCCTCCACCGTGTCGGTCGGCATGAGGTCGAAGACGCTCCGCAGCTCCTGCGCGGGCGAGGCGATGACGTTGAGGTCGCGCAGGTGCGCCCCCGCCTCGTAGAGCTCGATGAACAGGCGCAGGTCGCCGGAGAGGTCGGCCTGCGTGACGATGTCGACGTCGTCGACGGGCTCCGCCGTGTCGAGGGCGGCGAGCGTCGCCTTCGCGGCCTCGTAGCGCTCGGCGTGACCGGCGGGTGAGAGGTCGTCGAGGCGGGCGTTGTGCTCGAAGCGTCCGATGTAGGTGGCCGCCGTCGGGGAGAGTTCGGCGATCCGGTCGACCCACGCGTCCGCGATCTGATCGATCGGGGTCGTGGTGCGTAGTGCGTCAGTCATCCCTCGAGCCTAATCCCCTCGGGCTCGGTCTCACCGGCGACGACATCGAGTCCCGTGCGCGCCGGCGGTGCAGCGTCCGTGGGCGCGCGCTCAGTGCCCGGCGACGTCCCAGTTCGCTCCGCGACCGATCTGCACATCGAGCGGTACCGTGAGGTCGGCCGCGTCGCCCATCCGTTCCCGGACGATCTGCTCCACGGCATCCCACTCCCCCGGGGCGACCTCGACGACGAGTTCGTCGTGGATCTGAAGGAGCACCCGCGAGCGCAGTTCATCGCGGACGAGCTGGTCGTGGATGTGGAAGAGCGCGATCTTCATGATGTCGGCAGCGCTCCCCTGGATCGGGGCGTTGAGCGCGGCGCGTTCCGCGTTCTCACGGAGGACCCGGTTCGGGCTCGTGAGATCGGGGAACGGGCGACGGCGGCCGAAGATCGTCTCGGTGTAGCCGTCGACGCGGGCCTGCGCGACGGACTCGCGAAGGTAGTCACGCACGGCTCCGAAGCGGGCGAAGTACTCGGTCATGAGCTGCTTCGCCTCGGACTGGTCGATGCGCAGCTGCTTGGAGAGCCCGAAGGCGCTGAGCCCGTAGACGAGGCCGTACGACATCGCCTTGACCTTCGTGCGCATCGCCGGTGTCACGTCGGCGGGTTCGACGCCGAACACGCGTGCGCCGACGAACCGGTGCAGGTCCTCGCCCGTGTTGAACGCCTCGATCAGCCCCTCGTCGCCGGAGAGGTGCGCCATGATCCGCATCTCGATCTGCGAGTAGTCGGCGGTCAGCAGCGTCTCGTACCCTTCGCCGACCTCGAACGCCGCGCGGATGCGGTGCGACTCCTCGTTACGGATCGGGATGTTCTGCAGGTTCGGGTCGGTGCTCGACAGACGCCCGGTCTGGCTGCCGGTCTGGAGGTAGGTGGTGTGCGTGCGCCCCTCGGCGCCGATCGATGCGTCGAGGCTCTCGATGATCTGGCGGAGCTTCGTCGCTTCGCGGTGCTGCAGCAGCAGGTCGAGGAAGGGATGGGGATTCGACTCCTGCAGGTCGGCGAGGACCGCGGCATCCGTCGAGTACCCCGTCTTCGTCTTCCGCGTCTTTGGCAGCTCGAGCTGCTCGAAGAGCACCTCCTGCAGCTGCTTGGGCGACCCGAGGTTCACCTCGCGGCCGATCTCGGCGTACGCGCGCTGGGCGACGTCGTCGGCGCGGGCGCCGAGCTCCGCGGAGAACGCGGCGAGCTTGTCGTGCGAGATCGCGACGCCGGCGAGTTCCATGTCGGCGAGCGTGTCGAGCGTCGGCAGCTCGATGTCGGACAGGACGGATGCCACGGACCCCGGCATCTCCTCACGGATCTCGTCGGTCACCCGCAGCGCGTACCAGCTGAGCTGCCCGGGAGTGGCTCCCTCGGTCTCGGGAACGAGCTGGGTGGGGTCGGCCTCCGGGAGCTTCTCGTCGAGGTACCGCTCGACGAGGTTGCCGAGCGTCTTGTCGGGGAAGCTCGGGCGCAGGAGCCATCCGGCGAGGATCGGGTCGAAGGAGAGACCGCTGAGGCGGATGCCGGCGCGGCGCAGCGCCTTCACCTGCGGCTTCGCGTCGGTCAGCACCTTCGGGGCGTCGCTCTCGAGCCACGGGCGCAGGGCCTCGGCCACTGCTTCCGACCAGGTCGCCTCGACGGCGGCATCCGCGGTAGCCACGCCGACGCGCGCGGGCGACCCACCCTCGACGGTCAGCGTGAGGGCGAGCTCCTCGTCACCGGTCGCGGTTCTCTCCGCGATCCACGCGGCCAGGGCGTCGGCGTCGAGCTCTGCGGCGACGGGCGCCGTGACGGAGGGCTCGGCGTGGCCGGGATCGTCGCCGTCGCCCATCGCCTCGAAGACGCGCGGCAGGAGGGTGCGGAACTCGAGGCGCGCGAAGATGTCGCGGACGGCCTGCGCGTCGATCGGCTGCACGGCGAGGTCGGTCGGTGCCGCATCGAGTTCGACGTCGCGGACGAGCGCATTGAGGGAGCGGTTGCGGCGCACGTCGTCGAGGTGCTCGCGCAGGTTACCGCCGACGACACCCGTGATCTTGTCGGCGTTCTCGAGCAGGGCATCCAGCGTCCCCCACTGGGTGAGCCACTTGACGGCGGTCTTCTCCCCCACCTTCGGCACACCGGGCAGGTTGTCGCTCGTCTCCCCGACGAGCGCGGCGATGTCGGGGTAGTTCGCGGGGGGCAGCCCGTACTTCTCCACGACGGCATCCGGAGTGTAGCGCTTGAGCTGCGACACGCCCTGCACACTCGGGTACAGCAGGGTCACATCGTCGGTGACGAGCTGGATCGTGTCGCGATCGCCCGAGCAGACGAGAACGTCGAACCCTTCGGCGGCGCCTTGCGTCGCGAGTGTCGCGAGGATGTCGTCGGCCTCCACGCCCTCCTTCGTCAGGACCGGCACGTTCATCGCGGCCAGCGCCTCCTGCAGGAGGGGGATCTGTCCTTTGAACTCGGCCGGCGACTCGGACCGGTTCGCCTTGTACTCGGGGTACTGATCGGTGCGGAACGAGTGGCGCGAGGTGTCGAACGCGACCGCGAGATGCGTGGGCTGCTCGGCCTTCACGAGGTTCACGAACATCGACAGGAACCCGTAGATGCCGTTCGTGTGCTGCCCGTCCTTCGTCGAGAAGTTGTCGACCGGCAGGGCGTAGAACGCACGGTAGGCGAGCGAATGGCCGTCGACGACGAGAAGGGTAGGCTTTGCGGGGTCCGTCACCCCTCCAGCGTAGTCAGCGGGTCGGACACTCCTGCCGGTCGACCTCGAAGGTGAACGATGACGTCTGATTCTGCGACCCCCGGTGCCTCGGCCCCTGGTCCCGACGGCCTGGAATGGGCGCTCGAGCGCGGCATGGGCGCTCTCGCCGAGAAGATGGGGATGGAGTTCACCGAGTTCTCGGTCGAGCGCTCCGTCGCCACCATGCCGGTGGAGGGGAACACGCAGCCCGTCGGTCTCATGCACGGCGGGGCATACGTCGTCCTCGGTGAGTCGCTCGGCTCCATGGCGGCGAACCTCTACGCGGGCCCCGACCGCCTCGCGGTCGGCGTCGACATCAACGCGACGCACACGCGTTCGGCGACGTCCGGCGTCGTGACGGGCGTGTGCACGCCCGTGCATTTCGGGCGTTCACTAACCGTGCACGAGATCGTCGTGAGCGACGATCAGGGGCGGCGCTGCTCGACGATCCGCATCACCAACATGATCAAGGATCGCTGACCCCCGCCCGACGCTCGTCCCCTCCACCGCACCGGCCCGCGCCGGCACCCTCCGGTGCCGCCGCCCCCGAGACCGCGTGTTCTCGACGAGACCCGGCCGCCGAACCCCGGGTCTCGTCGAGAACACCGGGTCTCGCGGGATTCAGGCGCACGGGAGCAGGCGCGCGGTACCTAGACGTGCGACCGCCAAGCGCGCGAGCGTCAGGCGCTGGAGCGTCAGGCGCGGGAACGTCAGGCGCGCGCGCGACCCAGCGAAGAGGGAGTCAGGCCTTCTTGGGCGAGAGCTGCTCGATGATCGCCTTCGCGACGTCCTGCATCGTGAGGCGGCGGTCCATCGACGCCTTCTGGATCCAGCGGAACGCCTCGGGCTCAGACAGCCCCATCTTCTCGTTGAGCAGGCCCTTCGCGCGGTCGACGAGCTTGCGGGTCTCGAAGCGCTCGACCATGTCGGCGACCTCGGCCTCGAGCGTGATGATCTGCTCGTAACGCGCCAGCGCGATCTCGATCGCCGGCAGCAGGTCGTTCGGCGTGAACGGCTTCACGACGTACGCGAGCGCACCGGCCTCGCTCGCGCGCTCGACGAGCTCCTTCTGGCTGAACGCGGTCAGCAGCACGACGGGAGCGACGTGATTCTTGCTGAGCTTCTCGGCCGCGGAGATGCCGTCGAGGACGGGCATCTTCACGTCCATGATGACGAGGTCGGGGCGGAGCTCGGTCGCGAGCTGCACGGCGGTCTCACCGTCTCCCGCCTCACCGACGACGTCGAAGCCGTTGTCGCGGAGGATCTCCACGATGTCGAGGCGGATCAGCGACTCGTCCTCGGCGACGACGACGCGTCGCGGGGCGGTGGACGCCGTGGGGCCGGTGGGGGTGCTCAGTTCCTGCTCAGTCACCTGTCCATCCTAGAGCCAGGACGGGCCCGCGCCTGCGGTATCGTCGATTGCACGTGCGCCGGTGTGGCGGAATGGCAGACGCGACCGACTCAAACTCGGTTGTCTTCGGACGTGTGGGTTCGACTCCCACCACCGGCACGACACGCTCTCAGGTCGATGCGAGAGAACCCTGCAGCGCCATGAGGAGAGCACCGACCGACACGGCCGTGACGACGAACATCACGAAGGCGGCCACGGTGACGCGCGTGAAGACCCGCCGTCGTCGGTGCGCGCCGTCACCGGTGCCGCTCAGCCCGGTCGCCCCGATACCCAGGACGACGAGGACGCACACCACTCCAATGGGAACCGCCGGAGGAAACGCCCACATCACCACCTGCGGGAAGGTCAGCGAGATGAGAAATCCCGCTGAGTTCTCCGTAGCGGCGAGCACGGGGCCGACGATCGCGAGGAGCAGGAAGACCGCGTTCGCGATCGCCAGCACCCGCACCCAGGTCGCGATGGGTGCGGGTGCCGCCACGTTCGCGGGCGCCGTCACCGTTTACTCGCGGTAGATCGGGGCATTGCCGTTGACGGCGTCGCCGATATTGTGGATGCGGATGTCGTTGGTCGAGCCGATGATGCCGGGAGGGGAACCGGAGATCACGACGACCTTGTCCCCTTCCTTCGCGAGTCCCTTGCCGAGGAAGAACTCGTCGACCTGGATGAACATGAGGTCGGTGTGCGCGACGTGCTCGACGAGCGTCGACTGCACTCCCCACGTGAGCGCCATGCGGCGACGGATCGCGGGGTCGACGGCGAAGGCCATCATCGGGATGCCCGGGCGCAGGCGCGACATGCGACGCGCGGTGTCGCCGGACTCGGTGAAGATGCAGATGTACTTCGCCTCGATGAACTCCGCGACCTCGTTCGCGGCGAGCGTGAGGATGCCGCCCTGCGTGCGCGGCTTCGCCGAGAACGGACGGATCCGCTCCAGGCCGTGCTCCTCGGTCGACTCGACGATGCGCGCCATGGTCTGCACCGTGACGACGGGGTACTCCCCCACGCTCGTCTCGCCCGAGAGCATGACCGCGTCGGCTCCGTCGAGCACGGCGTTGGCGACGTCGGATGCCTCGGCGCGGGTGGGGACGGGCGCGTGCGTCATCGACTCGAGCATCTGCGTCGCGACGATGACGGGCTTCGCCATGCGACGGCAGAGCTCCACCGCGCGCTTCTGCACGATCGGGACGGCTTCGAGGGGCAGCTCGACGGCGAGGTCGCCGCGGGCGACCATGATGCCGTCGAACGCGTCGATGATCTCCTCGAGGTTGTCGACGGCCTGCGGCTTCTCGATCTTGGCGATGACAGGGACCTTCCGGCCCTCCTCCGCCATGATCTCGTGCACGCGGGTGATGTCGCTGGCGTCGCGCACGAACGACAGCGCGATGATGTCGGCGCCGGCGCTCAGGCCCCAGCGGAGGTCGGCCTCGTCCTTCTCGGAGAGGGCGGGGACGCTCACCGCGACGCCCGGGAGGTTGATGCCCTTGTTGTTGGACACCTCTCCGGGGACGATGACCTTCGTGGTGACGACGGGGCCGTCGACGCTCTCGACCTGGACGCGGACCTTGCCGTCGTCGATGAGCAGGTCGTCGCCCGGCTTGACGTCGTCGGGCAGGCCCTTGAACGTCGTCGAGACGATCTCCTTCGTACCGGGGATGTCCTCGGTGGTGATCTTGAACGTGTCGCCCTCGGCGAGCTCGTGCGGGCCGTCGACGAACTTGCCGAGTCGGATCTTCGGCCCCTGCAGGTCGACGAGGATCGCGACCGCGCGGCCGGAGTCGTCGGCCGCCTTGCGGACATTGGCGAAGCGGACCTCGTGCTCGGCGTAGGAGCCGTGGCTCAGGTTCATTCGGGTGACGTCGACACCGGCGTCGATGATCGCGCGGATCATCTCGTACGATTCGGTGGCGGGGCCCAGGGTGGCGACGATCTTCGCGCGTCTCACTGGCTGTATCTCCGGTCTGTGTGCGGTTGTGGGGTGGATCCAGAATACGCGGGCTGCAAGCCGATGGCGAGGTCTGTCGGACGTACCGGCGACGGCAGTGCGGTGCGTCCCATGAGGTACTCGTCGACGGCCGCCGCCGCCGCCCGACCCTCCGCGATCGCCCAGACGATCAGCGACTGGCCGCGCCCGGCATCGCCAGCGACGAACACGCCGGGAGCGGTGGACTGGTAGTCCTCACCGCGCTCGACGTTGCCGCGTCCGGTGAACACGGTAGCGAGTTGCGCCTCGAGCGTGCTGCGCTCCGGGCCGGTGAAACCCATCGCGATGAGGACGAGGTCGGCGGGGATCTCACGCTCGGTGCCGCTCTTGGGGACGCGGCGTCCGTCGGGGAGGTATTCGGTCTCGGCCAGGCGCAGCGCCCGCACTTCGCCCGCGTCGTTCCCGAGGAATTCGACGGTGGATGCCAGGTACGTCCGCTCCCCGCCCTCCTCGTGCGCCGAGGCCACTTCGAACAGCGTCGGCATCGTCGGCCAGGGCTGGTGGTCGGGGCGGGAGGACGGCGGCTGCTTGCCGATGGCGAGGTTCGTGACACTCAACGCGCCCTGGCGGTGGGCCGTGCCGATGCAGTCGGCGCCGGTGTCGCCGCCGCCGATGACGATCACGTGCTTGCCCTCGGCGTGGATCTGGTTCGGCACCTGGTCGCCTGCGACGGCCTTGTTCGACTCGACGAGGTACTCCATCGCGAAGTGCACGCCGTCGAGGTCGCGGCCCGGGATCGGAATGTCGCGCGGCGCGGTGGCGCCGGTCGCGACGACGACGGCGTCGTACCGCGCGCGCAGCTCGTCCCACGTGATGTCGACGCCGATCTCGACGCCCGCGCGGAAGCGGGTGCCTTCGTCCTGCATCTGGCGCAGGCGCGCCTCGAGGTGGCGCTTCTCCATCTTGAAGTCGGGGATGCCGTAGCGCAGCAGACCGCCGATGCGGTCGTCGCGTTCGAACACCGCGACGGTGTGGCCCGCGCGGGTCAGCTGCTGCGCGGCGGCGAGGCCCGCGGGGCCCGAACCGACGACGGCGACGGTCTTGCCGGTGAGGCGCGCGGGCGGCTCCGGCTCGACCCAGCCCTTCGCGAACGCGTCGTCGATCGTCGCGACCTCGATCTGCTTGATCGTCACGGCAGGCTGGTTGATGCCGAGCACGCACGAGCTCTCGCACGGCGCGGGGCACAGGCGGCCGGTGAACTCGGGGAAGTTGTTCGTCGCGTGCAGACGCTCGATCGCGGCGCGACCCTCGCCGCGCCACATGAGGTCGTTCCACTCCGGGATGAGGTTCCCGAGCGGGCATCCCTTGTGGCAGAACGGGATGCCGCAGTCCATGCAGCGGCCCGCCTGCCGGCGCAGCACCGCCGAGTCTCCCGGCTCGTAGACCTCTTTCCAGTCCATGATGCGCACGGGAACCGGCCGGCGCGCCGGGAGCTCGCGCTCGGTGGTCTTGAGGAAGCCCTTCGGGTCAGCCACCGGTCACCTCCAGGATGCGGGTCCAGACGACGTCGCCGTCGGGGTCGAGCCCCTCGGCGGCCGCGTCTTGACGGGTCTGCAGCACCGCGGCGTAGTCGCGCGGCAGGACGCGGACGAAGTTCTCGGCCTCGGCCTCGAAGTCGTCCAGAAGAGCGGCGGCGAGGGTCGATCCGGTCTCGGCGACGTGCTGCTCGAGCAGGTCGCGGAGGATCTCGACGTCGCCCGAGCCGAGGTCGAGCAGCTCGAGCTCTCCGCTCGCGAGCGCCTCGCGGTTGACGAGCGCGCGATCGAGCTTGTAGACGTAGGCCGCGCCGCCGGACATGCCGGCTCCGAGGTTCCGCCCGGTCGTGCCGAGGATCACCGCGAGGCCGCCCGTCATGTACTCGAGCGCGTGATCGCCGACGCCTTCGACGACGGCGGTCGCGCCGGAGTTCCGCACGAGGAACCGCTCCCCCACGACGCCGCGGAGGAACATGCTGCCCTGCGTCGCGCCGTAGCCGATGACGTTGCCGGCGATGACGTTCCGAGACGCGTCGAATGCGGCATCCCGCGGCGGACGCACCACGATCTGCCCGCCCGACAGGCCCTTGCCGACGTAGTCGTTCGAGTCGCCCTCGAGGCGCAGCGTGATGCCCGCGGGAAGGAACGCGCCGAACGACTGGCCGGCGGACCCCGTGAGGTTCACCTCGATCGTGCCGGCGGGGAGGCCGTGCTCGCCGTGGGCGAGCGTGACGCGGTTGCCGAGCATGGTGCCGACCGCGCGCTCGGTGTTGCGGATCGGGAGGTCGACGGAGAGGTGACCGCCGTGCGCGATGACGTCCTGCGCCTGCTCGATGATCGGCACGTCGAAGTGCTTGTCGAGCTCGTGGTCCTGGTCGCGGCGGTGCCGACGCGGAGCGTCGGGAGCGAACGCGGGCCCCTCGAGGATCGGACGCAGGTCGAGTCCGTCGGCCTTCCAGTGCTCGATCGCACCGTTGACGTCGAGCAGGTCGCTGCGCCCGATCGCCTCGTCGAGCGAGCGGAACCCGAGCTCGGCCAGGTACTCGCGTACCTCCTCGGCGAGGAACTCCATGAAGTTCACGACGAACTCGGGCTTGCCGGTGAAGCGGCTGCGCAGCACGGGGTTCTGCGTCGCCACGCCCACGGGGCAGGTGTCGAGGTGGCAGACACGCATCATGACGCAGCCCTCCACGACGAGCGCCGTCGTCGCGAAGCCGAACTCCTCGGCGCCGAGGAGCGCCGCGACGATGACGTCGCGACCCGTCTTCAGCTGCCCGTCGGCTTGCACCACGACGCGGTCGCGCATGTCGTTGAGCATGAGTGTCTGCTGGGTCTCGGCGAGGCCGAGCTCCCACGGCGTGCCGGCGTGCTTGAGGGAGTTGAGCGGGCTCGCACCGGTGCCGCCGTCATGCCCCGACACCAGGATGACGTCGGCCAGGGCCTTCGCGGTGCCGGCGGCGACCGCGCCGATGCCCGACTGGCTCACGAGCTTGACGTGCACCCGGGCGGCGGGGTTCGCCCGCTTCAGGTCGAAGATCAGCTGCTTGAGGTCCTCGATCGAGTAGATGTCGTGATGCGGCGGCGGCGAGATGAGCCCGACGCCGGGGGTGCCGCCGCGGGTGCGGGCGATCCACGGGTAGACCTTGCCGGGCGGGAGCTGCCCGCCCTCGCCGGGCTTCGCGCCCTGGGCGAGCTTGATCTGGATGTCGTCGGCGTGGGTCAGGTACATGCTCGTCACGCCGAAGCGGCCCGAGGCGACCTGCTTGATGGCGCTGCGGCGCGTCGGGTCGAGCAGGCGCTCGACGTCTTCGCCGCCCTCGCCGGTGTTCGACTTCGCGCCGATCGAGTTCATCGCGATCGCGAGCGTCTCGTGCGCCTCCTTGGAGATCGAGCCGTAGCTCATCGCCCCGGTGGAGAAGCGCTTGACGATGGATGCCACCGGCTCCACCTCGTCGATCGGCACCGGCGGACGCTCACCCGTCTTGAGGCGGAACATGCCCCGGAGCGTCTTCAGCTCACTCGCCTGGTCGTCGACGAGCTTCGTGTACTCGCGGAAGATGTCGTACCGCCGCGTACGCGTCGCGTGCTGCAGGCGGAAGACGGTGTCGGGGTTGAACAGGTGCGGGGCGCCGTCGCGGCGCCACTGGTACTCGCCGCCGGTCCACAGGCGCTCGTGGGCGCGCGCGGCCTCGTCCTCGGGGTAGGCGTAGTCGTGACGCGCCTGGTTCTCGATCGCGATCTCGCGGATGCCGATGCCGCCGAGCTTCGTCTCGGTGCCGGTGAAGTAGCGCTTGACGAACTCCTCCGAGAGACCGACAGCCTCGAACACCTGCGACCCCGCGTACGACGACACGGTGGAGATGCCCATCTTGGACATGATCTTGAGCACGCCCTTGCCGAGGGCGTAGATGAGGTTCTTGACAGCCTTCTCGGGCGTGATGCCGGTGATGAAGCCCGCGCGCACGAGGTACTCGACGGTCTCCATCGCAAGGTAGGGGTTGACCGCCGAGGCTCCGTAGCCGATGAGGGTCGCGACGTGGTGGACCTCACGCACGTCGCCCGCCTCGACCACGAGACCGACCTTCATGCGGTTCTGCTTGCGGATGAGGTGGTGGTGCACCGCCGAGAGCATGAGGAGCGAGGGGATCGGGACGAGGTCCTTGTTCGAGTCGCGGTCGCTCAGGATGACGAACTCCGCGCCCTGCGCGATCGCCTCGTCGACCTCGTCGTACATCTCCTCGAGCCGCTGCTCGAGGGCGTTCTCCTCGTGATCGAGGCGGTACAGGCCCCGGATCGTGACCGACCGGCGCCCGGGGAGCGCCTTGTCGATGTTCTGGAGCTTGGCGAGCTCGTCGTTGTCGATCACGGGGAAATCGAGCGTGATCGTGCGGGTGTGGTCGGGGCCCCAGTCCAGGAGGTTCCGCTCGGGGCCGAGGCCGAGCGAGAGAGAGGTGACCACCTCTTCGCGGATCGAGTCGAGCGGCGGATTCGTCACCTGCGCGAACTGCTGCACGAAATAATCGAACAGCAGGCGCGGACGCTCCGAGAGGACGGCGATCGGGGCATCCGACCCCATCGCCCCGAGCGGCTCGGCGCCGTTCTGGCCCATCGGGGTGAGGAGGATGCGGACCTCCTCCTCGGTGTAGCCGAAGGTGCGCTGACGACGCGTGATCGAGGCGATCGGGTGGACGATGTGCTCGCGCTCGGGCAGGTCCTTGAGGCGCACGCGCCCGGCATCCAGCCACTCCTGCCACGGGTGCAGGGTCGCGAGCTCGCGCTTGACCTCGTCGTCCTCGATGATGCGCTGCTGCGCCGTGTCGACGACGAACATCCGGCCGGGGCGCAGGCGCCCGCGCCGCTTGATGCGCTCGGGCTCGAAGTCGAGGACGCCCGTCTCGGAGCCGATCACGACGAGGCCGTCCGTCGTCTCAGTCCAGCGGCCCGGGCGCAGACCGTTGCGGTCGAGGGTCGCGCCGACCAGGGTGCCGTCGGTGAAGATGAGGGCGGCCGGACCGTCCCACGGTTCCATCTGCATCGAGTGGTACTCGTAGAAGGCGCGGAGGTCCGGATCGATGTCGGCCTGCTTCTCGTAGGCCTCGGGCACCATCATCATGACGGCGTGCGGCAGGCTGCGCCCGGTGAGGGTGAGCAGCTCCAGCACTTCGTCGAAGGATGCCGAGTCGCTCGCGCCCTTCGTGCAGATGGGCAGCAGCGGCTTGATGTCTCCGATGAGCTCCGATTCGAGCTGAGACTGGCGGGCGCGCATCCAGTTGCGGTTCGCGCCGACGGTGTTGATCTCGCCGTTGTGCGCGAGCATGCGCAGCGGCTGGGCGAGCGGCCACGACGGGAACGTGTTGGTCGAATAGCGCGAGTGCACGACGGCGAGCTCGGACTGGAAGCGCTCGTCCTGCAGGTCGGGGTAGAACGGCTCGAGCTGGAGCGTCGTGACCATGCCCTTGTAGCCGATGGTGCGCGAGCTCAGCGAGACGAAGTAGGCGCCGTGCTCGCGGCGGGCGCGCTTGCGCAGCCGGTAGACGCGACGATCGAGCGCGATACCGCGGAGGGCCGGCGCGTCGCCGACGGCGGGGTGCGAGACGAAGAGCTGCTCGAAGACGGGGCGCGCGGCGTGCGCGAGCTTGCCGAGGTGCTCCTCCTCGGTGGGGACGGTGCGCCACCCGAGCACCGTGAGGCCCTCGGACGCGGCGATCTTCTCGACGCCCGCCTTGACGGCGGCGCGCTCGTCGTCGTCGCGCGGCAGGAAGGCCATGCCCGCGGCGTACTCGCCCACGGGCGGAAGGTCGAGACCCGAGACCTCACGGAAGAAGGCGTCGGGCATCTGCGTGAGGATGCCGGCGCCGTCGCCGGTTCCCGCATCGGACCCGATCGCGCCGCGGTGCTCGAGGTTCCGCAGGGCCGTCAGAGCGAGGGAGACGATGTCGTGCCCGGGCTCGCCGCGCAGCGTCGCGACCATCGCCAGGCCGCAGGCATCCTTCTCGAATGCCGGGTTGTACATTCCCTGCTTGGCGGGGAATCCCACCGGGACCTCCGGTGCGGAACCCGACATGTCACGCGTGGTCGGTTCTCGACGGGGGCTCGAAGCCATACCTACCGTCCTCAAAATCGTGCTGAATCGGGACGACGTCGGCCCTTGCTGTGTTACTTGCTGACGACTGTGCTTGTGGCGGTGTCCGTGACGGCGTCGGACGTCGGGGGTGCGCTGACGTCGACGAACTCGTCGCTGTTCTGCGATTGTACATCGACCCCACCAGCCCACTCGCGGCCGGGCACATAGGGCGACGGCTCGAGGCCGGGGTGACGGCGCGTCTGCACGGCGAAGATCACGATGCCGACGATGACGCCGATGATCGCCGCCCAGACGTTCGTGCGGAGGCCGAAGAAGACCTCGCTCGGATCGATGCGGATCGACTCCCACACGATCCGGCCGGCGCTGTACCAGATGAGGTACAGGGCGAACAGGCGCCCCCACTGCAGGGTGAAGCGCTTGCCGACCCAGAGCAGGAAGATGACGCCGATCACGTTCCAGATCACCTCGTAGAGGAACGTGGGGTGGAAGAGGGTCCCTTCGGGCAGGCCGACGGGCCACGCGGGGTTCGGATAGTCGATCTCGAGGCCCCACGGGAGGTCGGTGGGCAGGCCGTAGAGCTCCTGGTTGAACCAGTTGCCGAAGCGGCCGAGCGCCTGCGCGAGGAGGAGTCCCGGCGCGAGGCAGTCCGCGAAGGTCCAGAAGCGGATGCCGGTCCACTTGCAGCCGAGCCACGCGCCGAACGCGCCGCCGATGAGGGCGCCGAAGATCGCGATGCCGCCTTCCCAGATGCGGAAGATCGCCCAGATGTCCTTGCCTTCACCGAAGTAGAAGTCCCAATGGGTGACGACGTGGAAGATGCGCGCGCCGATGATCGCGAGCGGCACTGCGAGCAGGCAGATGTCGATGACGACCCACGGCTCCGCGCCGCGCTTGGTCAGGCGGCTGTTCGTCATGATCGCCGCGACCACGATGCCCGCGAGGATGCACAGGGCGTAGAAATGGATCGTCAGCGGGCCGATTTGGAACGAACTGATCGGCGGGCTGGGAATCGAGGCGACGACGAGCGCGGAAGAAAGCACGAGGGGCAGTCTACTTCTCCCGTGAGAGCATCCCCGCCCGCCCGCCCCGGCCTTTGACCGAGCGCAGCCGCCCCGGTCGTTGACCGAGCGGAGTGAGTGGAAACGCGGTGACCCTCCGGCGGTGCGTCGCTCAACGACCGGGGGTGGGGTTCCGGTCGTTGACCGAGCGCAGCGAGTGGAAACGCGGTGACCCTCCGGCGGTGCGTCGTTTCGACTCGGTCGCTGTGCTCCCTCGCTCAACGGCCGGGGGTCGGAGGCCCGTGGTGGCGAGCGCTCCAGCCTTTGATCGCGTTGAGACCGCCTTCCGCGTACGCGAGGCGTTTCGCGTGGCTCCACCCCTGCATGCGCTTCTCCCAGGCGAACGCATCGTCGATGCGGTCCATCTGCTCCGACCACAGCAGGGTCACGGGGCGCCGCCGTCGCGTGTACTCGGCGCCCTCGCCCGCCTGATGCTGCGCCAGCCGACGCTCGAGGTCGAGCGTGCTGCCGATGTAGAGCGTGCCGTCGGCGCATCTCAGCATGTACACGAACGCCATGTCGGGATCATAGCTGTGGGATGCCTGGCGGTGTCGGCGTTGTCCACAGGGCGGCGTTTCGACTCGCCGCTGGCGCGGCTCGCTCAACGACCGGGGGTCAGCGGGTGGTGCCGGAGGCGAGGGCGCGCGCCTCGGCGGTGAGCCCCTCGATACCGCCGTCGCGGAGCGCGCGGACGAGCGCCGTCCCGACGATCGCGCCGTCGGCGTAGGCGACGACGTCGTGCACCTGCTCGGGGGTCGAGATCCCGATGCCGACGCACGCCCGGTCGACGCCGTGCGTCCGCAGCCGTTCGACGAGGGTGCGCGCCGCGGCATCCAGCTCCGCCCGCTCGCCCGTGGTCCCCATCGTCGACACCGTGTAGACGAAACCGGTGGAGGAATCGGCGATCATCTGCAGGCGCTCGTCGGTCGAGGTCGGTGTGGCGAGGAACACGCGGTCGAGGCCCGTGCGCTCCGATGCGGCGATCCAGTCGGCGGCGGCGTCCGGGGTGATGTCGGGCGTGATGAGGCCCGCTCCCCCGGCGGCGAGGAGATCATCGGCATAGCGGTCGACGCCGTACTGCAGCACAGGGTTCCAGTACGTCATGACGAGCACCGGCACGTCGACCCGCTCGGTGATCGCGCGGACGGCGGTGAAGGTGTCGCGCAGGCGGAATCCCGCCTCGAGTGCCGCGTGCGTGGCCTCCTGGATGACGGGGCCGTCCATCACGGGGTCGGAGTAGGGCGGTCCGAGCTCGAGGATGTCGGCGCCCGCCTCGGCCAGCGCGACGGCGGCCTCGATCGACGTCTCGAGATCGGGGTACCCGAGCGGCAGGTACCCGACGAAGGCGCCGCGTCCCTCGGCGCGCGCCGCATCGATGGCGGCGGCGACGCGGCTCACAGTTCGACTCCCTCGCCCTTGGCGCCCTCTTCGGGAGCGGGCGCCTCGACGGGGCTCTCCCCGTCGTACAGTCCGAACCACTGCGCGGCGGTGTCCATGTCCTTGTCGCCGCGGCCGGACAGGCTGACCGCGATGACGGCATCCGGACCCAGCTCGCGTCCGATCCGAAGGGCGCCCGCGAGGGCGTGTGCCGACTCGATCGCGGGGATGATCCCCTCGGTGCGCGAAAGCAGCCGGAGCGCCTCCATCGCCTCGGTATCGGTCGCGGGGATGTACTTCGCCCGGCCGATGTCGGCGAGCCACGCGTGCTCGGGGCCGACGCCCGGGTAGTCCAGGCCCGCCGAGATCGAGTGCGACTCGATCGTCTGCCCGTCCTCGTCCTGCAGCACGTAGGTGCGCGCGCCGTGCAGCACCCCCGGTCGGCCGCGCTCGATGGATGCCGCGTGCTGATCCGTGTCGACGCCGTCGCCGGCCGCCTCGACGCCGTACAGGCGCACGCCGGCATCGTCGAGGAACGCGTCGAACATGCCGATCGCGTTCGAGCCTCCGCCGACGCAGGCGACGACGGCATCCGGCAGCTTGCCGGTCTCCTCCAGCAGCTGCGCGCGCGCCTCTTCGGAGATGATCTTCTGGAAGTCGCGCACCATCGCGGGGAACGGGTGCGGGCCCGCCGCGGTGCCGAAGATGTAGTTCGTCGTCTCCACCGAGGCGACCCAGTCGCGGTACGCCTCGTTGATCGCGTCCTTGAGGGTCCGCGATCCGGTCGTCACCGGGATGACCTCGGCGCCGAGCAGGCGCATGCGGGCGACGTTCAGCGCTTGGCGTTCCGTGTCGACCTCGCCCATGTAGATCGTGCAGTCGAAGCCGAAGAGGGCTGCGGCGGTCGCCGTCGCGACGCCGTGCTGGCCGGCTCCGGTCTCGGCGATGACGCGTGTCTTGCCGAGGCGCTTCGTGAGCAGGGCCTGCCCGATGACGTTGTTGATCTTGTGCGAGCCGGTGTGGTTGAGGTCTTCGCGCTTGAGGAACACGCGCGCCCCCCCGGCGTGCTCGGCGAAGCGCGGCACCTCGGTGAGGGCCGACGGCCGCCCCGCGTAGGAGCGCAGCAGGCCCTCGAACTCGGCCTGGAAGGCGGGGTCGACGACGGCGGCCTCATAGACGGCTGTCAGCTCGTCGATGGCGGCGATGAGGGACTCGGGCATGTACCGCCCGCCGAACTCGCCGAAGAACGGGCCGTGCTGGTCCCGCAGACTCTGGATGCCGGGACTCTGAACGTCGGGGCTGGTCGACATGCTCATACCTCCAGAAACGCGTGCAGGGTCGAGACGGGATCGTTCGTCACGAGCGCTTCGCCGACGAGGACCACGTCGGCGCCCGCGCGGCGGTAGTGCGCGACGTCGGCGGGGGTGAGGACGGCGGACTCGGCGATCTTCACGGCATCCGCCGGGAAGTGCTCGGCGAGGGATCCGAACAGGTCGCGGTCGAGCTCGAACGTGGAGAGGTTCCGCGCGTTCACGCCGATGAGCTGCGCGCCGATGTCGGCGGCGCGGTCGAGCTCGTCACGTGAGTGCGTCTCGACGAGCGGCGTCATGCCGAGCTCGCGCACGAGGTCGTGGAGCTCGCCGAGGAGCGGCTGCTCCAGCGCCGCGACGATGAGGAGCACGAGGTCGGCGCCGGACGCGCGGGCCTCGAGCACCTGGTACGGCGTCGCGATGAAGTCCTTCCGCAGGACCGGCAGCGACACGCGCTCCTTGACGGCCTCGAGGTCGGCCAGCGAGCCCTTGAACTTCCGTCCCTCGGTGAGGACGGAGATCGCCGAGGCGCCGCCTTCTTCGTACAGGGATGCCTGCCGTGCGGGGTCGGGGATGGCGGCGAGGTCTCCCCGCGAGGGGCTCGCGCGCTTCACCTCCGCGATGATCTTCACGCGGTCAGCCGGGGCGAGGGCGGCGAGGGCATCGCGCGCGTGCGCCTGCGCGAGCGCGGCGCGCTCGACATCGGCGAGCGGCCGGGCGACGGCGCGGGCCTCGGCATCCTCCACCGCACCGGCGGTGAGGCCTGCCAGCATGATCAGTGCTGCTTCGGGGTGTACTTGGGCCCGTGCGCGCCGTAGCCGGCCTTCGACATCAGCACGCCGACGACGGCGCCGATGACGAGGAGGACGACCGACGCCCAGACGAGCGCGGGCTTGTCGAGGAAGAAGAAGAGCGTTCCCAGCGAGATCGCCACGAGCATGATGACCACCGAGGTCCAGGCGGCCGGCGAGTGTCCGTGGCCGGGATCTTCGATGTCGTAGCTCATGATGCTCCTCTGGAAAGGCGGGCGTGGGCGGGTCGCGCCCAGTCTAGCGGGCGGGCGCGCTGCGGCCGGTACGCGGGGGACGCCGTCTCGGGTGCGGCTGTGGACAATCCGCGCGCGCCGCTCCGGGTGGCGCTAGGGTGACGCCGAATCCGCACACCAATGGAGGTCTGCATGCGTCGAACGACGATGTCCGCCGCTGCCGCGATCGTGGCACTGTCCCTGTCCGCCCTGTTCGCGACGCCCGCGAGCGCCGCGCCCACGCCGGGTTTCTACGACCCGCCGGCGCAGCTGCCCGCTGCCAACGGCGCGCTCGTGAAGTCCGAACCGATGAACCTGTTCGCCCAGGTGCGCAAGAACGGCGGCGCGACCTCGCTCCCCGGCACCGCGACCCGCATCGCGTACCGCTCCACGGACGCCCTCGGCGCCCCCGTCGCGGTGACGGGGGCGTACATCGAGCCGACGGCCCCGTGGGCGCACGGGCAACGCCCCCTCGTCGTCCTCGCCGCGGGCACCCAGGGCCAGGGCGACGCGTGCGCGCCGTCGAAGTCGCTCGAGTCGCTCATCGTCGTCGACGACACGCAGATCTCCCTGAACTACGAGATCCCGAACATCTACGCGTTCCTCGCCCGCGGCATCGCGGTCGTCGTGACCGATTACGTCGGTCTCGGAACGCCCGACCGCGTGCACACGTACGGTGTGCGGCTAGATCTCGCCCACGCTGTGCTGGATGCCGCGCGCGCCGCGCTCACGGTGCCGGGTGCGTCGGTGAACGCGTCCTCGCCGGTGGGGCTGTACGGCTACTCGCAGGGCGGCGGCGCGGTCGCCGCGGCGGCGGAGCTCGCCTCGTCCTACGCGCCAGAGCTCAACATCAAGGGCACCTTCGCCGGCGCTCCCCCCGCCGACCTGTTCGGCGTGCTGCAGACCGCGGACGGCGGACTGACCGCGGCGGTCGGCTACGCGTTCAACGGCATCCTGAGCTACTACCCCGCGGCGAAGGCGGAGCTCGACGGCGCGTTGAACGACGCCGGGCGCGCGGCCCTCGACGGACTCTCCCGCGCGTGCACGGTCGACGCCGCCCTCACCTACCGCGGCGTCACGACGTCGCAGTGGACGACGACCGGTGAGTCGTTCGCGCAGGTCGTCGGCCGCTCGCCGGCGGCTCAGCAGGCGATCGCCGACCAGCGCATCGGTCTCGGTGTTCCGAACGCCCCCGTGCAGGTGCTCACCGGCACGAAGGACGACGTCGTCCAGCACGCCCAGGCCAAGCAGCTCGCGGCGGACTGGTGCGCGCGCGGGGCGAAAGTCACCTACGTGCCGGTGATCCAGCCGGTGAAGACATCGGTCAACCACCTCGGTCCGGCCGTGACGCGGGCGCTGCCGAGCCAGCAGTGGCTGGTCGACCGGCTCGTCGGCCTCCCCGCGTTCGGCAACTGCGGCCATCTCGGCTGGCTGCCGTGATCGGTCGCGCGATGACGCCGGTCGAGGTCAGCGCGCCGTCGGGTCGTCGCCGTGCGACAGCTCGTCCCACGAGTCGATCGCGCGGTCGCTGATCGAGTCATACGGGCGGGGGCCGGCGCTCGCCGTCTGCCCTCGCCCGGGAGAGGACTCGCCGCTTTGCCGGTAGCGGCGCCCGCCGCTGCGCCACCGGTGCGCCGTGGCGAGGGTGAACACGCCCCCCGCCGCGATGAGGAGGCCGCCGAGCGCGGCGGCGAAGGGCCACACGGTGCCCTCGATCGCGGTCACGAGGTCGGCGATCGCCTGCCCTCCCGAGAGGCCGGTCGCGGCGGTGACGGCCGGAGCGACCGCGTCGAGCGGATGGCCGAGGGCGATGCGGAGCGCGCCGACGAGGATCGTGCCGCCGATGACCGCGGCGAGGACGCCGAACACGTAGCGCAGCACGCGCCCGACGACCGTGAGCGCGAGCCCGAGCGCGAGCGCGGCGAGGGCGAGGGGCGCGAGCAGGGGCAACGCGTCGGCACCCGCGACCTCGAGCGCCTCGTCCGTTCCCGCCTGCAGCGTGACGGTCAGCCACGTCTGCGTCGACGCGATGAGCGCGAGCGCGCCGCCCAGGACGATCGTGAGAACGGCGTACAGACGTCCTTTCGCCGTCACGAGACGCCCTCGGGCTCGTCGCCGGAGACCGGGTGCAGATCGCCAGCCACCGGGTGCAGATCGTCGGCGTCGAAGCACGTGCGGTCGCCCGTATGGCACGCGGCACCGATCTGCTCGACGGCGATCAGCAGCGCGTCGCCGTCGCAGTCGAGGCGCGCGCCCTTGACGTACTGGGCGTGGCCGGAGGTGTCGCCCTTCCGCCAGTACTCCTGACGTGAGCGCGACCAGAAGGTCACGCGGCCTTCGGTGAGCGTGCGCCGCAAGGCTTCGGCATCCATCCACCCCAGCATGAGCACCTCGCCGGTGTCGTGCTGCTGGATGATCGCGGGCGCCAGGCCATCGGCGTTGAAGGCCACCCGGGCGATGCGGTCGTCGACGTCGCTCATCGGCGCACCTCGATCCCGTCGGCGGCGAGCGCGTTCTTGACCTCGCCGATCGTGAGCTCGCCGGAATGGAAGACGGATGCCGCGAGCACCGCGTCGGCTCCCGCGTGGAGGGCCGGGGCGAAATCGCCCACCGCGCCCGCACCACCCGACGCGATCACGGGTACGGAAGAGATCTCCCGCATGAGGGAGGTGAGCTCGAGATCGAACCCGTCCTTCGTGCCGTCGGCGTCGATCGAGTTCACGAGCAGCTCGCCGGCGCCCCGGTCGATCGCCTCGCTCGCCCAGTCGAGCGCATCGAGGTCGGTCAGGGTGCGTCCGCCGTGGGTCGTCACGACGAATCCCGACCGGGTGCCGGGGGCGCGCTTGACGTCGAGGGAGAGGACGAGCACCTGCGAGCCGAAGCGGTCGGCGATCTCGCCGACGAGCTCGGGGCGGGCGATCGCGGCGGAATTCACGCCGATCTTGTCCGCGCCGACGGCGAGCAGGCGCGCCACGTCGTCGGCGGTGCGCACTCCCCCGCCGACGGTCAGAGGGATGAACACCTCCTCCGCGGTGCGGCGGACGACGTCGTACGTCGTCGCACGGTCATCGACCGTCGCCGTGACGTCGAGGAAGGTCAGCTCGTCGGCCCCCTGCGCGAAGTACAGCGCGGCGAGTTCGACCGGGTCGCCCATGTCGCGGAGGTTCTCGAAGTTGACGCCCTTGACGACGCGGCCCGCGGCGACATCGAGGCACGGGATCACCCGGCACGCGAGACTCATCTCAGAGCCTCGCGTTGTGGATGGGAGTGACGAGGATCGCCCGCGCGCCGATCGCGTACAGCGCGTCCATGACCTGGTTGACGGTCTTCCGGGGGCTCATGACGCGCACAGCGACCCAGGCGGGGTCGCGCAGCGGAGAGATCGTCGGCGACTCGATACCGGGTGCGAGCACGACCGCCTCGTCGACGAGGTCGGCGGGGAGGTCGTAGTCGATCAGCACGTAGCGGCGCGCGACCATGACTCCGCGCAGGCGCCGCAGCAGCGTCTCGACGCCGTCGGCCTCGACGGGTGCGCCGATGAGGACGGCCTCGGATTCGAGGAGCACGGGCCCGAAGATCTCGAGGCCCGCCTGCTTGAGGGTCGTCCCGGTCGAGACGACGTCGGCCACGGCATCTGCCACACCGAGCTGGACGGCCGACTCGACGGCGCCGTCGAGCGGCACGAGATCGACGGCGACGCCCTGCTCGTCGAGGAATGCGTCGACCAGGCCCGGGTAGGCCGTCGCGACGCGGAGCCCCTCGAGGTCGGTGACGTCGCGGAACCGACCGGGAGGGCCGGCGAAGCGGAACGTCGAGCCACCGAAGCCGAGCTGCTCGATCTCCCGCGCGCCCGGCATCCGTGCGTCGAGCAGTAGGTCACGACCGGTCACGCCGACGTCGAGCGCGCCCGAGCCGACGTAGGTGGCGATGTCCTTCGGGCGCAGGTAGAAGAACTCGACCTCGTTCACGGGGTCGATGACGTGCA
This sequence comes from Microbacterium sp. bgisy203, assembly GCF_057706945.1. NCBI lineage: Bacteria > Bacillati > Actinomycetota > Actinomycetes > Micrococcales > Microbacteriaceae > Microbacterium > Microbacterium sp. bgisy203. The sequence goes on along the minus strand of NZ_JBYIPF010000012.1, from coordinate 6,162 downwards.
GGTCCTTCGGGTCGCGACGACCGGTGTACCCGGCCTCGGCGAGCATCTCGGCGGTGGTGTCGGCGAGGGAGCCCTTGTTCGGCACGGCGATGCGCAGCATGGCGGGAGCTTTCGTGTCGGAGTGTGTGGAGGACGAGGCGCGCTCAGAGATGTCGGTAGACGTCCTCGAGTGACAGGCCCTTGGCGAGCATCAGCACCTGCAGGTGGTAGAGCAGCTGCGAGATCTCCTCGGCCGTCTCGGCATCCGTCTGGTACTCGGCGGCCATCCAGACCTCGGCGGCCTCTTCGACGATCTTCTTGCCGATCGCGTGCACGCCGCGGTCGAGCTGCGCGACGGTGCCCGAGCCCTCGGGGCGGGAGGCTGCGGTCGCGGTCAGTTCCGCGAAGAGGCCCTCGAACGTCTTCACCCTGACAGGCTACCGGTCCCCGCCCGGGTCGGACGCACGGACGGTGCGCTGCGGGGCGCGGGCACGGGGACACGCGCGCAGGGGCGCTGGCTAGGGTCGAGACATGGATGCCATCAGTCAGCTGCTCTGCGACGTTCTCGACGAGGTCCGCCCCGACGCCTCCGGCGCGGTCGCCGACTACATCCCGCAGCTCGCCTCCGCCGATCCGGACCGCCTCGGACTGGCGATCATCGGCCCGCGCGCGGGCATCAGCGCCGTCGGCGACGCGGACGCGGCGTTCACCATCCAGTCGATCTCGAAGGCGATGGTGTTCGCGCTCGCCGTCGACCGGTGGGGTCCGGATGCCGTGATGCAGAAGGTCGACGTCGAACCGAGCGGCGAGCCGTTCAACGCGATCAGCCTCGAGAAGGGCACGGGGCGCCCCGCGAACCCGCTCATCAACGCGGGCGCGCTCGCCGTCACGTCGCTCATCCCGGGTGCAGACATCGTCGAGCGGTCGGCGACGATCCTCGCGGGCTTCTCGGCGTTCGCGGGGCGCGACCTGGCCGTCGACGAAGACGTGTACCGATCGGAGTCGGCGACGGGTGACCGCAATCGTGCGCTCGGGCATCTGCTGCGCTCGTACGGGATCTTCACCGACGAGGTGGACGACGTCGTCGAGACCTACTTCCGACAGTGCTCGGCCCTCGTCACGGTGCAGGACCTCTGCGTCATGGCGGGAACCCTCGCCTTCGGGGGCCGAAACCCCCTCACCGGGGAGCGGGTGGTGAGCGAGCGCAGTGCGCGTGACACCGTCGCGGTCATGTCGTCGTGCGGCATGTACGACAACTCCGGCGAATGGCTGCTGCGTGTCGGCCTCCCGGCCAAGAGCGGCGTCGCGGGCGGGCTGATCGCGATCTCGCCGTCGCAGTTCGGTGTCGGCGTGTTCAGTCCGCGTCTGAACGCGCGCGGCAACACGGTGCGCGGGCAGATGGTCCTCGAGAAGCTGTCGGAGCGATTCGGCATGCACGTCTTCGAGGCTCACGAAGCCGTTGCGACGCCCGAGGTCGCCATTCGGGAGGACGGCGACGAACTGCGGGTCATCCTCGGCGGTGAGCTCTCCTTCAGCGGCGTCGAGCGGGTGCTCACGCGCCTGAGGGACATCGACCTGCCGGGTCGGTCGATCGTGATCGACGCCGGAGGCCTCGCCCAGGTGCACCCGATGGCGATCGACGTGCTACGCCGGCAGGTATCCGACTCGGACAGACGCGTGCGCGTCGAAGGCTGACCGGCTGGCCGTCTGCGTCAGTGGGTATGCGCGGATGCCTCGGAGCGGAGCGCCTCGATCGCCCGCCCGGGGTCGTCGGCGCCGAAGACGGCCGACCCGGCGACGAACGTGTCGGCTCCGGCTTCGGCGGCCTGCGCGATCGTCGAATCGGAGATGCCGCCGTCGACCTGCAGCCACACCTGCGAGCCGCGACGTCGTGCTTCGTCGCGCAGGAGCGCGAGCTTGGGCATCTGGTCGGCCATGAAGCTCTGCCCGCCGAAGCCCGGCTCGACGGTCATCACGAGGATCTGGTCGAACTCGTCGAGCACCTCGAACAGCCCCTCGACGGGTGTCGCCGGCTTGACGGCCACGCCCGCCCGCGCGCCGATCTGACGGAGGCGGCGCGCGAGGGTGAGCGGGTCGGCGGCCGCCTCGAGGTGGAAGGTCACCGAGGCCGCGCCGAGCTCCGCATACCCCGGCGCCCAGGTGTCGGGGTCGGTGATCATGAGGTGCACATCGAGCGGGACGGGGCTGGTCTCCTGGATGCGCTGGACCATCTGGGGGCCGAAGGTGAGGTTCGGCACGAAGTGGTTGTCCATGACGTCGACGTGCACGAAATCGGCGTTCGCGATCCGCTCCAGATCGGCCTGCATGTTCACGAAGTCGGCGGAAAGGATGCTGGGGTTGATGCGCGGCTCGCTCACGCGCCCATTATCCACACCGCCGCGGGAAACGGCGTTGTGGGCGCGTCGAAACCGATAGGGTCCTCACAGGTATCGAGAAGGAGAGCCATGAGCAACGACGGCGCACCGCAGCCGCAGTGGGACGCTGAGGCCGGACAATGGGTGTCCGGAGATCACCGGTGGGATGCCGCGAGCGGCCAATGGGTCGCGCGCGACACCGCCGCTCAGACCCCGCCCGCGCCGCAGGCGCCCGCGAGCGACGCCGCGCCCGCGAGCGACGCGGCGCCCGCTGCGGAGTCCGAGGCGCCCGCCACGCCGCAGACGCCCTCGCAGCCGACGACCGGCGCAGAGGCTCCGGCGACGCCGTACGCGAGTCAGCAGACGTCTCCGCAGGCCTACCCCGCTCAGGGTCAGCAGCCCTACCCCGGTCAGCAGGCCCACCCGGGCCAGCAGTCCTACCCCGGGCAGCAGGCCTACCCGGGCCAGCAGCAGGCATCCCCTGCCCAGCCGTACGGCTCGCAGGCGTACCCGACGCAGACCGACACCACCAGCAAGAAGAAGCTCGGCACAGGCGCGATCATCGGCATCATCGCCGGTGGCGTCGTCCTCCTCCTGCTCATCGTGCTCGGCATCGTCGCACTCGTCGGCGCAGCGGGCGGCTCGTCTCCCTCCGGTGGTGGCGGCGGTGACGACACGAAGAAGTCCAGCCCCGAACAAGTGGTCACGTCGTACCTCGAGGCGATCGCCGACGGCGATGCGAAGACGGCTCTCGGGCTCATGGAGAGCAAGCCGTCCGATACGACGCTCCTCACCGATGAGGCGCTCGCCGCGTCGAACGAGCTCGGTGAGATCGCGGACATCGACGTCACCGCGCCGAAGACCGACAAGGACTCCTATTCGGCTGATGTCGAGGCGTCTTTCACGGTCGGCGGCGAGCCGGTCTCGGGCACGTTCCGGGTGGCCGACTACTCGGGCAAGGGCGAGTGGGAGATCTACGTCGGCACGATCGACATCTACCTGGGCGACCGCTACAAGGGGCTCGGCTCCACGATCAACGGCATCGATATCGATGACGCGGAGAGCGTCACCGTCTTCCCGGGCACGTACGAGCTGGCCGTCTCGAACGAGAACTACGCGCTCAGCGGGACCACGTCGGCCGTCGTGAGCGACCCCGCCGACTACACGGAGGGAGACCTCGAAGCGACCGTCGGCCTGAGCGAGTCGGGCCTCACCGCTTTCCGTACGGCAGTCAACGATTCGGTCAACGCCTGCGTGGCCTCCAAGACGCTCGAGGCGGGTTGCGGGCTCACCGTTCCCGGAACACTCAGTGACGGCACCCAGATCGTTGACGGCACCCTGACGCGTACGCTCAGCGCCGATGCCCAGGCGAAGCTCGCGAACCTGCAGCCCGATGAGATCTACGGCGACCCGATGCAGGTGAGCGGGCCTTACATCGGTTCGGTCGATGTCGTGGCCGACTGCATCGTCGATGGCCAGACGATGACGGGGTGCGAGTTCTTCTTCACACCGTCGATCGGCTCGCCGCTCGTCGACTTCACGACGACGCCGCTCACCGTGCGCTGGGACTGACGCATCACGCGCCGACGGGCGCCGGGGCACTCCTTCGCGGAGCGCCCCGGCGCCCGTTCGCGTAAGCCGGCCCCGTGAACCCGACCCGGTGAACCCGGCCCCGTGAACCCGGCCCCGTGAACCCGGCCCCGTGAACCCGACCCGCGGCGAACCGCGTTCCGCTTCGGGTTCGGATGAGTCGGCGGGAGTGTCAGCGTCGCCGCAAGAGCGAGATTGACATCGCGTCGGTGCCGTGGCGGTGCGGCCAGAGCTGGGCACGTCCGCTACCCCCCGATTCCGGGAGGTCGATCGGATGCCGGGAGATCTCCGCGACGACGGCCCGCGCGTCGAGCTCCTCGACCGCGTCGCCGTGACGACGAAGCGCCTCGGACACGACTGCGGCCGTCTCGGCGAGGTGCGGCGAGCAGGTGACGTACGCGACGATTCCTCCCGGCGCGAGCGCCGCGAGCGCGGCATCCAGCAGCTCCGACTGGAGCGCGGCGAGAGCAGGTACATCGGCCGGCGATTTGCGCCAGCGCGCTTCGGGGCGTCGCCTCAGCGCGCCGAGACCGGTGCAGGGCGCGTCGACGAGGATGCGGTCGTACCGCCCCTTCCCCGCGCGCGTGCGTCCGTCCTCTTCCGAGACCGGCACGTCGAGTGGCACGCCGGCCACCGAGTCGCGGACGAGACCGGCGCGCGCCGGGGACAGTTCGTTGGCTTCCAGCAGGGCGCCTCCCGCGAGCGCTTCCGCGGCGAGGACCGCGGTCTTGCCGCCGGGAGCGGCGCACAGGTCGAGCCACCGCTCCCCCGCACGCACCGGCGCAACCCGGCTGAGCGCGAGTGCGGCGAGCTGCGAGCCCTCGTCCTGCACGCGCACGCGCCCTTCCGAGGCGACGACGAGGGCGCCCGGGTCGCCGCCGGGCGAGCGGAAGCCGATCGGCGAGTAGGGGGTGGCTTCGGCATCCGAGGGGACATCGGCGAGCCCGGGGAGAGCGCTCATCGTCACGACCGGTGAGACGTTGTCGGCCTCGAGAAGTGACTCGAGTTCGTCGGCGCGCCCCTCCGCGGCGAGGGCGCGGCGGAACGCGCGGATCACCCAGACGGGGTGCGCGTAGCGCAGGCCCAGGCGCTCGTCCTCCGAGCGGGCGGCTGCGTCGAGTCGAGCGAGCCACTCGTCGATCGACCTCTCCGACACGCGCCGGAGCACGGCGTTCGCGAAGCCCGACGCGGGCTTTCCCGCAGCCTGCCGCACCTGGCGCACCGTCTCGTTGACCGCGGCGTGCGAGGGCGTGCGCATCGACAGGAGCTGGTGCGTGCCGAGGCGCAGCGCGTCGAGGACGGCCGGGTCGATGGCCGAGACCGAGCGACCTGCGGCATCCGCGATGATCGCGTCGTACGTGCCCTCGCGGCGGAGCGTGCCGTAGGTCAGCTCGGTCGCGAGCCCGGCGTCGGCGCCGCTCAGTCCCGCGCGGGCGATCGCCCGCGGCAGGAGCAGGTTCGCGTAGGCGTCGGAGGTGTGCACGGCGCGGAGCGTGTCATAGGCGACCCAGCGCGGCGACCGCCCGGATGCCTCCTGCGCGCGGCCGCGCGCGTGCGCCTCGGCGCCCGACGCGTCGCGGGCGCTCACGACTCACCCCCGTCGGCGGCGTCGCTGTCGTCGTGTTCGCGTGGAAGGTCGGCGCGCGGGGTCGCGCCGCGGAGCCCCCGCCACCAGTCGGGGGCACCCATCGCCGCCTTGCCGGCGGGCTGGACCCTCTTCAGCAGGATCGTGCCGTCGCCTGTGCCCATGACCACATCGCGCCCGACGAGCGCGAACTCGCCCGCTGCCGCCGCGCCGTCGGGGCCACGCAGTGCGGCGAGGATCTTGAGGCGCTGCCCGTCGATCGTCACGAACGCCCCGGGCTCGGGCGTCGTGCCCCGGTAGCGGTCGAGCACGCGGTCGGCGGATGCCGTGAGGTCGAGCGCGCCGTCGGCGAGGGTCAGCTTCGGGGCGAGCGTCGGCTCTCCCGTCTGTGCCGCGGCGCGGGCGGTGCCCGCATCTATGGCGTCGACCACCTCGGTCAGGAGCGCCGCGCCGACGTCGGCGAGGTTGGCGAGCACCTCCCCCGCGGTCGCCCCGCGCGGCACGTCGTAGCGGACCTCGCCGTAGACGTCGCCGGCATCGAGGGCGGGCACGAGCTGGAACACGGCCGCGCCGGTCACGCGGTCACCGGCGATGAGCGCGTGCTGCACCGGGGCGGCGCCGCGCCCACGCGAG
>NZ_JBYIPF010000011.1:0-85534 GCF_057706945.1 Microbacterium sp. bgisy203 | reverse complement strand
CTTTCTTCGCGTACTTCGTGCAGTGGGGCGCTGAGGCTGAGTTGAGTGCAGCCGCTTCGTCTGCAAACAGCGCGACCTGATTGTCTGTGGACGCATTCGGGAGCGTCGGCGTGAGACGGCAACCGCGCCTGGTCCGACGACGCGCACGACGAGGTAGCCATCCGGCAGACCGTAAGCGAGGAGCGAGATAGACGGTCGTCGCGCGGCTAACCCGCACGCGCCCGTATCGTACGTCCGCTGCGATCCCCGATGATCGGACGCCTTACGAGCGGGAGACCGTGACCCACGCCGCATCCCTAGAATCAACGCGATGACAACTGAAATCCCCCCTCAGCTGCCCTCGGACTCCCCCGCCACAGCATCGTGGTTCGGGACCGTCGCGGCGGCATCCGTCATGGCCGAGTGTCTCCGCGTTCAGGCCGACGTCCGCCCGCGCTCAGCATTCGCCCGGCTGATCGGCCGCTCGCCCCTGTCCGCCGATTCGCTCCCCTGGTACCAAGGTGCCCTCGGCGAGCTGGAGGTGGCAGCACGTCTGAAGTCGCTCGACGACGGGTGGACCGTACTGCACTCGATACCGGTCGGCACGCGCGGCAGCGACATCGACCATGTGGTTCTCGGCGCGGCCGGTGTCTTCACGATCAACGCGAAGAATCACCAGGGCGCACGCGTCTGGGTCGGAAGTCGACGGATCCTCGTCAACGGCCAGAAGACCGACCACCTCCGGAATACACGTTACGAGGCAGCGAGAACCCAGGAGCTGTTGTCTGCCGCTATCGGCACAGAGGTCCCGGTGCGAGGCGTGATCGCGATCGTCGACGCTAAGGAGGTCACGGTTCGCGAGCAGCCGGACGACGTCGCAGTCCTCGGTGCTGCTCAGCTCGTGCGATGGCTGAAGAAGCAGAAGGCCGTCCTCGGAGCCGCGCAGGTCGCTGACGCGGCAACGGCCGTTCGCACTGCAGAGACGTGGTCGACCGTGCCGCAGCCGCTGCCAAGCACCTCCGGACTCGACGCCCTGCGCCGCGAAGTCGAGGGCGCCCGGAAGACACGAATGGCGTGGGGCGTCGCGGTGCTCGTCACCGTGCTCGCGATCGCGATCCCGGTGGCGTTCGACTACTACGGGCGCGTGCTCGGCGGCTGAATCTCGTACGCGCAATCGACCCCCAGGGGCGTCGAACGAGCGCGTCGAAGATCCCGCTAATCTGCTGCTCAGCATCTCTTCACAGTGAAGGACCCGATTCGGTGACCCCCCGACGAATCCGTGTCGCCGGCGTGCGCGGCGACTTCCGCACGCCGCCCGGTTGGCCTACTCCCACCGACCATTGGATACGTGCAAACACGTTCTGGCAGCCCCCGGCGGATTGGACGCCCCTGCCCGGACTTAAGCCGGCGCCGAAGGACTGGCGGTTCTGGACGACCAACAAGACCTGGGATGCCGCGGCGACGAAGTACTACGCCTCGCTGAACGGCTGGATGCGCGCGTTCAACACTGCTTCGTTCGCAACCACCGCCACGTTCATCGCTTCCATGGTCACGCAGCTACCCGCGCTGCGACTGGCCGCTCTACTGCTCTTCCTCATCGCCTTCTCGTGCCTCATCGTGCACCAGGCGCGTCGACGACGCATGACCGCCGAGCTGATGGACCACGTGACGCGGGGCGCCGATCGCGCGCGAGCGGAGCGTCTGGCACGGGAGTACCAGCGATACCTTATGGATGCCTCGTGACACTGGACGAGGCTAGGGAAGCGCTCGGCGTGAGCCGCGGCGCCAGCGTCTCCGAGATACGCGATGCGTTCCGACGTCGGGCGCGCGAGGTGCACCCGGACCGGCATCCGTCGGAAGATGACGCGACGCGCAGGCGGCTCGGACGCGAGTTCGATCGGGCGCGCGAGGCACGGGACATCCTCGTGAAGTTCACCAACGACTCCGCGCGTATCGCCGCTCCCGCGCCGGCGGGTGCGGGCACCTCGAGGACGGATGAGCGCCCTCGTCCGTCGACGGCCCCGCCCGCGAGCACGCCTTCTTCGCCGACCAACTCTCCCCCGCCGCGCCGTGAGCGCGCTCGTCCGCGCACGAGCGAGTCCCGACCGCAGCCCGAGGCCCCGCGCGTGACCGTACGCTTCGACGATTTCGTCCGTGCAGCGGATGCGGCAGGCTTCGGCCCCGGCATCCGCACACGACGATGGATTGATTGGCCACGGATCATCGCCTGGTCCACCGTCGGCACACTTGTCGCGCTGGTGGTTGGCGGTGGCTACGTTGCCGCGTACCTGATGTAGCGGACGACGCTGCCGACCTACTTCGACTTGTTCCTGATCTGGAGCCCACCGCTCGGCCTCGGCTCGACCTCGAACAACCCGATCGCGCGCACCAGGTCGGAGAGCTTCGCGTATCCCCAGTTGCGCGAATCGAAGTCGGGGTGCTGCTTGCGCATGAGGGAGCCGACCGCCGACAGGTTCGCCCACCCGTCCTCGCCGGACGCGGTCGTCACACAGGAGCGGAGCCCTGAGACGAGCTTCGTGTCCTGCCGCAGAGCCGGAGTCGGAGTGCGCGCAGGCGGAGCGGCCGCGGGCTCGGCATCCGTCTGCTCGAGGACCTCGAGGTAGGTGAACGAGTCGCACGCGTCTCGGAATGCCTTTGGAGTCTTCCTCTCGCCGAACCCGTACACCGTGACGCCGTCTTCCCTGATGCGGGTCGCGAGCCGCGTGAAGTCGCTGTCGGACGAGACGATGCAGAACCCGCCGAACCGGCGCGTGTACAGCAGGTCCATGGCGTCGATGATGAGTGCGCTGTCGGTCGCGTTCTTGCCGACGGTGTTCGCGAACTGCTGCACCGGCTGGATGACGTGCTCTCTCGCCGCCGTCTTCCAGCTGCCGAGCTGACTGCTCGTCCAGTCGCCGTAGATGCGCTTGACGGATGCCGTGCCGAACCGCGCAATCTCTGACAAAACCGCTCCGATCTTGGATGCCGGCACGTTGTCGGCATCGATGAGCACGGCGAGCAGTTCGGTGGGTTGAGCCATGGCTCAAGAATGTCAGGTCGTCGGCACATCCCCGTGATCATTTCGAGAGGTGGCCCGCCAGCCCACGCAGCGCCGGCGAACCGCCCTGAGTCAGGCGCGTTCCACCGGCAACCAGAGCTCGCACGTGGCGGTGCTGAAGTCCTCGACGCGCTCGAGCACGGCGACGATCGACGGACCAGGGCGCAGGCGCCAGGGGTTGGACGGGAACCATTCGGTCGCGGTCGCAGCGTAGGCATCCTGCAGCGCAGCCGGATATGCGCCCTCGGTGCGGAACACCGCCCACGCGCCCGGGGGGTCTCCGTGATACCGAGCGTCATCGCCAGCGAAGCGACATCGATGTCGTCGTCGAGACGCTCCTCGACGACGTCCACCAACCCGTTCAGCTCGGCGATCATGGCGGCCTCCTTCCCCATCAACACTGCCGGGCGACCTCGAACGGCACCCTACTATCGCGGTCCGATTCGATCGGGGGTCCGGCGCGTGGTTGAGGGGGTGAATGCCGGTGGGTCTCGCGACGTGCGAGTCAGATGATCGCGCTGCCGGACGACGCCGCGTGCTTCGAGGATCAGCCTCGCGAACTAGTCAGGGCAGCGGTCTCGACGCGGTACCAACCATCCAAGATGTCAACGAGCGCATCGGCAAGAACGTCAACGTGCTCGAGTGACACTCGCTGCGAGGCGGGTCCGACGATCCAGTCGATGTATCCGGTGGTCAACCAACGCTCGTCGTCTGCGAAGTGATGACCGACGATCGCAAGCTTGCGGGCGTGAGCCCTCCCGTTGACGGTCTTGGGGTTCACATGTGCAGAGCTCGGCCGACGCGTGCTGAGATGCAGCTCGTCGACCCGATCGCCGATCACGTCGTTCTGGAGCCGTCGGACAGCGCCAATCCACGCCGGGGTTGCAGCAGGGTTCGCGGGGTAGCTGACCGAGTCCGCCTTCACGCTGACGCCGACGCTGAATCGGAGCGGCACGGGTTCACCCGCCGCGGGCATCGCGCGCTGGGCGACCTGTAGCACTGCTCGAAGCTGAGCATCGCCGACCCAGGGTGAGTAGTAGTTGATCGCAGGCATCCCGGAGCCGCCGCGTCGACTATCGATCGTCCAACCGGATCCCAACCGCTGCTGCGCGGGCTCGATGAGTTGACGAAGCCTCGCCTCAACTGCGCTCTTGCCGGAACGCGCCGCCCGCACTTCTGCGAGGGTCAGGCGCGATTCCGGAAAACACTCGAGTGCCTCCTCCCACGTCATCACCGTGACGTGCTCTTTGCGCGGGAGCCACTCCGGGGCGTGTTCCTTCGCGAGCAGCAGCACCACCAAGTGATCCGCCACTGTCAACTCGCGGTCGACCTGATCCTCGGTCAACGTGTGATCGAACTTCGCCTCGATTCCGACCGTGTACTCCGGCTCGTCGAAGGTGAGCGCGATGTCGATCTTCTGGTCGCCGTATTCTGCGCTGACGCCCCTGAACCGACCGAGACGGTCGGAGCCGACGTGAGTCGAGAGCTTCTCGGTGAAGCGTGTTTCATCGTGACGGATCTCCGCTGCGAGCGCGCGTGTCGCGAGCGGCTCGGTTGTGAAGATGAGCGATTCAGGCACGGACTGCTCCCTTGACGATGGACTGCTTCCAACCGTAGCGACGACCGCTGAGCAGGTGATTGCGCGACTCCGCGACGCACCGTGGGCTGTTGGTTGGGGTGTGAGGGAAAGGACGGGGATCGGGACTGCGGCAGGATGGAACTCGGCGCATCGTCGCGGGCGCGCGGTATCAAGCACACGCCCGGCGGTCGCTTGGGGAGTATGGGAGAAGCATCTTGTCGAAGTACACGGTTCAGCAACACTCGGTCGAGACGCTCCTGACGTGGGTGAAGACGGGTCAGGTTGCGATCCCCGAGATGCAGCGACCATTCGTATGGGACTCAACCAAAGTCCGCGACCTCCTCGATTCGCTGTACAACGGCTTCCCCATCGGATACCTCATCACCTGGCAGAGTGCCGATGTGGGACTCAAGGACGGGTCGAAGTCATCGTTCCGGCAGATCCTTATCGATGGGCAGCAACGGATCACCGCGATGACTGCCGCTCTGGTCGGCCAGTACGTCGTCGACAAGAGCTACAAACGAAAGCGCATCAAGATCGCCTTCAACCCCACCACCGAGCAGTTCGCGACGCTCACGCCGGTCATCGATCGGGACACCGCGTGGATCTCTGACGTCGCCGAGTTTGTGAACGCGACGTCGACATTTACCGCGACGAAGGCTTACATGGACTCCAATCCGGAGGTCGACGTCGCTCACATCGAGCAGTCGCTACAGCGGCTATCCGCGATCAAGCAGGCACAAGTCGGCATAATCACGCTCGCCGAGGACCTCGATATCGAAACCGTGACCGAGATCTTTATCCGGATCAATTCCAAGGGTGTCCCTCTCAGCAGCGCGGACTTCGCAATGAGCAAGATCTCCAGCCACGGCGAGCTTGGAAGCAACCTCCGAAAGCTGATCGACTACTTCTGCCACCTCTCGGTCGCACCGCACGTGTTCTCAGACATCGCCGAGAATGACGCAAGCTTCGCGGCATCCGGATACCTTCCGGCGATCTCGTGGCTGAAGAACGACAACTCGGACCTCTACGATCCGACGTACACGGATGTCATCCGCGTGGCGGGTATCAAAGAGTTCTCGCGCGGTAAAGTGGCCGCGCTCGTGAGCGTCCTCTCGGGTCGCGACTTTGAGACCCGAACGTTCAGCGAGGAACTCGCTGTCGAGTCATTCGACCGGCTCGAGCGCGTCCTCCTCGAGATCGTTAACCAGTACAACTTCCAGCAGTTCACGCTCACAATCAAATCCGCGGGGTTCATCGCACCGCGGCTGATCAGTTCCAAGAATGCGCTGAACTTCGCGTACGCGCTCTACCTCAAGCTCCGCGCCGAGAAGAACCTCAACGAAGGCGAGGTCAAGTACGTTGTGCGCCGATGGTTCGTGATGTCACTGCTCACGGGGAGGTACACAGGGAGCTTTGAGACCGCCTTCGAAGCCGACATCCGTCGGATCAATGAAGTGGGTGCGCTTCAAACTCTCCGCGATATCGAGTCCTCGCAGCTCTCCGACAACTTCTGGAACGTTGCGCTGCCGATGGAGATGGAGAGCTCGAGCGTTCGTAGTCCCTATTTCCTCGCTTTCCTGGTCGCGCAGATCCACGCGGGATCACGCGGCTTCCTCTCGAAGAACGTGACCGTCGGGAGCATGATCGAAGAGGTGGGCGACATTCACCATGTAGTTCCGAAGAACTACCTCATCAAGCAAGGTGTGAACGACCGCAGCAACTACAACCAGATCGCGAACTTCGCGCTCACCGAGACCCCGATCAATATCGCTATCAAGGACAAAGCGCCCGGCGACTATATGTCGCAGGTCGATGCACAGATCGCTGATGGAGTCCTCCGACTGGGTGAAATCACAACCGAGTCCGAGCTCGAAACCAATCTGCGTGCCAACGCGATCCCTTCGAGCATCCGGAGCACGACCGCGGAGTCATATCAGTCGTTCCTCAAGGAGCGCCGGTCCTTGATGGCCCAGGTCATCAAGAACTACTACCTCGGTCTCTAGACCCTGACCGTTCGTGGATCGACCGACTGTGATGTGCCGGCAGTATCGACTTACGGCACCGTCGATAGGCTCCTGACATGGTGCGAATGATCCCCCCGTACGCACGCGACGGAGCGAACGTCTCCGAGCAGAAGATCTTCGACGCCCTCGACGGTCTGCAGGGGCACGACGACTGGATAGCGATCCACTCGCTCAGCGTCGCGCGGCACGCGACGGCGTTCGCCGGCGAAGCGGACTTCATCGTTCTGGTTCCGGGGCGCGGCATCCTCGTCATCGAGGCCAAAGCGCCGAGCTACGTCGAGTACAAGGCCGGCGACTGGTACCTCGACCGCGTTCCGAGCCCACACAAGGATCCCCTGAAGCAGCTGGACGGCGTGCGGAGGAGTATCCGCGGCTACCTGAAGAACGCGGACCTGCTGCACGGCGACGAGCCCATCGCGCGGCTCGTGTGGTTCACGACGCTCGGTCGCTACCAGTTCGAGAACAAAACGCCCGGCGATCTGCAGTTCTTCGAGTGGGAACTCGGATGGAAAGAGGATCTCGCGAAGCCGGCCTGGCTCATCGAGAAGACGCTGGATGAGTACAGCGGTTGGTTCGCGACCGTCGACGAAGTGAGCAACGATCCGGCCGCGTTCACGTCCGAGCACGCTCAAGCGATCACGGCGGCACTCGTCGGAGACTTCACCGCGAAGGAGACGGAGGCCGAACGTCGCCAAGAGCGCCGATCGACGGAAACACGACTCCTCGCCAGCCAACAGGTGGTGCTCGAACTCACCGACACGAACGACCACGTCTACTTCGATGGCCCCGCCGGCACCGGCAAGAGCTACCTCATCGCCAACACCGCCCGCCGATTCAACAGAGAGGGCCGAAAGACGCTCGTTGCTTGCTGGAACGTCCTCATGGCCGAAGAACTCCAACAGTTCGTCGGCGGGCTTCCGCACGTCGAAGTCACCGACGTCAACGCTCTCATGCTGCGGCTCGCCGGACTCCCGACGAACCCACTCGACGCGGGGCGCGATTGGTACACACGCGAGCTGCCCGAGCTGGCGTTGCAGACGCTGACAGACAAGCCATACCTGGGCGACTACGAAGCCATCTGCATCGACGAGTTTCAAGACATCGCGGGAAATCCCCTCCTGCTCGACCTGATCTTCGCGCTCGCGGGCACAAAGCGTCCCGACGGCACACACATCGTCTTCGCGGGCGATTCCCGGCAGCAGATCATGCGCCGCACCGACGAGCAAGTGAACGCGTACACGATTGCGCGGGAACGCATCCCTGACCTCGTGCACGTGCGGGTGCGACGCAACTGCCGGTCGGCCCCCGAATTGCTTTCGGGAGTCGAGCACGTGCTCGGGCATAAAATCGGGTTCACCGGGCATCGAGTTGCCAAGAGCACCCCGGGCGGACTCGATGTCGTTCCCGTCAAAGAGGGGCGCGAAACCGCCGCTCTCGCAGGCGCGCTCAAGTCGCTGCTCCAGCAGTACTCTCCGGAAGAAATCGTGATTCTCAGTCCGTTCGCCGAGCGGAGATCACTCGTCGGGCGATTCCTCGCGCGCGGAGAGCAGAGCGCCGACGAGCGATGGTTGCGGAAGCAACTGCAGGCGGAAGGGATGCCTGGACGCGTCCGCTGGCGCTCCATCTTCAAGTTCAAGGGGCTCGATGCCGACGCAGTGATCATCACAGACCTCGGCGAGGAGGCCAAGGACTTTGTCGTGTCGGAGGGCCTCGATTGGCAGGACCTTCTGTACGTCGGGCTCACACGTGCGAAATATCACTGCAGGGTGTTGATGTAGGCGGCGCGTTCGGCAACGCCGACTGGGCGCATCGAGGGAGAGTATCGCCGTAAATACTTGATCAAGTAGCAAAAATTACCGTGCCCCTGGAGGGATTCGAACACGTTTTGAGCATTCTGCATAGCGACGCAGAACGACGAAATCCGCGGAATTACGCGGGTTCTTCGGAGCGCTCCGGCATTCAGCGACGTCCGAAAACAGCCAGTTGGAAATGGAATGTGGGCAAAAGGCGGGCAAGAGTCACCAGTGCTGGTGCGGTGCTCAGGCGTATGCCGAAAACGAATGCGGGCAAGAACGAATTCGGCCTGCGCAAAATGCGCCTGATTTGAGCAGTTTGCTCGCTCTGACGCGATCTGTCGAGCAGAGTGCAGAAATGGCTTTCGTTGCTTCAGATTGTCGTCAGCGCCCGATCGAGGGGCCAGACGGCGACGGCGGGCCGAGGTGCGGATGGGTCAGTTCCTCTTCGTCCGCCCGCACGCGGTTGTACGTCTCGCGCGCGATCAGGTCGTCAGCGAGGCCGGATTCGCGTGCGCGAGCCATCATGCGCGTCGCCGTGCTGACGCTCACACTGAGCTGTTCCGAGACGAGTTTGAGGGGAGCCAGGTTCACGGTCGTTGCGATTCGGTAGAGCCGCACCGCCTCGCGAACCGTCTCTTCGTAGGTGCGGTCGGTGCGGGACCTCACCTCCGTGAGGTACTGGCTGAGGGACTCGGCCTTGCCGCTCTCACGGGTCACGGTGACCACGCGCATCGACGAGTAGGCGACGAGGTACTGCACGCGCACTTCGCGCAGCGCCGCGGCGGTCGCCTCGTCGCCCTCCCCCGCGCGGTCGAGGCGGACGGATGCGGCCGCGGTGCGCCGGAGCTGCTTGTCGAACACCACATGAAGCCGGATGACTCCCGCGACGTTCGGCTCACCGGTGGCGACGGCATCCCACGCCGTGGGGATGCTCACGCCGTCGCCGACGTCGATCCGCTCGCCGTCGATGACCTCGATCTCAACGTCGCTCATGCCACGAGCCTGGCACGGTTCCCGGCTGGTGAGCAATACATGTCGCGGATTGCTCACGACAGGAGTACGGTGTGGGCAAGTGATGACACGCATTGCTCACCGAGGAGAAGGACATGAACAATTCAAGCAACTCACTCGCCCTGACGATGAAGGATGCCGCCAAGCTCGTCGGCGTGGACTACCGCACCATCAAGCTCGGCATCGAGAGTGGAACCATCCCCACGATCCAGCTCGGCCCGCGCCGGATGATCCCTCGCATCCCCCTGCTGCGAGTATTCGGGATCAACCCCTGAAGCTGGTGACGCGGTCGCTGCCCAATCCAGCTGTTCAGACTCTGTCGTTCGCCCGCTAGAATATGACTCAGTAGTCCTATTCTGAGGCGGTGTTGCAATGGCGGATGCGGGAACACTGGTGCGCGCGGCTCGAAAGAGTCGCGGTCTAACTCAGCAGCGCCTGGCGGAGCGCACTCGCATCGATCAGGCGCGGGTGTCGCGTTCCGAGCGCGGGCGGGGTGCTGAGTTCAGCACCGTCGCGCGGCTGCTCGCGGGCGCGGGGCACCGACTGTACTCGGCACCGACTCAACGCGGCGACGCGGCGACGGCCGCGGCCGAGATCCGTGGGCATCTCCGCTTGGGCGACCGGGAGCGCGCCCTGCGCGCTCTGCTGCAGTTGAACGACGACCTCGTCGCCGAGCACGGACTCGTCCGTGGGGTGCTGGGTCTGGCCGAACCGGAACCCACCCGCGATCCGGTGTGGGATGCCGCCATCGCCGGACTCGTCGCATGGCGACTTCGAGAGGAAGGGCTCCCGGTTCCGGAGTGGGTGAACCGGCCTGCACGCTTTCTCACCGCGCCCCGAAGCCTCGATGTCGATTCGTCCGACCCCGTGCCGCCGCTCACTGAGGTGCCCGACGCGTTAGCTGAGCGCGGGGTGCTCGTCTGGCGTGACACGTTCACGAGCGTGTGACCATGGCGACGGTGCTGGATCGTGCAGACATCATCGGCGGGCTCCGCGACCTCGTCGCCGAACTTCGAACGGCTGGCGAGGTGGCCCGCATCCGACTCGTGGGTGGCGCAGCCCTCGCGCTGCGATACTTCGACCGCGGCACGACGCAGGATCTCGACTCTCTGCACATCCAGCCCGGGCCTGACGAGGCCGTGGCTGCTGCCGCCGCGCGCGTCGCGGACCGGCGAGGGTGGAATGCTACCTGGCTCAACTTCGCCGTCGAGCAGGCGGACGCCATCCCCGCGTTCGGTCGGCGGGCAGTCGAGTGGGAGTCGATCTACGACCACGACGGGATCGTCATCCAGGTCGCCGCGAAAGAGGCGATGCTCGCGATGAAGCTTCGCGCCAACCGTCCCGGACGCGACACGAACGACATCCGCCAACTGCTGAAACTCTGCGCGATCACCACCATCGAGGAAGCCGAGGATTTGTACGAGGACTTCTACCCTGGCGACCTACTCACCGATCGGGCGCTCGACATGGTCACGAGAATCCTCGACGCCGGGCTTCCAGACGATGTACCGTCACCAGGTCCCATCAACCTCTGACCAAGTCGGCGCGGCCGACACCCGGGCGACTGTGCGCGGAGCGCGGTAGGCCGGGCTGACAGCGAACCCGAGGATCCCTGTACGGGCAGTGCCCGCTGATCGGGCCGCTTCGTCCAACAGATCGTGCGACGTTCTCCGACAGCGGCGCCTACGTCTCGAGCGGCGGGGAGGTATCGGTGGCTGCTCGTCGATCATTGAGGCGCGCGGCGGGGTTGCTCAACATGGTCTCTTCAGACCAGCTCCGGTGTGCATGTGGATCCCACTGTTCGAACCTCTTCACAAACTCACCCTCTCTCATTTTGATGGCATCGTCATCGAGCGGCTTCCAAGCGAATGGATCATCGGACAACGCCCAGTAGGGATGAGGAGAAAGGAGCCGGTCATACGAAAGTGGGATCCGCAGGTAGGTGCCATCCTCCGCTCGGAGCTCGTGCGTCGCGAAATCATCGCTCATGTCTGTTGCATATTGACACGCGACGACTGCTGACCAAGGCGAGTTCAGGGCGACGGATAGCGCTTCGAGCTTGTCGAGTTCGCCTTGCGTCATTCCCGTTGCACTCCGCTTCACTTCGATGGGAATAAGTTCTGCGTGCCGTGTCAGGAGAAGGACATCAGCCTCGCCAAGCACCTGCCTCGAGCCGGTTCTCTGGACCTCAAGGCCCGGGTGCACTCCGACAAGTCGCTTGTCCAGCACCGAATCAAGAAAACTGGCGGTCAGCAAGTGCCCCATCGCGTCATGCTCGTAGACGCGACGAAGCCTTTCCGATAGGCGAAACTTGAACTCGATTGATTGGCGATTCCCGAATGGCATCGAGATCTCTTGGGCGCATCCCCTGCAGATCACCGGTGGCGAGAAGGCGTCGACGGGGACCCACTGCTTGGCCTGGCAGAGTTCGCACCGCAGTGGGAACCCCTTCATCACCATTCCGGACTTCTCTGCCCACATGAGCCAATTGCGGGTCGCCTTGTCGCTGTTACCAAGCGCCTTCTTGAACTCGCCGAAAGATCGCTCAGGAAGCTCATCCACGGTCGGCCCCACCGAGTGAATCGGGTCCGCTATGTCTCCGACACCACGTAACCTCTGCTTGTACCAACCGAAGCCGTGACGTGCGGCCATCTCCTCAAGGAGCTTGAGGATGGGCGCGTGGGCGAGATTCCGGATCTCGCTCAGATCCTCAAGTCGCTCGACCATTACCCTGGCCGCTCGCCCCGGCTCAGACTCAGTAAGGTCCGCGCCGCGCCGCGCCGCCACCGCGCGCGCCATCAGCAGCCGACTTGGCCATGAAACCTCGCGAGCCTCCGTCAGTATTCTGGACATCCCCCACGTTGTTTTGGATCCCGCGTAGAAGTCGCCGTCGACGGCGTCGACGCGGATGTCATCCCCGCTTGGGAAGGGAGCATCGACGAGACTGAGGTCGATCCTGAAGTAGACGGCGTCATTGAGCGCACGGCTGCGGAGAACCTTGTGTTGATGATCGACACCTTGTGGAACGAAGTGCGATTGACCGTCCGCCCAGACGAGCACCTCGTCTCGGCTCCACCCAAACGTCCCGAAAGAAAGGAGCGCGTCCGGGGGCGCCACGGCGAACGAATCCGAGTCGCCGAGGCGCGCGCTCAACTCTTCCGATGTCACGCTCGCGCTCGTGACATAGAGCGGATGTGCTGAAGAGCCGTTCCTCGCGAGGTGCGGGTGAAAGCTGATTTCGGCGATCGACTCGGGGGTGGCTTCCGACAGGGGCACACCAATCGGCACGTGCCGGCTGTCGCCGTGGGCACCCCTCAGATTCCATAGCAACGTCGCGTCGTCGACGTCGCCGGGCGAGCAGACCACCACGATGTTGGGGCCCGCATCGAAGGCCGGAAACCACGGCTCGGGGAGAACCCTCATGCCAGATCTCAGGCTTGAACTTCCCGATCCGCCATACGCGAGATGAACCATCGACAACACGCGAGAATTGTTGCGATCTCGCGCGGTAAGTCGGTTGAGCAGATCGGTAAGTGATCCCCGCGTCGACACGCGATCGACTTTGATGAAGTCCTCCATCTTGACCGAGGGGACGAGGTTCATTCGTCGGAGAGACGCTGGATCGAACGCCGCAGGCATCGATCCGAGGCAAGCAGCATAGATCAAGCGCCAAGGGTCCGTGGCATCAAGCGTCACCACCTCCAACGGGGCATACCTGTCTAGCTTTCGGTACTTGAGCAAGGGCAAAGCCAGCTGCTCATGAAACGCCTCACGAGACGGACTTGGCTGAACGACCGCACTGCTCAACTCGAATAGGTCGAATGGGTGAAGTCCTTTGACGCCATCGACCGCAGCGCCGGCGAGCTTGGATACGTACAGGGGTGAAAGCGCACCCGCCTCATCCATTGGAACTATCGGTGTAACCGCACCACCCCACAATGAACAAAGCCGTTCAACCTCGACGAGGAACTGATCCTCATTCCTCCGAATGGCAGAAGCTTCCCGGCTGAGGCGAACAGTGATTCTCGCTTTGTGCAGGCCCTCGAGGTTCTCCCGGTCGAGCAGTCCCCTCATGACATCCCTTCGTGTGCGCTCACGGTGTGGAGTGGTAATTAGTCGATGAGCGTCGCTTACGAAGGCTACTGGGCCCTATTGCTCCGTGCGGGGTGCTGGCCAGTGTCTGCTCATCCACTGCAGCCCGCATCGCCATCGGTCCTATCGGTGTCGTCTCTGCCTGGCATGAACACGGCCGAGGATTCGCCTGGCCCGAACGCAAGCAGTCGCGTCCGTTTAGTCGTCCGGCGATCCGCGTACGTGCGCGATGCGCGGTCGAGCCGAGCTACATGAGAAGATCCCAGATGCTGTGCGGGCCCTTCTCTGCTCCTTCGTGCGCATTGACCTGACACCTGTACTCGGGGTCGGCTCGCGGAACGTATGTCGCGGGCGCACCAGGCGGCGGGTTCTTCGCGGCCTCCCTACGCATCCGCGCGAAGATGTCCTCCTCGTAGGGCTGAAGTTCGCTCGCAGAATGAAGAACGAACACAAGCGAACCGTCGGCCAAGCTCATGGCGGCGACCAGATGCGCATCTGCAGGTAGTAACGGTGCACGACCCGGCGGTGCCATGAGTACCGCCAGGCCGTTGAGCATTCCGTTCGGCGCCGGTGTGATCCAGCCGATCTTGGCGGCGTCCTTTTCTGGCTTCGCGTTGACGACGATGTCGTCTGAGGGCGTCAGTATCCGGGTCACGAAGATCAAGCCGTCTGAATCTACGACGGGCTTGTCCCACTGATCTATCACTCGCGGTACTCCGCGCTTGATTGCTTCGGAGTACTCATACTGCAAACGCCAGTCGCCGGACGCGTGAAAGGAGTACTTGGAGTTGCCGCCGTTCCGACCGTCACGCACCGACAGGTAGATGTCTGTCGTCGCTGATCCTGTCCACATGCGCCAAATGACGGCGTGCGCTTCCGCGGTCCCCAGCGAGAACCGGATCGCGGCTCCGGGGGGCTGGATCGCGACATCCCTGGAACTCCCATCGGAGTAGTTGATCGTGATCGTGCCAACCGGTTCAGTCTTGCGTGACACCCAGATGCTCCCCATCGCAGTGCGCGGCAGATGGCCACGCCGCTCCGCGAGACTACCCTTGCGCGCGGATCGATCGCATCATCCGCCGCGCCAGGTTGCGTGATTGCGATGGGGGAGCAGGCGAACGAACGCGGGTCGACAAGCGCGCCGCGGAAGATGTCGATGGGCGTACGCTTCCTCGCGCCGACGAAAGCCTCGAGTTCGATGCTCAGCCGCGGTGCGACGGATCTGAGAGGTGGTCGTCGCGTGGGGGCCTGCCGCCACTTTGCCCGATCGTGCGCTAGATTCCTCGACAGTCACGAGGCGAAGCGCGCTGCTCCGCTGAAGACTGGCGGGGACTCAGCGGGCGTCTGGCAAGGTCCCTGGCGTGGAGCGCGAGCCCGAGAGGCCACGACGCAAGACGAGCTCGGCGCGATGTACTGGGCTTTCGCTACGCTGTGATCCATTCCTGGGGAGGATCATGCACGAGCAACACGAACAGACGCCGAATCACGAGGATGCGTGGGGGCGTGTCGACGATTTGTTCCGGGTCGGGCCCGGCTACATCAACTATTGGCTGCACGAGGCCACCGAACACTGGACCATCTCGGAGTCCGAGCTCAAGGCTGTCCGCGAACTCGGCTACAACCTCGGTCAGCTTATGAAGCGGCGCAATGAGGTGGAGGATGCGCGCCGGAAGTTCGTCCCCGCGAGCAGCCTTTACAAACCGAATCTCGCCGAACGCACCGAGTTCCAGCGCGAGCTATTCGACGCAACGTCAGGATTCTTCCTGATGTACTACTCGGCACTATCCGCCCTAGTTGGCGTCGCGGTGCGCTTCCGTCCGGAACTCCACGACAGCATGGGCGAAGTTCCTCACCGGAGCAACTCGAAGTTTCTCGCCTGGCTCAAGCCGCACGCAATGTTGCCATCGCACTTCGATGTGTTGACCGACGCGCGACAGTTCCGCACCGTCCTCGACCACAAAGCGAGTGCCCAGCCTTACGAGTGGGGCACGGTGGTCCGTGAGTCCGAGGGGCTTGTGCGGGCAGTGCTGCACGGTCCCGCCGGTCAGAGCGGGAACTTCCCAGATGGCGCCCTGCCGCTACTGGGCGACACCCCTTTCCCGAAGGACCATGACTGGGCCTTCTACGCACCAGACGAAGATCTCGTGCTGACTTGCCTCGCTGTGCAGATGAACGCGCTATTTCCTCGGATCAACAGTCACCGCTTCCGCCCAGAGTCAATGCGGTGTGCCTGGGTCAACCGTCTAGGCCCCCACGATCCCGAGGACGGATACCCAATCTTTGCGGCGATGTCAGGCACCGTGACCAGCGTCGAGCCCCACATGCCCGACCTCTCGCCGGAGGATCGCGCAACGATTGACGAGATTCTCGCGAAGTACAGCAACTGCGATCTGCCCGACCTTGGCGAATCCGAAGGTCGTGAGTGACTTCCAGCGACCATGGGGTGGCGGCCCGACAATGCTCGAGTTCAACAGGGCGGCGGCGATCTCCTGCGTGCTAGAGCTGGCCAGGCACCCGCCGCTACGCGGCACGCACGCGGTTCTTACGCGCGCCTGGCCCGCGATCCAACAGGCCGGCTTGCAGCAAGAGGCGGCCGTCCGGTTGCACGAGGCTGACGCCGAGTCGCGTCGCGCCCGCCGATAGTGTGAACGCATGCACTGGGGAGCCGCAAACACGCCCGCGTCCGACGCGTGGGACTGGACATTGACGTGGACGATCATCGGCGTGGCCGTCGCTCTCGTTGTGGGCGCGTTCGCCGTCGCCGGGTACTTTAGAGACCACCCGAAACGTCGGCTCGAATACACCGTCACGACGCGAAGGCTCATACAGTCCACGCCAGATCTCGGCCTTGAAGTACGCGTCAACGGCGTCGAGATCGCGGACCCCCATTTGGTCGAGTTCCGGTTGCGGTCGAACAGTCGCGCCGATATCCCCACAAGCGCTTTTGATGCAGGGCGCGATCTGACATTCCGCGTTGAACCGGGCGGCGCACTCGTGGTGGGCGACTGAGGCGCACGCGGAGACATCATGCTTACCTATGGCAACGGCGACGGGTGGGAGTGGGCGGAGTTTCACGTGGGGCCGCAGCTCATTCATCGACGGGCGACGCTCGAAATCGACTTCATCTCCAACGGTGAGCCGACTGTTCGAATCGCCAACAAGACACTCATTGACGTCGACGTCGTACGAGTACAGCCACGAACTTTCAGCATCGACACATGGGAGCTAATGGTCGTCGCCGCTCCGTGGCCCATAGACGTCCTCGCACGGCTGATACCTCGCGCGAGGGGCTGAACGCGGCTGAGCCCCGACGCCGGGAGGTGTTATGGGGGCTGGGGTCAGCCGTGAGCGGCGATTGGCGCCGCGACGCACCCGTCGATTTCGTCGGCCGGCACCGTGGGCGGGATCGGGCGCATCAAGGTGTGGGGATCACCTTGCTCCACTCACAGAGTAGGTGCGCGGTTGCCGGTCCTTCAGGGCAGCAATCGGGGAGAGTCCGCGAACCACACCGATACGCCCTCCCAGGCGCACGGATAGTCCGCCCGCAAGCTCTCTCGATGACCGCCCGCTAATCGAGCGGCTTTATCTCCCGATCCCCCGTCCCGCGGTCGGCCCTCCAACTATCGGCCCGGCAGCCGCCTGTACCGTCTGCTCCCTCGCCGCACGTCGCAACTCGGCCGCCGCGGCGCGCACCGCATCCTGCATCGTCAACTCGGGCGTGCCGCGCTGCATCGAATCAGCGAGACACTCGCGGGCCTCGTCGTCCGTCCGCGCGACGACGATCGCGGCATTGTGCAGCCGCCCGCGGGTGAGGCCGACGTAGAGCCCCGCGGCATCGACACCGGGACCGACCACCGACGCGTCGGCCGTGTCACCCTGCACGCCATGCACGGTGGACGCGTACGCGAGCTGCAGGTGCTCGCGCGCGTAGTCGGCAGACACACGCGCCAGCTCGCCACTGTCGCCCACCGACACGAGGTCGACGGACTCGTCGCGGATCTCGCGAACGATCCACTGTGCACGGTTCTCGACGCCGGTGCGCCGGTCGTTGCGGCGGGTCTGAACGGTGTCGCCCACGAGGAGGCGCTGCTCCCCCATCCCCCAAGCGACTGTGCCGGAGTCGAGTTCGCCTTCCTCGACGCGCCGCTGCTGGATGGCGTCGTTGATGGCATCCGCTTCGGCATTCGTGCCGGACACGAGCGTCACGCGCTTGCCGCGCGCATGCCACTCGAAGTACGCCTCGATCATCTGGTCGCGTGCTGCGTCGAGATGATCGACCCGGTCGACGTGACCACTCCCCGCGAGCTCGCGCGCCACCGACAGCGCCTGCTCGCGTTCACCCGCGTTCCGCAGCCGTAGCGTGAGCGCCGCGTAGTCAGGATCGCGGAACCGGTGCACCGTGTCGAGCTCGACGGCGGCGTTCGCGTGCCGGATCGCGGAACCCATCGCGCCCGCGTGCCCGACCGGCACCGCCTGATGCGTGTCCCCCACGAATGCCAAGCCGACACCGTTCTCGATCGCGAGCTCGACGAGAACGTTCGCCGCCTGCAGGTCGACCATGCCGGCTTCGTCGACGACGATCCGATCGCGTGGGCGCAGGGGGTATCGAGTCGGGCCGCCGTAGACGGCGCCCGTCGCGACGTCGACATCCCCTGGGCGAAGCCGCGTCCAGACCATCGCGCCCGCCTCATCGCGGCCCCATCGATAGCCGTGGTCCAAGAGAAGTGCGTGCAGGCTGGATGCCGCGGCCCCGACCTCACGAGACGCCACCGACGCCGCCTTGCGCGTCGGAGCAACGACGAGCATCCGCCGGCGCTGCGCCGCGAGCGCGGCGAACGTGATGCGGAGCATTGTCGTCTTGCCTGTGCCGGCGGGGCCGGTCACCGTGACGAGACCGTCGGTACCGGCGATAGCGCACGCCGCGACCGCTTGCGATGCATCCAGAGCCGAAGCATCTTCGTCGTGCGCGAACCAGCGCAGCTCGTGCGGCAGCAGGGAGCGCCCTGGTCGGGCGATCACGTCCAGACGGCCAGCGAGGCGCACTTTGGCGCGCACGGTCGCGGTAGCCATGAAGGCCTTCACGTGCGCGGGTAGAGCATCAGCGATGACGCGGTGCGCGGCACGAGTGGCGCGCTCGGTGACGTCGGAGATGACTCCGTCGAGCCGGTCACGATCGGCAACGACGCCCGTGCGCGAGAGTGCGCGGATCGCGCCCGCACGGAGGTCGAACACGCTGAACCTCCCACCGCTCGAGGTCGACCGTTGGTCCGCGTCGACAACGGCCTGCGCAGCGAGCGGATCGAGGTCGACGGCCTCCAGCTGGCTGGCCGCGAGGGGAACGGCCGCGCGCGGCGCGATCAGATTCGGATCGACCGCCGCGATCTCGTCGCGGACCGTCGCCTTCCACGACACCTCATCGATGTCGGCGGGTTTGTTCGGACGTGCCACCGCCCACGCGCGCCGGTCGAGCTGCTGCAGCACCTCCACGCTCGGCGCCGATCCTCCGTGCTCGGCCGACCATTCCGCGATCAGGCGCGCACGGTTGGACTCGATCTGCGCCGATCGACGCGACAGTGGACGCACAGCGCCGGCGAGTTCGGCGATCTCCCCCGCATCGTTGAGCGTGTACCCGTGGCGCGCGAGCGCCGCGCTCCATGCGGGGTCGGTGCGGGCGGCGAGTTCGCCTTCGGCGTTGATGACGGTGTGCAGCTTCATCGCGACACGCGAGTCGAGGTTCGACCACTTGCCGTCCGCGCCGAGGACCTTGATGTTCAACCACAGGTGGCGGTGGATGTGCGGGTCGAGCGCCCGTGAGCGGCGGTGCTGCAATTCGACCACTTCGATGCGCATCACGTCTTCCCGAAAGACGCCGTTGTGTCCGCGGCGGGCGTTGAGCTCGGTCTGCCAGGTCAGCAGGATGCGGTCGCGGAGGCGATCCTGCAGCGCTTCGAACTCGGTCGCGAGCTCGGGGTGCAGGAGCGCGGCGATGCTGTAGGTCTTGGGGTGGTTGATCGTCCCGTCGAGGAGTAGGTCGGCGTCGGGGCTCAGCCGTTGGTGGCCGCGCTCCTCCCCCGTGATCGGGTCGTGACCGGTGATCCAGACACGCAGCCCGCCGGCGGTGAGCTGATCGCTCCCGATCCGGCCACTCGCGACGATGAACCGGGTGACGGTCGATTCGGATGCCTCGGCGTACGCCTCGAGCGCTTCAGCGCCGCTCGTGTGCGCTCGGTGTGCGTCGCACGTTCCCTCGAGGGCGTAGGCGATCGCCTGTCGGACGCCGCGCGAATCGACGCCCCGCTTCCACCGCTCCAGTCCCCCGCGCATGACGCCAGAGTAAGCTCGTGATTTGCCGATTATCCAGGTATTTTTCGTTGATGTAGGCAAGTGGAGCGCGATGCGTCTAGATGGTTCCGACCATCACGGATGCCTGCGTGCATTGATCTATTCTTCCTTGTCCTACTCGTTCTCATTTGGCGCGAAGGATGAGGGAGAGATCGCGCGGGTTGTAGCGGGCTGCGCTGCGTCCTGCCTGCCACTCTGTCGTCGCCAGGATCTCCGTCCCATCGGACACCTCCGGCGCGAGCGCCCCGAGGCGGGGCACGACGACCGGGACCGAGCCCCTCGCTTACAGAGTCGAGAGCTACCTCGACGTGATTCCGCGGGTCATAGTCACACCCTCGACGACCGATGCCCCCTACCGCCCCTCATCTGATCGTCCGCCGGATGATGCCGCGCATCAGTAAGCCCACTCCCATCCGACGGGGCTTCCGCCCATGGCCAGCACCACTGCGCCGGTCGGCGAGGCGACATCAAGGACGATCCAGCCGGAGACGCTCTGCCCAGGTCCGATCTGCGCGGGGAGCTGCTGAGACGAGTCGAGGCACGTCCATGCGTTGCCGATGGGGTCGTTCAGCCGCTTGCCATCGGCGTCGTACGCCTGCCAGTCGTACTGCGTGAATGACACCCACGGGAACTCCTCTTCGGCGAGTTCCGGGGTCGACTCGACGTTGAGGTGGATGCCGAGGTAGTGGCCGTTCGCGGGGCTGTCAGGGAATCCGCTGTCGCAGGTGGGGTCGAGGACGAGATCCGTCACCGCGAACCGCGAAGTGACCACGTCCGAGGTCAGCGAGGATGTACCCGCCAGCTGCCCGATCGTCTTGACGAGATTGCCGCGGGAGTTCTTGACCGCTTCGCCGAACTCCGAGGCAGCTTCGCTCGGAGTAGGCGTCGCCGTCGCTGCCGGCGTAGTGTCGGGCGTCTTGCCCGTATCCGCAGGCGCCGCGGCCGAACAGGCGGCAAGCGACAGCGCGAGCGCGGCGATCGTCGAGATGGATGTAATGGTGCGCATGGTGATGTCCTTTACAAGAGTGAGACAACGGGAGACGGTTCTCCCCCGTGACTGGTTGTGAGCGGCGGGTTGTGCAGCAAGAAGGGGATGGAGCGAGCGGGTTTTCCGGCGCCGGCACTCAGGCCGCGTCCTGCTCATCGGTCGCGTCCAGTTCGGCGAACTTGGCCGCCATGGTCGGATTTCCCTTGGTCAGCTTCTTGACCGTGAGCGCCGTCGCCTTGTCGTTCGCGAGGCGGAGGTTGTTCTCAGATCCGAGCAGGTTGTCCTTGACCTTCTGGAGCCGGTCGATCGCGTTGTCGATCTCCTTGATCGCGGTATCGAACTTGCCCTTGGCGAGCTGGTAGTTGCGGCCGAACGCCGACTTGAAGCCCTCGAGCTCTGACTCGAAGTCGGTGATGTCGATGTTCTGCTTCTTGATCTGCTCGAGCTCGGCCTTGACCACGATTGTGTCCTGCGCGGCGTTGCGCAGCAGGGCGATGATCGCGAGGAAGAACTGCGGGCGGACGACGAACATCTTCGGGTACTCATGCGACACGTCCGTGATGCCGGCGTAGAGCTCGGAGTCCTCTTCGAGCATCGAGACGAGCACCGCGTACTCGCAGCCCTTGTCGTTGCGGTCCTTGTCGAGCTTGGCGAAGAAGTCGCTGTTCTTCTTCTTTGTGGCGGTGACGTCGGACTCGTTCTTCATCTCGAACATGATCGAGACGTATTCCACGTCGTCATCGCTGAAATCGCGGAAGACGTAGTCCCCCTTGCTGCCGGCGGATGCGTCGTTGTCCTTCCCGAAGACGGCGTTGGGGAACGCGAGCGAGCGCATGCGGTTGAACTCGATCTCGCAGTGCTGCTCGAGGGTCTCGCCGAGGAGCTTCACCGAGAGCTTCGCCTTCATGTCCTTGTAGCGGGCGATGAGCTCATCCTTGAGAGCGAGCTCCTTGGTGTGCGACTCCTTGAGCGCGGCGTCCCTGACCTTCTGCTCGGCCGCCTGGAGGTCCAGCTTGCTCTTCGCCTCGTTGAGGTCTTTGTCCGCCGCCGACACTGCCTTCGCGACGGCGAGCTCCTGGTCGGTCGCCGCCGACTTGAGCGCGGACGTGAGCTGCTGGATCTCGGCGTCCTTCGCAGCGCTCACCTTCTGTGCCTGCTGCGCCGCGTTCGCCACGGCGAGAGCGATCTCGATCTCCTTGGCCTTCTCGGCTGCGGCGAGGCGTGCGTGAAGCTCGAGCTCGAACTCGGTCGTACGCACCTGCTGCACGATGTCGGCGTACTGCGCCTCGTCGATGGTGAAGAGGGTGCCGCAGTGCGGGCACTTGATCTCGTTCGCAGCGGTGGTCGGTGTGCCGTGGGTCATGAGTGTCTCCAATAAGGGGCGGGGAGTGGATCCCACAGGCGGGGCGCCCCCCAGTAACGCCCCGCCTGTGACAGCGACGTGATGCCGCCGAACAGATCGTGGACCAGGAATCGACGCGGCTGGCTCTAGATCACTGATAAGGCTGCTTATCAGTCATCGTGGATGTGGCGCAGAGTTTGGGAGTAGGTTGACCTCATGTCCACAGCGCCCCCGCTTCTCCTCGACCTCACCGGCGTCGCCCGGCTGGCCGGTGTGCAGCGGCCCGTGGCATCGATGTGGCGTTCGCGGTTCGCGTCGACCCCGGATCCCTTTCCGTCAGCCGTCACCGACGTGAGGGGCCGGCCGTGCTTCGAGGCTGCGCAGGTCGCCGACTGGCTGGTGCGCACCGCGCATGGGAACAATCCGGAGGCACGTGAGGACGCCGCGGCGGCTGCAGCTCCCTCGGACTTCTCCTTCTCCGACGCGAGCGCGGTCGCCGAACTGCAGGCGCTCGTCGCCCTGCACGCGCAGACCGACGACCTCGACGAACTCACGCCTTCACAGATCGAAGAGGTGGCCGCCAACGTCGACCCGCTCGATCGCGTGCTCCGGCGCGAGATCTCTGCACACGTGGACCGCGGTGCGCCGTGGCTCGCCTATGCGACCCGCCTGGTCGACGCGGCATACTCGCCGTCGGCGGCGCTGACGCTCATCGCCCGCCGCCACGCAGCAGCAAACCGGGCGGCGGGATCCGCTGGACCGCTTCTCGCCGACGCGGTCGCCCTGGTCGTGGACGCGACGATCGCCCTCGCCGGCGGCGACGCGACGGTGACGCTGGATGCCGGCGACGCCATTCTCTCCTCGACGCTTGCCGGCAAACTCGATGACGATGTGACGATCGTCCTGCCCACCGGCGCGGACTCCCGCGACGTCCGACGCCAACTGCTCGTCGACGGGCACTGGCTCGCCGACGAAGCGGCCCCAGCGGCGCGCTCGGTCGTGGTTGCGCGCGTCCCGTCACACCGGGGCGAGGACGTATCCGCGATCTTGCGAGCGGTGGACGACATCTCCCTGTCGCTGCGGGATTCGGACGCGGCGGTCGTGATCGGCCCCGCGCGGGCACTCGTAGACCCGCTGGCCCCCACCGACGAGCGGGCGCGCGCTGACGTCCTTCGCTCCGGGCGCGTGCGGGGAATCGCACGCCTGTCGACCGGCCTCGTCGACAGCGCGGTGCGAGAATCCCTCGCGCTCTGGATTCTCACAGAGCCAACCGTCGAGGTCGCACCCGCGCGACGAATCACCGCGGTCGCGGATCTCACGCGCGTGCAACTCACCGCCGCGACGCGCGCCGACCTGATCTCGGACCTGATGGCGGGCATGGGCAGTGGTCGCGATCTGCGTGCCCACCAGTTCCGGTTTGCCACATTCGTGCGTACGACCTCCCTGCAGGCACGAAGCGGCTCACTGGTGGCATCGGCGACACGGAAGCCCTCGGCCATGACCGAGGAGGCGGCAGAACTTCCCGCCCTCCTCGACATCGCCGCCGAGGCAGTTCGCTCCGACATCACCCCGATCGAGATCGCGCCCGATCCGCACGACGTGCCGCGCGCCATGTCCGTGGCAGAGCTGATCAGTGCTGGACACGTGAGGAGGGTTCAGGGCACCCGCCTTGACCCTGTGCTGCTGGGCTCGGAAGGACTCGTCGTCGTGACCGCATCCGACCTCGACCAGCCCGCGTCGATCGGCCATACGCGCGTCGACCAGTTCGCGTTCGCGACCCAGCATCCGTCCGCGCAGCTGACCCGCCCCGGCGACGTGATCTTCCGCACCAGCCCCACCGCCGCCGCGTGGGTCGACACCGACGGCTCGAAGGTCGTCGCCTACCCGGCCCGTGTGCTGCGCATCACGGCCGCTGATCCCGGCGGTCTCGTGCCCGAGATCGTCGCCGCAGACATCACAGGTGGGCCCGCCGGGCCTGGTGCGTGGAAGCGGTGGACGCTGCGTCGCGTCGCCCCGCGCACGATGGCGCCGCTCCGACAGGCAATCGCCGATATCGCGACCGCCCGCCGAGATCTCGAGGTCCGCGCCGCGAGCCTCACTGACTATGCCGCCTTGATCGTCGCCGGTGCGACGTCAGGCGCGGTGACCATCATCGACTTGGACCACGCCGCGGACGCGGCAGACACGCAGTAAGGAACACCCATGCCCCGCACACCGAAAGCCGCGCCCGCGGCGCCGTCGACCATGAAAGAGCTGAAGGACACGCTCTGGAAGGCGGCAGACAAGCTGCGCGGCTCGATGGATGCCTCACAGTACAAGGACGTCATCCTCGGCCTCGTGTTCCTGAAGTATGTCTCGGACGCCTTCGACGAGCGCCGCACCGGTATCCACACCGAACTCGCCGCCGACGGATACGACGAGGGGCAGATCGCGGAGCTCATCGACGACACCGACGAGTACACCGGCCGCGGAGTGTTCTGGGTGCCCGTGAACTCGCGCTGGGGCTTCCTCGCCGAGCACGCGAAGGGCGGATCGGTCGACGGTGTCGACAAGACGATCGGCCTGCTCATCGATGAGGCGATGGATGCCGTGATGCAGGCGAACCCGCAGCTGTCGGGCACGCTGCCGCGCATCTTCAACCGCGACAACGTCGACCAGCGTCGGCTGGGCGAGCTGATCGATCTGTTCAACTCGGCGCGGTTCACGACGCAGGGGCAAGGCGGGTCTGACGGGCGTCGTGCCCGCGACCTGCTCGGCGAGGTGTACGAGTACTTCCTCGAGAAGTTCGCCGCCGCCGAGGGCAAGCGCGGCGGCGAGTTCTACACGCCCGCCGGCGTCGTGCGGGTGCTCGTCGAGATGCTCCAGCCCACGCACGGGCGCGTGTACGACCCCGCGTGCGGGTCGGGTGGCATGTTCGTGCAGGCCGAGAAGTTCATCGACGCCCACCACGGCGAAGGATCCGACATCTCGGTCTACGGGCAGGAGCTGAACGAGCGCACGTGGCGCATGGCGAGGATGAACCTCGCCATCCACGGGCTCACCGGCAACCTCGGCCCCCGCTGGGGCGACACGTTCGCCCGTGACTTGCACCCCGACCTGCAGGCCGACTTCGTCATGGCGAACCCGCCGTTCAACATCAAAGACTGGGCACGCAACGAGTCCGACCCGCGCTGGCGATTCGGCGTGCCGCCGGCGGGCAACGCGAACTACGCGTGGATCCAGCACATCCTGTCGAAGCTAGCACCCGGCGGTCAGGCCGGCGTCGTGATGGCCAACGGCTCGATGTCGTCGAACTCGGGTGGTGAGGGCCAGATCCGCGCCGAGATCGTCGAAGCCGACCTCGTCTCCTGCATGGTCGCGCTGCCGACCCAGCTGTTCCGGTCGACCGGCATCCCGGTGTGCGTCTGGTTCTTCGCGAAGGACAAGGGCAAGCGCGCCGGCGAGGTGCTCTTCATCGACGCCCGCAACCTCGGCCACATGGTCGACCGCGCCGAGCGTGCGCTGTCGTACGAGGACATCGCTCGGATCGCGGGAACGTTCCACACGTGGCGGGGCGTCGAATCGGATGCTGCGCCCGACGAGTACGCCGACGTTCCGGGGTTCTGCTACTCGGCCACGCTCGCTCAGATCAAGGCCGCTGATTATGCACTGACTCCGGGCCGCTATGTCGGCGCCGCCGAAGCTGAGGCAGACGGCGAGCCGATCGAGGAGAAGCTCGCGCGACTGCAAGT
Source organism: Microbacterium sp. bgisy203 (assembly GCF_057706945.1). NCBI lineage: Bacteria > Bacillati > Actinomycetota > Actinomycetes > Micrococcales > Microbacteriaceae > Microbacterium > Microbacterium sp. bgisy203. The sequence continues at coordinate 59,589 of NZ_JBYIPF010000011.1, read as the reverse complement.
TGAGCTTGAGGCGCAGTTTGCGGAGTCGGCGCGACTTGCCGACGTCGTGCGTGAGCAGCTCGCGAGGATCTCGTGAACGTTGCGTTCGGTGAACTCGTCGAGTTCGCGGTAGGTGGTGGGTGGGGTGAGGACCAGCCCTCCGATGGGATGGTGCCGGTGCGAGTGATGCGAGGCGCCGACTTCCCCGCTGCGGAGTCTCGCGATCTTGCGTCGGCACCCCTGCGCTATGAGCCGTCAAAGAAGGCCGCGAGTCGCATACTGCGCGAGGGCGACATTGTCCTTGAGGTCTCTGGGGGCACAAAGGACCGCCCCACCGGCCGATCGATCTTTGCCTCGCCCCAGCTCCTTTCGTCAGTTGACGACGACGTGATTCCCGCCAGCTTCTGCCGGTTGGTGCGTATCAACCGAACTAAGGCGTCTCCAGCGTTTGTCTACTACGCGCTGCAGGACCTCTACAACCGCGGCGGGACCTGGGAATTCCAGAATCAGTCGACAGGAATCGCCAACTTCCAGTTCGAGTTGTTCCGCGAACGTTGGCGACTTGATCTCCCGTCACTCTTCGAGCAGCAGGCGATCGCCGAGGTGCTGGGCGCCCTCGACGACAAGATCGCCGCCAACACCGCCCTCGCCGCCAACACCGCCTCGGTCGCCATAGCGGAATATCGCTCGGCAATCCGCGACGGGGGCCCTGAACTGCCGATCGATGAAGTCTCGATCCTGCTCGCGCGGGGTATCACGCCGCGGTATCTGCCTGACGGTGATGGCACGCGAGTGCTAAATCAGAAGTGTGTGCGCGATCAGCTGGTTTCGCTTGAGCCATCCCGGTGGACAGATGATGCAAAGGTGAAGCAGGAGAAGCTCCTTGCCGTCGGCGACATCCTGGTCAACTCGACAGGACAAGGCACTCTCGGACGCGTCGCGCGCTGGACTCTCGCAGAGCGGGCTACGGTCGACTCGCACATCACGATCGTCAGACCCGACCCCGACGTCAGCGATCCCGCGGTCATCGGACAGGCGATCCTCGCTATCGAAGCAGACATCGAAGCCCTCGGTGAGGGCAGCACGGGTCAAACCGAGCTCAGCCGAATCGAACTCGGACGCGCCCGCGTTCGGATACCGAGTCGTGAGCGGGCCGAGCATCTCGGCGCGAAGCTCCGAGCTCTCTCTGCGTGCCAGGACGCAGCCCGCGCCGAGAACGATACCCTCACTGCTACCCGTGACGCGCTGCTGCCGCAGCTCATGTCGGGCAAACTCCGTGTTCACGACGCGGAGAATCTGATTGATCAGGCGGGCGTATGAACGAGCTCGCCTGCACAGCCTCTAGGTTCGAAGTACGAATGCACCGCCGCATCCATCTGGGGAGATCCGCCGCATGACGTCCACCGCCTCACCTACTGCCGCCCAACCGCAGAAGCCGCACGCCAAGACACCGGGATGGGCCAAGTTCTTGCTCGTCCTGTTCGTCCTGCTGCTTATCGGAGCCGCAGCGTTCGGGGGAATCGCTGTCGGCAAGATGCTCGGTGCGGGCGAAGAGCGCTCGGTCCAAGTTGTGCGCTCTGTGAAGGGCGAAGAGCAGGTGATCCTCGTGACCGCGGGGGTCGGCGGAATCGAGACCGAAAGCGACAACCAGAGCTTCTTCGGACTCTTCGACATCCCGTTCTCCGACCGGCAGGTGTTCATCCAGTACGACCTCGACGCCAAGTTCGGCATCGAAGGCAAAGACATCAAGATCGTGGAGACCGGTGACAAGGCTTACACGATCACCGTCCCGACGTTCATCTACCTCGGCTACTCAGATCCGAAGTTCAGCGTCGCGACCGAGTCGAACGGCATCCTCAGCTGGACGACTCCGGAGATCGACAAGATCGCCGCTGTCGAGGACCTGCTCACCGATGACGTGATCGCCTCCCACATCGAGGACTACCGATCCCTGCTCGAGGTCCAGGCCGAGACCTTCTACACACGAATCGTCAAGGGTATCGAGCCCGAGGCGACCCTCACGTTCGAGTTCACCAAGTGACGCCCGGCGACGCATCCGAAGGAGAAGAGCGCCCCATGACCGACGGTCTGACGCCCCGGCCTGAGAAACTCGACATCGACGAACAGCCGTTCCTCGACGCGACAGCCGAAGCGAGATCGAAGTTCGGGCGCTTCAACCTCGCGATCATCGGGAGTTCCGGCGTCGGCAAGTCTTCTCTCGTGAACGCCGTGTTCGGTCGGGACTGGGCGAAGGTCGGCAAGGGCCTTCCCGTGACCCGGGGAGTCCAGTACTTCAACGATGACTCGCTCGGGATCTGGGACGTCGAAGGCTTCGAGATCGGGTCACAGGTGCCGCCCGCGGAACAACTGCGAGCTCACCTCGACACAATCTCGAAGAGCCCGCAGCTCCAGCAGATCTCGGTCGTCTGGTACTGCGTGAAGGCCAACGATGACCGCCTGACACCGGCCGACATCGCGATGATCCGCGAGCTCGACACGCAAGGTCTTCCGGTCATCCTGGTGCTGACCAAAGTCGACTGGATCAAGAACCCCATCACGGGTCAGCACGGGGTGGCCAAGGGTGTGGAGAAGTTCGTCGAGTGGCTCAACGAGCCCGTCGACCCGCAGACCGGCCTGCCGATCGACATCCCCTACCGCAGCGTGATTCTCACCTCGACGCAGGACAAGCACGGGAAGGGCAAAGGGCATGGTCTCGGTGAGCTCGTCGCGGAAACCCTCGCCCTTTCGCCGGACAACGAGAAGGACGCGTTTCGCATCGCACAACGACTCAACCTCCCCTGGAAGCGAGAACTCGCCCGTCCCGTCATCGCCGCTGCAACGACTGCGGCAGCAGGTGCCGCCGCTGTCCCGGTTCCGATCGCCGATGCCGCGATCCTGGCGCCGATCCAGCTCGGAATGATGGCGCGCATCGCCACGATCTACGACCTCGAGATCAAGACCATGATGTCCGCCGGTGCTCTCGCCCAAGTTGGAGCGCAGCTCGCCGGGCGCGCCCTCGCGAGCAGCATGCTCAAGCTGATCCCAGGCGCTGGCAGCGTCATGAACGCCGGCGTCGCCGGCGCACTCACCGCCGCCACCGGTGAGGGGTGGATGCGCCTATGCGAGCAAGTCCACACCGGGAAGCTCGACGTCGAGAAAGTGAGCAGCTCCTGGTCCGACTTTGTCCCGGGCTTCCTCGACGTCGTCCGCAAGATGGCCGAGCAGAAGCTCACCAAGTAGCCGACCGAGAGGACCCAGCCAGATGTCATTCGCTGTCGTCGACTTCGAGACCACCGGCATCCTGCCGTCGTACCACCACCGGGTCGTCGAGATCGGCGTGACCCACGTCGAGGATGACGGCACGATCTCGTTGCGGTGGGAGACGCTGATCAACCCCGAGCGTGATCTCGGGCCGCAGCGTATCCACGGGATTCATGCGGCGGACGTGCTCGACGCACCCACGTTCAGCGACGTCGCGGCCGAGTTCGCCGAGCTGCTGCAGGGCCGTGTCTTCGCGGCGCACAACGCCTCGTTCGACCTGCGCTTCCTGCAGGCAGAGTTCGAGCGCGCCGGCTATTGGCTCGGCGGCGGAACGCCGCATGTCTGCACGATGACTCTCGGCTCGAGGTTCGGGCTCGGCGGGTCCTGTTCCCTGTCGCACGCCTGCACCACTTACGGCATCGATATCGGACACGCGCACAGCGCGGGCGCCGACTCGTTCGCCGCCGCGCGACTGCTGGCGGCTTTCCACGCTGAGAGCAGCACGCGGCCTGAGTGGCTGGACTACTGGCAGCAGGCCGCCGAGTCCGGCCGCGCCTACAGCTATCCCACCGGACGCCGGACCGGCGTCGCGGTGAAGGTTCGAAGTGATGCCGGCGCGGCGCCAGTGAGCTTTCTCGAGCGGATCTCGTCGGATGCCCAACGAGCGCGCGTGGAGGGCGCCGGAGCCCGATACGTCGCTCTGCTCGACCGTTGCCTGATCGATGGCTTGATCTCGGTGAGCGAAGGGGCCCAGCTCGCCGAAGTCGCGGCCGAGCTCGGGCTGACCCGTGACGCCGTTGATGAGATCCACCGCGACTACTTCGTCGAGCTCGAACGCCGGGCCTGGGCGGACGGCATCCTGACCGAGGACGAGCGCGCCACGCTCCGTGACGTCGGTGCGCTTCTGGGGCACGACGACGAGGCTGTCGCCGCTGCGGTGGATGACGTCGCTCCGGTCGCGGGCACGGGTCAGGCCGCGTCGGCGTTCGAGCTGTCGCCCGGGGATCTCGTAGTGCTTACGGGAGAGATGCTGCGCGAACGGAGCGAGTGGGAGGCGGACTTGCGCGAGCGCGGGTTCGTGCCGCATCCGTCAGTAACCAAGAAGGTCAAACTCGTCGTCGCAGCAGATCCCGACTCGTTGTCGGGCAAGGCGAAGAAGGCCCGCGACTACGGCATCCCCATCGTCGGAGAAGGGTGGCTGGCCACCATCGTCTTTCCAAAACAGCACGAAGAAGTAAGGTAGTCACGATTTCTCTTACTTCTTCGCGAGCGCTTCGAAAGGGATGACCTGGTGCGAACCGAGCTTTACGTGAGCACGCGATTTGGCGAGCTCACAACGAACCCGACCGGCGCATGGACGCATCCCTACTTCCTCCCCGCCGCGATCCCTCGAGCCCTTCAACTTTCGCCGGAGTCGATGGCGGCCGTGTCGCGGGCCGACATCGCGCTCGGGCGACTCTCGGGGCTGGCGATGCTCATCAACGATCCTGAACTGTTGCTGGGTCCCTCGATGGCGCAGGAAGCTGTCTCGAGTTCTCGTATCGAAGGAACGCAGGCGTCACTCAGCGACGTTCTCAGCGCGGAGAGCTCGGACGAGCCGATCGAGGATGAGAACCTGCGCGAGGTGAACAACTACCTGGATGCGGCTGCCCAGGGCAGGGCACTTCTCGAGAAATGGCCCCTGACGCAGCGGTTCTTCTGCGCGTTGCATGCCACGCTGTTGGCGAACGTGCGTGGTGAGGAGAAGTTCCCTGGGGAACTACGCAGGTCGCCCGTCTGGATCGGTTCGCCCAATGCGCGCCCCGAAACGGCGCGATTCATCCCTCCACATCAAGACAGGATCGGCGACCTCTTGGCGGACTGGGAAAGATTCGTCAACGAGCCTTCGACGATGCCCCCCGTCCTGCGCGCTGCGCTCATGCACTATCAGTTCGAGACCATCCATCCGTTCCTCGATGGCAATGGCCGAATAGGTCGGCTGCTGATCGGCTTCATGCTCGTCGCAGACGGCGTCCTCAGTGCCCCGATCCTGCCGATCTCTGGCTACTTCGAGAGAAATCGTGACGCCTACTACGACCGCTTGCAGGCAGTTCGCGAGCGTGGCGAGATCGAGGAGTGGGTGCAGTTCTTCTGCGAGGGCGTCGAACAGCAAGCGAACCAGGCAGCCGCCCGTATCCAAGCGCTCGTGGAGATACGGGAGCGGTATCGGCGCGAGGCCATCGGCGATCGATCGGCACTCAGCTCGGTGATCGACCTGATCTTCCGCAACCCGGTCGTCACGGTCGCGACGGTCATGCGGCATGCCGGGGTCAGCAGGCCCGCAGGCTCAGCCGCGCTTCGACGGGCGGAGGAGCGCGGTTGGGTGCGATCCGCCGGCAGGTGGGGGCGCGGGGGCCGCGAGCGCTGGGTCGCCACTGAAGTGTGGGCTGCAGTGTCGAGCGAAGACGCGTTCGGCGAGAGCGTTGAGGGAGGCGGCACACCATGACAGCACTGTCCGAGGCTGACTGGGAGAACGACGCCCTGGAAACACTCGCCGAGCCTCTCGGTTGGCGCCCGGTTCACGGCGACCACGTCGCGCCCGGCACGGGCGAACGGGATACGTGGGATGACCTGCTGATCCGGCCCCGCCTACTCGACGCGCTTCGGCGACTGAACCCGGGCATCCCGGGCGAGTATCTGCAGCAGGCGGTCGCGGAGATCGCGGCTCCGAAGTCGCAGGATGCGATCACCGAGAACCACCGCATCCACCAATACCTCGTCAGCGGATATCCGCTGAGCTACATCGACGTCGACGGCATCGAGCAGAACCCGCGGCTCCGACTGCTCGGCACGGACCCATCCGACAATGACTGGCTCGCCGTCAACCAGCTGACGCTCCGGCGCGGTGACCTGCACCGCCGCTTCGACATTGTGCTGTTCGTGAACGGGATGCCGCTGGTCGTCGTCGAGCTCAAGCGTGCTGGCTCAGCATCCGCCGGAGTCGCCGACGCGCACAAGCAACTGCAGACCTACCTGCGCGAGTTCCCGACGGCATTCCGGTTCTGTGTGCTCACGCTCGCGACCGATGGCATCGGCGCGAAGTACGGCACGCCCTTCACGCCGCTCAACCACTTCGCGCCGTGGAACGTCGACGACGATGGCCTGCCGCTCGCGCAGCCGCGGGTCGAGGACGGCGTCTCCGTCGAGCCGATCGACGACGCGCTCAACGGCCTGTTCAATCAGGAGCGGTTCCTGCAGCTCGTCCGCAACTTCACCGCGTTCGACGAGAACGCCGACGGGCTCACGAAGCGCATCGCGAAGCCGCACCAGTACTTCGCCGTGGCGAAGGCGGTCGGCTCGACGGTGCAGGCGGTCGAGACGAACGGCAAAGCCGGCGTGGTCTGGCACACGCAGGGGTCGGGCAAGTCCATGGAGATGGAGCTGTACACGAATCTCGTGTCGCGGCATCCGAAGCTCAAGAACCCCACCGTCATCGTCGTCACCGACCGCACCGAACTCGACGGGCAGCTGTTCCAGACGTTCGACCAGAGCCTCCTCCTCGCCGAGAAGCCCGTCCAGGTGCGTGAACGCGCGCAACTACGCGACGAGCTGCGCAACCGTGTCACGGGCGGCATCTACTTCACAACGCTGCAGAAGTTCGGTCTCACCGACACGGAGAAGGCGTCAGGTACGCAGCACCCGCTCCTGACCGACCGCCGCAACGTGATCGTCGTGGTCGACGAGGCGCACCGCAGTCACTACGACGACCTCGACGGCTACGCGAGGCACCTGCGCGACGCGCTGCCCAACGCGACACTCATCGCGTTCACCGGCACGCCGATCTCGTTCGCCGAACGCAACACGCGTGCGGTGTTCGGCGACTACATCGACATCTACGACCTCACCCGGGCCGTCGACGACGGCGCGACGGTGCCGGTCTACTTCGAGCCGCGGCTCATCAAGGTCTCGTTCGCCGACGGCGCGAGCGAAGACGACATCGACCGCGCCGCCGATGAGTACACCCTGGGGCTCGATGACACCGAGCGGGCTCGCCTCGAGGCGTCCGTCGCCGTCGTCAACGCCGTCTACGGGGCGCCGGAGCGCATCGAGACACTCGCAGCGGACCTCGTGCAGCACTGGGAGGAACGGCGAGAGCGGATGAAGCCGTTCCTCGAGTCTCCCGGCAAGGCGCTCATCGTCGGCGGCACGCGCGAAATCTGCGCGCGACTCTATGCAGAGATCGTCCGACTGAGGCCCGACTGGCACTCCGATGCGCTGGACGCCGGAAAGATCAAGGTCGTCTACTCGGGGTCGGCATCCGACCAGCCGCCCGTGAGCGATCACGTCCGCCGGGACTCTGAGAACAAGGCGATCAAAGCGCGGCTGAAGGATGCCGACAACGAGCTCGAACTGGTCATCGTCAAGGACATGATGTTGACCGGCTTCGATGCCCCGCCGCTGCACACCCTCTACCTCGACCGGCCGCTCAAGGGCGCGCTGCTGATGCAGACCCTCGCGCGCGTCAACCGCACCTTCCGAGGCAAGGAGGACGGGCTGCTCGTCGCGTACGCGCCGCTCGCCGACAATCTCGCGAATGCCCTCGCGGAGTACACGACATCGGATCAGGAGAACAAGCCCGTCGGACGAAACGTCGACGAAGCGGTCGCGATCGCGATGGAGCTCGTCGCCCAAATCCGCGACATGCTTGCCGGCTGCGATTGGCGGGCGATCGTCGCGCGCGGCGGCTCACGTGCATGGCGAACAGCGGCGACCACCGCCACCAACTTCCTGCGAGACGCGACGAACCCGCTGAACGATCCGGACCTCGGCAACGACCGCCTCTCGGTGAAGTATCGGACCGCCACCGGCCAATTGGCGCGGGCATGGGCCCTTGCGTCGGGTCGCGACGGACTCGCCCGTCTGCACGACGAGATCGCCTTCTACGAAGAGGTCCGCGTGTGGATGGCGAAGTTCGATGCCGCCGAAAGGCAGTCACGCGACGAACCGATCCCCGAAGAGATCTCGCGGCTGCTCGGATCGCTGGTCGCCGACTCCATCGCCCCCGGCGAGGTCCTCGACATCTACGACGCGGCCGGTCTTCCGCGGCTCGCCCTCGACGACCTCGGACCGGAGTTCCTCGCGAAAGCGCAGGCGGCGCCGAATGCGCACCTCGCGATCGAGGCGCTCCGCAAATCACTGACGGATGCCGGCGCGAGCGCGACCCGTGGCAACCTCGTGCGTCAGCGGGCGTTCTCGGAGCGGATTGCCGAGATCATGAACCGGTACACGAACCAGCAGCTGACCTCGGCCGAGGTGATCGCGGAGCTAGTGGAGCTGGCGAAGGAGGTCGCCGCCGAGGCATCCCGCGGCACGCAGTTCTCCCCGCCGCTTTCGAGTGACGAACTCGCCTTCTACGACGCCGTCGCTACCAACGAGTCGGCGGTCGACGTGCAGGGTGAGGACGTGCTCGCGCAGATCGCCCGGGAGCTCGTTGCCGTGATGCGCCGCGATGTCCGCACCGACTGGACCGTGCGCGACGACGTCCGCGCCAAGCTGCGCTCGTCGATCAAGCGGCTGCTCGTGAAGTACAAGTACCCACCAGACAAGCAACCCGAGGCGATCAAGCTCGTCATGGACCAGATGGAGTCGATGGCGCCGCGTTATGGGGACGAGCGAGCAAACAATCGGTGACCGTGCCGCTGAGGTGGCATCTCTGCCCGTTCAATGCTGTCATCGGTTCGCCTGACCATTCTGGAGGAAAGAAGCTTGTCGAAGTACACCGTTCAGCAACACTCGGTCGAGACCTTGCTCACATGGGTCAAGTCTGGCCAGGTCGCAATCCCAGAGATGCAGCGCCCATTCGTGTGGGACTCGACGAAGGTGCGGGACCTTCTCGACTCCCTGTACAACGGGTTCCCCATCGGATACCTCATCACGTGGCAGAGCGCGGATGTCGGTTTGAAGGACGGCTCCAAGTCATCCTTCCGTCAGATTCTCATCGACGGACAACAACGAATCACGGCAATGACCGCTGCACTCGTCGGTCAGCACGTGATTGACAAGAGGTACAAGAAGAAGCGCATCAAGGTTGCCTTCAATCCGACAACCGAACAGTTCGCTACGCTCACTCCGGTCATTGAAAAAGACAGCAGCTGGATCCCGGACGTCGCCGAGTTCGTCAACGCTCCGTCGAACTACGCGGCGACCAAGTCCTACATGGATGCGAACCCGACAGTCGACGGGCACCACGTCGAGCAAGCACTGCAGCGGCTCTCCGCGATCAAGCAGGCGCAGGTCGGAATCATCAACCTGGCTGAGGACCTCGATATAGAGACTGTCACAGAGATCTTCATCCGGATCAACTCCAAAGGTGTCCCACTCAGTAGTGCTGACTTCGCGATGAGCAAGATTTCGAGCCACGGTCAACTCGGCAGCAACCTACGGAAGCTGATCGACTACTTCTGTCACCTCGCCGTCGCGCCGCACGTCTTCAGCGACATCGCCACGAATGACGCGAGCTTCGCGGCGTCCGGCTATCTTCCATCGATCTCTTGGTTGCGAAACGACACCTCCGATCTCTACGACCCCAGCTACACGGACGTGATACGTGTTGCAGGAATCAAAGAGTTTTCTCGCGGCAAGGTGGCCGCGCTTGTAAGCGTGCTTTCGGGCCGGGATTTCGAGACTCGTACCTTCAGCGAGGAGCTGGCCGTAGAGTCCTTCGACCGGCTCGAGCACGTGCTGCTCGAGATCGTCAATCAGCACAACTTCCAGCAGTTCACCCTGACGATCAAGTCCGCCGGGTTCATCTCGCCGCGATTGATCAGCTCGAAGAATGCGCTGAACTTCGCTTATGCGCTCTACCTCAAGCTGCGCACGGAGAAGAAGCTCAACGAGGGTGAGATCAAGTTTGTCACGCGACGCTGGTTTGTTATGTCGGTGCTGACCGGTCGCTACACGGGCAGCTTCGAGACCGCGTTCGAAGCGGATATCCGACGTATCAACGAGGTTGGCGCGCTTCAGGCTCTCGAGGACATCGAGGCTTCGCAGCTTTCGGAGAACTTCTGGACGGTCGCGCTCCCGATGGACATGGAGACTTCGAGCGTTCGGAGCCCGTACTTCCTCGCGTTCCTTGCCGCACAGATCCAAGCCGGATCCCGAGGGTTCCTCTCCAAGAACGTGACCGTGGCGAGCATGATCGAGGAAGTCGGCGACATTCACCACGTCGTCCCGAAGAACTACCTAGTCAAGCACGGAGAGAACGACCGCAGCGTCTACAACCAGATCGCGAACTTCGCTCTCACAGAGACGCCGATCAACATCACGATAAAGGACAGGGCGCCAGGTGACTACATGTCACAGATCGATGCACAGATCGACGATAGTGTCCTGCGGCTCGGGGAGATCACGACCGAGCGCGAGCTCGAGGCAAACTTGCAGGCCAACGCGATCCCCGAGAGTCTGCGCACAACTACCGCCGAGTCGTACCAGGCTTTCCTCAGGGAACGGCGGTTCCTAATGGCTCAGGTCATCAAGAACTACTACCTCGCACTCTAGACATCTATTGGATCACCGATGGCACTGAGAAGCAGCGCGGAGGAAGCCGCTATCCGTCAAGACGTATTCCGCTGGCTCGATGCTCGCTACAGCGAGAACGGCGGATACGAGCTGTCGCGCAAACTCCTCGAGTCGTACAGATTCAACGGCGAGCCGATCAAACTCCTCGACACTGGCCGCGGGATTCGCAACCCTGCCAGCTTCTCCTCCACACTCACGATCATGACGTCAGCAGGTCGGCGAAACCCCTACGAGGATAGTGAGAACGCTGACGGTTGGGTCACCTACCACTACCAATCGAGCAAAGGTGGCGACAACGTCAAGCTTGCGCGAGCGGTCGAGAACCGAGATCCGATCGTCTACTTCAAGGGGGTCCGTCCCGGATTCTTCGTCCCGTTCTACCCAGTCGTGATCTCGCACAACGATCCGATCGCAAGAGTCGTGAGGTTTCCACTCGACCAGGGCCTCAGCTTCCTGGGCGACCCGCTTCATTATTCGGAGGAGCAACGGCGATACGCGGATGGCATCGTTCGCACGCGACTTCATCAGCCGATCTTCCGTGCGCAAGTGCTTCACGCGTATGCAAGTTCGTGCACAGTCTGCGAACTTAAGCACTCCGAGCTCCTCGATGCAGCTCACATCGCGCCGGACGCAGACTCCGAGGGCGTCGCCCACGTAAGCAACGGGCTGGCGATGTGCAAGATTCACCACGCCGCCTACGATCGGTCGCTCATGGGAATTACCCCCGACTACGAGGTCCGCATCGATCAAGAGCTGCTCGACGAGATCGACGGTCCAATGCTTCGGCACGGCCTCCAGGACATGCACGGCAAGCGCATTGTGCTCCCCTCTAGTCGAGCGGCGTATCCCGACCGAGATCGACTCGCTAAGAGGTTCGAAATGTTTGCAAGTCGGTGATCAACCTCGCGCAGGTCATCGCCTGCTCCTCACCTACCGCCGACATTTGGCCGGCCCAGCGATCGTCGGCGCAGTGAAATCTCGACGTCGGCGGGAGCCGAACGCACCCGCGGTACCGACACGCGCGATATTCTCCAGGATCGCCGCGGATTCCCCTTGAGCGATGTTGACGCCATCGCGTGAGTGTCCGACACTGGCCCAATACTGGCCACCAAGTCGACACGAGCGGAGGTCGAGATGGGCAGCATCTCGCCGTACGAAACAGTGAAGGGCCGCCGCTACCGCGTGCGCTATCGCAAACCGGATCGCTCCTTGGCGGAGAAGCGCGGCTTCACGACGATGCGCGAGGCGAAGCTCTACCTCTCGATGGTCACGGTGTCGAAGTCGAAGGGCGAGTACATCGATCCCGTTGCGTCGCGGGTGCCGGTCATGATGTTCGCCGACAGCTGGCTGCGTTCGAAGCAGCCGCCGATGTCGAAGCCGTCGTACTACATGACTCTCGAGCGGGCGTGGAAGAACCACGTGGCTCCGGTGTGGGCGCACCGGGAGATCTGGTCCATCCGGCGCTCGGAGGTCCAGGACTGGGTATCCGAGCTCGCGACGCAGAAGTCGAGCACCGTCGTGAAACGTGCCCTCGGGGTGCTCGCCGGCATCCTCGACGTCGCCATCGACGACCGTCGGCTCGCGAGCAATCCCGCGAGGCACATCCGCAATCTCCCGCGGAAGGGTCCCGGCAAGCGGCGCGTTTACCTCTCGCACGACCAGGTGGCAACGTTGGCGGCCTGCTCGGCACACCCGACGATGGTGCTGACGCTGGCCTACACCGGCCTTCGCTGGGGCGAGGCGACCGGATTGCGGGTGCGAAGTGTGAACCGGCTGCGCAAGCGCTTCGTCATCGAGGAGAACGCGGTGATGATCGGCTACGAGATCCACGTTGGCACGCCGAAGACGCATGAGAAGCGCTCGGTTCCCTACCCCGATCGCCTCGCTCCGATGATCGAGCAGGCCTGCGCCGGCAAAGGACCTGAGGGGCTGCTCTTCGGCGACGGCGTCAACCACATGCGCAACTCGGGCAGCCAGGGCTGGTTCGCGAACGCGGTGAAGCGCGCGCAGGCTATCGATCCGTCTATCCCGCGACTCACCCCGCACGACCTCCGCCACACCGCCGCATCGCTCGCGATCAGCTCGGGCGCGAACGTGAAGGCCGTGCAGCGGATGCTCGGGCACGCCTCGGCGGCGATGACTCTCGACACCTACGCCGACCTCTTCGACGATGATCTGGATGCCGTCGCATCACGCCTCAACGACGCCATGCCCCTCATCGCGCTGCCTACCGGTCCGCACACTCGGTACGCGCGACCGAAGCGGCCGTAGAGCACATTGCTCAGTTTCTCGACTGTACTCAGGACGCTCGAAACGCTCGTTTTCGGCGTTCTGCGCCCCCAAATGAAGCCTGGCGAAGGCCTTCGAATCGGTCTCGATTCAGGCCCATAGCGTTTGGAAATGTGGGCAAAAAGTGGGCAAAAACGCGATTCGAGAGGTCTGACCACAGAAGAAATATCTGGTCAGGTGCAAAAAAGAGATGTGCCCCTGGAGGGATTCGAACCCCCGACCGTTCGCTTAGGACGCGCCCGCTCTTCCACTGAGCTACAGAGGCCAGCCCTCCGAGTTTAGCCGCCGCCGCGACAGCGCCCCGCTCGACGAGACGTTCGTCGGCAATGTCGGAACCCCCGCGTAGCGTTCAGATATGAGCTTCTTCACGGCACGCGACCCGCACCGGGATCCACTGCTGTGCGATCCCGAGCTGCGTGACGCGTACGTCCGCACGCTCGATGAGGATGCCGCGCGCTTCGACGCCGACCACGACCCGATCTTCGATGTCGACGAAGACCCGTTCGTCCTTCCGCCCGACGAGGACGAGTGGACCGAACTCGACCGTACGGTCCGCAGTGCCCGCGCCCTCGCCGTCGCGCAGGACGTGCTGTTCCACGAGGCGCTCGAGCGGGCTGCCGCAGAGCCGGATGCCTGGGTGGGACCCGACCCTACCCTCGACCGAGCGTGGCGCGACCCGAGGGGGCGCAGCACCGCACAGGTGCGCGACGACCGGCGGGACCTCGCCGTGCGCGCCGCCGCTGCCGACGTCGGCGCCCGGGTACGACTGAGCGACAACCAGGTCCGGGGCCGCGCCCACCGCGCCGCCACCCTGTCGACACGCACGCCGCTGCTCTGGGAGCGCAGCGTCACCGGCGCCGTGTCGGAGGCGAACGTCGCCATCGCCTACTCCCTCGCCACGACCCTGCCGGACGACGATCCGGATGCCTGGGCCGCCTTCGACTCGGCGATCCACCTCGCGGCCACCACCCTCACCCCAGGCCGATTCCGTCAGCGTGCCCGCGCAGCGCGCGAGCGCGCCCACCGTGAGTCGGCCACCGAGCGTCACACCCGCGCCGCCGCGGACCGACGCGTCGACGTCGACCCCGCCGTCGATGGCATGGCGTACCTCACGGCGCTGATTCCCGCGGCGCAGGCGCTCGCGATCGATGCGCACCTCGACGAGGCCGCGCGCGACCTCGCCTCCGCCGACGACGAGACGCGGACGAAGGCGCAGCTACGCGCCGATGCGTTCGTCGACCTCCTGACACGCCAACCCGAAGGCCCCGGCTCGCGCATCGGCGCGACGGTGCACGTCACTATCCCGGCGCTCGCCCTCGTCGGCCGCGCCGACGAGCCCGCCACCCTCGCGGGCTACGGTCCGATCGACCTCGACACGGCGCGAGAAATGGCGGGCGGCGTCGACTGCATCACCCGCGTCCTCACGGACCCGTTCACGGGCACCGTTCTCGACGTCGAGCGGCGTAGCTACCGCCTCCCGGCAGACCTCAAGAGGTTCCTGCGCGTCCGCTACCCGACGTGCGTCTTTCCGGGCTGCTTGCGTCCGTCGAGCGACTGCGACATGGACCACCGAAAACGATGGACCGACGGAGGCAGCACCTCGGCGGAGAACATCGGGCCGCTGTGTCCCCCACACCATCGGGTCGAGGATGAGACGCTCTGGAGATCTCAACGAGATCCCGATACCGGGACGCTCCGATGGACCAGCCCGTCGGGATTCGTCGCGTACGTCGACCCGCCGCCGTTCTGAGCCGCTCGCCGCGCTTCGACTCGGCGCTGCACTCCCCGCTCAACGACCGCGGGCAGATGCCTGCGCTCCCCGCTCAACGTCCGGGGAGGTACTCACCGGAGAACCTCGCATTTCCCCTGTCGCCGGCCCGCCCAGCGTTCTATCCTGAGCGGTATATCGGAGGTCGCGCTGCGGGGAACAGCGCCCTCCGAGAGCGGCATCCACATCGGGGGACGTATGTCGGCGACCGGATCGAGAAGTCTCACAGTGCCGTGGCCGGATCGGCGGCTACTGCGCTCCTTCGCGTTCGACCCGATGTCGACGCGCCTGTCCGGGCGCTTCCTCACGATCGACGTCCCCCTCGAACGCGACCTCGCCCCCGGCCCCTGCGGCCGCCTCGTCCAGGTCGTCGACTACGACGCCCCGCACGGCGTCTGGTACACGCCCGTCGACCTCAACGCGCCGACCGTCCTCGTCCAGCAAGGCCTCCGCCCCTCCGAAGCCGACCCCCGCACCCACCAGCAGGTCGTCTATGCCGTCGCGATGAGCGTGCTCGAACGCTTCGAGAAGTTCAGCGGCTTCCGCTTCCGCTGGCAGGGAGACGACAAGCTCCGCATCGTCCCGCACGCCTTCGAGGGTCGCAACGCCTACTTCGACAAGCGACTGCGCGCGGTCCTGTTCGGTTACTACCGCGCGGACGAGCGCGACCCCGGCGCGAACCTCCCCGGCCAGATGATGTTCACCTGCCTCTCGGTCGACGTCGTCGCCCACGAAGTGACGCACGCGATCATCCAGCGCATCCGTGAGTACTTCTCCGAACCCACCCACCCCGACGTCCTCGCCTTCCACGAGACATTCGCCGACCTCGTCGCCCTCTTCCACCACTTCACGTTCCGCGAGGTCGTCGCCGAAGCCGTCGCCACATCCCGCGGCGACCTCGAGACCGGCTCGGCCCTGCTCGACCTGGCATCCGAGTTCGGCGTCTCCACCGGCCGCGGCGCCGCCCTGCGCTCGGCGATCGGATCGGAGCGCACCCCTGACGCGTTCCTGCACGCCACCGAACCCCACGAGCGGGGCGCATGCTTCGTCGCCGCCGTCTTCGACGCGTTCCTCGACACCTACCGTGGCCGCATCGGCGACCTCCGCCGCCTCGCCTCGAACGGCACCGGCGTCCTCCCCGAAGGAGCCCTCCCACCCGACCTCGTCGACCGCGTCACATCCGAGGCCGTCAGCAACGCCGACCGAATCCTCGGCATGGTCATCCGCGGCCTGCAGTACCTCCCCGTCGTGGACGTCACCTTCGGCGACGTCGTCCGCGCCATCGTCACCGCCGACCAGGGCCTCTACCCCGACGACGCGATGCACCTGCGCGCAACGCTCATCGAGTCGTTCCGCCGCCGCGGCATCTACCCGCCCGGCGTCTCCTCCCTCGCCGACGACGCACTCCTGTGGGAGCGTCCGCGATCGCCGCTGCGCCTCACCGGCGACGCCGCGAACGTCGATCTCGCCCCGCTCATCCTCGAGGCGACCCTCGACCTCGACGTCAAGGGCACGGCATCCTTCGATCAGCCGCACGACGCACCGACCGATGACCCACCGACCAATGACACACCGCCCGATGACGCACCGCCGCGCACGAAGAGTGCGACGCGCGGTCGCGCCTACCTCGCCCGCTTCCAGGAGTGGGGGGTGCTCCACGCGTACGAGCTGGGGTTGGATGCCGCGCATAAGATCGAACTCGTCGGCGCACGCATCGTGTACCAGCGCGGCGCCGACGACCAGCCCCGTCCGATCGTCGTGCTGCAGTACGCCCAGCGCCGCGACGACCTCGAAGACCAGACCCTCACGGCGAAGGGCACGCAGATCCCGCGCGAGAAGCGCGCCGCGATCCGCGCGAGCGCGACCGTGATCGCGCGCGTCGACGGCGAGGTGCGCTACCTCGTCACGAAGCCGCTCCCGATCACCGACTCCCCCCTGCTCCAGGCACAGCCCGACCCGGTCCGCGCACTCGCCGCAGCCTACGACCAACGCGGCCGAAGACGCCTCGATGCGATTCGCTCCTGGTTCGGCGACGTCGAAGACCGCGACCCGCTCGCCTCGTGGGTCGACGGCGACGCCGCCCTGCGGCTCGACCTCGCCCGCCTCCACGCCGAGGCGGCGACGTGATGAGCGCCCCCACCGCCACCGTCCGCATGTACAACGTCGGCTTCGGCGACTGCTTCCTCGTCACCGTGACGCACGGCGAGCGCTCCTGGCGCATGCTCGTCGACTGCGGCGTCCACCCGCACGGGCGCGCCCGCCCGATCGATGACGTGGTCGCCGCCGTCATCGCCGACCTCACCGCGGTCGCCCCCGCCGGAGAGCCGCCCGCACTCGATGTCATCGTCGCGACCCATCACCACAAAGACCACATCATCGGGTTCGCGTCGCCGCAGTGGGAGGCCGTCGAGGTCGGCGAAGTGTGGGTGCCGTTCGTCGAAGACCGCTCCGACCCCGACGCGAACACCCTCCGCCACGGCCTCACCTCCGCCGCGGCCAACCTGCAGCGCGTCGTCGCGAACCTCCGCCTCGGCGTCAACACGTCCGCGCAGTCCGACAAGCTCGAGCTCGCCGGCGTCCTCGCCGTCAACTCGATGACGAACAAGAATGCCTCAGACCGCCTCCTCGGCAACGGCCGCTCCTTCCGCAACACCCCGACGGTGCGGTACCTGCCGAGCACCGACGCGGACCAGAACACGATCCCGACCGGCATCCCCGGGGCCGTCGTGCATGTCCTCGGACCCTCGCGCGATCCCGCGACCCTGAAACGCATGAACCCGCCGGCCGCATCACGCTGGCTCACCCTCGCCGGCGCGCTCCCCTCCGATCCCGACGCGCCGCCGGAGCCGCCCGGCGCTCCCCCGCCGCTGTTCGACGAGCGGTTCGTCATCGCGCGCGAGGACGCCGAGTCGGTGCTCGAACCCGAACTCATCCATGCCGGCGCGTCGCTGAAGCTCGACCAGAACATCTCCGACGCCGACGACGTGCTCGCTGCGGCATCCGTGCTCGAGCAGTCGGTGAACAACACCTCCGTGTTCTTCGTCCTCGACGTCGCCGGAACGCGCCTGCTCTTCGTCGGCGACGCCCAGCAGGGCGCATAGGAGCACGTGCTCGGCGACCCCGAGTCGCGTGAGCTGCTCACGGCGCCCGCGTTCTACAAGATCGGCCACCACGGGTCGCACAACGCGACCCCGCGCGCATTCGTCGAAGACGTGCTCGGCCACGCCGGAACGATCGCGATGCTCCCCTATGGCCGCGTCGCGCAGTGGAAGGACATCCCGAAGACGACGCTGCTCGACGCCCTCCGCGCCGACGCGGCGACGATCGTGGATGCCTCCGCCCCGGAACCGAGCGACATCGTGACCGTCGGGCCCGACGGTCTCTGGACCGAGGTCCACTTCCCCGGCGATTCAGGCTGAGCCTGCCCACCCGTCGTCGACGTACGTCACCTTCCGCCCGCGCACCGCGTCGTAGCGGGGGTCGGCGGCTGCGCGCGCCGCAACGCTCGCGTGCACGCGCGTGCCGTCGGCGACCGGCCGGCGGCGCCAGTCGAGCAGCCCCCAGATCATGCCGTTGCGATGTGCGCGCCCCGACGCCGATGCCGGAGTGACCGCGCACTCGGCCGAGCGCTTGCGCGCACGCACCAGCAGGCCTTCGGCCACCGCGGCATCCACGATCCATTTCAGCGCGATCGTCGACAGCTCGTCATCGTCGGCGTACGTGCCGCCCACATCGGAGTGGATGCCGGCGAACCACACCTCCTCGCGGGTCTTGTCGTTCGGATCGTCGATGAGGTACTCACGGAACGGGCGTCGCCGCTCGTCGAGCGAGACGGCGTGCCGGATGCGCTGCGCGTTGGGAAGGATGCGCGTGTACGGCCAGGTGATGCTGCGGCGCAGGATGCCGGCCGCCTTCACCGTGTCCCAGAGGCCCAGGTACCGGATCGGCACGGTCGTGCGGTCACCGTCGACCCGCTGCGCGAAGATCTCGGCCATCTTGTGCATGTCGTCGAGGCCTCCGGAGTACGCGGCGACCGCGTACGGGACGAGGTTCTCCGATCCCGGGCGCATCAATCCGAGCGTCCGCAGCATGCCCACGAGTGCGCGCGCGTTGTACGCGCCGCGGCTGAACCCGAAGACGTACACCTGGTCGCCCACCGACCACGTGCGCATGAGCCACGTGTACGCCTCGCCGAGGTTCTCTTTCAGTCCCGAGCCGAACGCCATACCCATCACGCGCGACCACCAGCGCGCGAGCGGTGTCCACGCGCCGGCTGCGGCGAACGTGCCCACGCCCGGGTCGTAGTACGCCACCTGTTTCGCGGGGTCGGCGAGATCGAGCATCCCATACAGCCGCACGACGTTCGTGTTGACACCCGCGCGCGGCTGCGCCGACGTCCCGTCGAAACAGACCACCAGATTCCGGACCATGTCATCGCCCCCGCCCCAGACGAACAGCTGGTCCTAGTGAATCACCGGTGGGTGAGGCGCCGCCAGACGTTCGTGTCGGCAAGATCGAGCAACTCGTCGCCGCGACCCGACAGCACGGTCTTCAGCGCCCAGACGGTGAAGCCCTTCATCTGCGCCGCCGTGATCGTGGGGGGCATAGACAGCTCCTCGCGGGCCGTGACGACGTCGACGAGCACGGGCCCGTCGGTGGCGAGCGCGCGCTCGAGCGCGGCGCGCAGGTCGCCCGGCTGCTCGACGCGGATGCCGGTGATGCCGACCGACTCGGCGACCGCCGCGAACGACGGGTTCTCGAGCCCCGTGCCGAAGTTCACGATGCCGGCCGCCTTCATCTCCAGTTCGACGAAGTTGAGCGATGCGTTGTTGAACACCACGATCTTCACCGGCAGGTCGTTCTGCCGGATCGACAGCAGATCGCCCATGAGCATCGCCAGGCCGCCGTCGCCGGCGAGGGCGATCACCTGACGCGAACGGTCGGCCGCCTGCGCGCCGAGCGCCTGCGGCATGGCGTTCGCCATCGAACCGTGTAGGAACGACCCGAGCAGGCGTCTGCGCCCGTTCATCGTGAGGTAGCGCGCCGCCCAGATGACGGGGCTTCCCACGTCGGCGGTGAACACGGCATCCTCGCTCGCGAGCTCGTCGAGCAGCGCCGCGACGTACTGCGGATGGATGGGCGCCTTGCCGTCGTCGACCGCGAGCTCGTCGAGGCCTTTCCGGGTCTTGCGGTAGTGCTCCACGGCATCCGTCACGAAGGAGTCGCTGCGTCCGTCATCGATCCGCGGGAGGAGCGCCGCCGCCGTCTCACGCACGCCGCCGACGAGTCCGACATCGATCGGGGTGCGCCGCCCGAGCTGTTCGCCGCGGATGTCGACCTGCACGATCTTCGCGTTCTCGGGGAAGAACTGTCGGTACGGGAAGTCGGTGCCGAGCATGAGCAGCGCGTCGCACTTCTCCATCGCCCGGTACCCCGACGCGAAGCCGAGAAGCCCCGTCATCCCGACGTCATACGGGTTCTCCCACTCGATGTGCTCCTTGCCGCGGAGGGCGTGCACGATCGGCGCCTGCAGCTTCGCGGCGAGCGCGACGACCTCGTCGTGCGCTCCCGCGACGCCGGCACCGGCGAGGATCGTCACTTTCTTCGCGCCGTTGAGGACGTCCGCCGCCGCGGCGAGACCCGCGTCGTCGGGCACGACGACCGACGACGTCGCGACGATGGGCGCCGTCGCCCGTCGCGAGGGCGCATCGGCGAAGAACACGTCGCCCGGCACGACGACGACCGCGACGCCGCGCTTCTCGACGGCGGTGCGCATCGCGATCTCCAGCACCCAGGGCAGCTGCGACGGGTCGCTCACGAGCTCCGAGTACACGCTGCACTCGCGGAAGAGCTCCTGCGGGTGGGTCTCCTGGAAGTAGCTGCTGCCGATCTCGGCCGACGGAATGTGGGAGGCGATCGCGAGCACGGGCACGCGCGTGCGGTTCGCATCGAACAGTCCGTTGATGAAGTGCAGATTGCCCGGGCCGCAAGAGCCCGCGACGACGGCGAGTTCGCCGTTCAGCTCGGCATCGGCCCCGGCCGCGAACGCGGCGGCCTCTTCGTGCCGCATGTGCATCCAGCGGATGCCGCCGTCCTTGCCGCTGTCGCGCCGCAGCGCGTCGGTGAACGCATTCAGGGAGTCGCCGGGAAGGCCCCACACCCGGGTCACTCCGGCACGCTTGAGGGTCTCGACGAAGAAGTCCGCAACATCTGCCATGTTCCGACGCTACGCCC
Organism: Microbacterium sp. bgisy203; assembly: GCF_057706945.1. NCBI lineage: Bacteria > Bacillati > Actinomycetota > Actinomycetes > Micrococcales > Microbacteriaceae > Microbacterium > Microbacterium sp. bgisy203. Next base: position 38,501 of record NZ_JBYIPF010000011.1, on the reverse strand, counting down.
GCGGGACGCGGTAGAGGTAGGGGTTGCACCGGGAAAGAAACCTCCGTATCCGGTGGGAGAGTCGAGGCATGGTGTGTCAGAGGTTGCGCAAGGCCCGGATTCTCGGAATCGTGGCCGGTCCGCAACCCCGCGGAGCAAGACCCGGACGCCATCCACGGAAGGAGAGCATCATGCTCACACTCACCGAGAACGCCACCGCCGCCATCGCGCAGCTCACCCAGCAGATCCCCGCCGACACCGCCGGCCTGCGCATCGCGAAGGCCGAGAACCCCGACCAGGGGTACGCCGTCAGCCTCACCGACGGCCCGCAGGAGGGCGACGCCGTCGTCGAGGATGCCGGAGCGCGCGTGTACGTCGATGCCCTCGCGAACGCGCAGCTCGACGACCGGGTGCTCGACGCCCAGCTCTCCGAGGACGGTTCCGTCGGCTTCGCCCTCGCACAGCAACGGTAAGCACCGCGCAGCGGCGATGAACACCGCGCAGCGACGATGAGCACAGCGGCGCCCCGGCCCGGTCACTCCCCCGACCGGCCGGGGCGCCGTCGTGTCAGCGGGCGTTCCGCGCCGCCGTCGCCGCACGCTCGAGGCTCTCGCGCACCTGCCCGTGCATGAAGAACCGCAGCCGGTCGACGAGTTCCTGCGGGTCGTCGGTCATGCCCGTGGCGATCCACTGGATCACGTGGCCCAGCACGGCGAGGGTGTAGTGGTCGACGATGAAGGCGCGATCCTCGGGTCGGACGCGGAGGTCCCCTTCGACGTCGTCGGTGACCGCACGCATCATCCTCCGCAGCGAGTGGAAGAGGAACAGCTGCAGCTCCCGGTGGCTGAGCGAATCGATCACCGAGACCGCCTCGTCCCGGTTGTCGCGCAGGTAGCGGAGGAACGCCGTGAGCCCCTCGGTCCACGTCTCGTGCCCGGCATCCTGCAGCACACGGTCGGCGATGTCGGCGGTGAACACCCATGCGGCGAGGTCGTAGACGTCATGGAAGTGGGCGTAGAAGGTCTGCCGGTGCACCCCCGCGGCATCCGCGAGGCCCGACACCGTCACCCGTGAGAGCGGCTCGGTGCGGAGCGCGTTCTTGAGAGCCCCGGCGAGCGCGAACTTCGCGGGGGCGACGCGGGCGGGTCGACCCGACACTTCCGGGGAATTGTCTATGGTCACCGCACCCGCCGCTTCCTACCGTGGGGATCAGAAGGTGCGGGACGACAGCAAGCATCGGCGAAGGAGCCCGATCCCCCGCACCATGGAGGCATCGAGATCATGTTCCTGTACGAGTCCATCCCCTGGTACTCCTGGATCGCCTGGTTCGCCGTCCTGGGTGGCTTGATCCTACTGAACGAGGTCACCCGTCGCTGGAAGTGGGTGGGTCTCGGCTTCTTCGTCGCCCTGCCGATCATCCTGACGATCTTCGTGTGGCCGACGACGGCGGGAGCCGGTTCCTCGACGGGCACATGGTTCCACTGGGTCAAGGTCTACTCGGCCCTCGCCGGTGTCCTCGGGTTCATGGCGATCCGCTACATCCCGCGTCTCGCGGCGAACAAGTGGGCGCTGCTGTTCCCGCCCGCGATCCTCGGTCTCAACATCCTCGAGGCCTGCATCCGCGACTTCCAGGTCGGCGCGATGGGCGCCGACGGCATGATCGACGGGGTCTTCATGGTCTCCGGACCCTGGAACTACATGAACGGCGTCGCCGGCATCATCAACCTCATCACCATCTGCGGGTGGATGGGCATCATCATCTCCCGCGACAGCTCGCGCGACATGGTGTGGCCCGACATGCTCTGGTTCTGGATCATCGCGTACGACCTGTGGAACTTCGCCTACGTCTACAACTGCGTCGGCGACCACTCCTTCTACGCGGGCGCGGCTCTGCTCATCTCCTGCACGATCCCGGCGTTCTTCATCAAGAAGGGTGCGTGGCTGCAGCACCGTGCCGCGACGCTCGCCCTCTGGATGATGTTCACGATGGCCGTCCCGGCATTCGTGACGAGCTCCGCGTTCTCCGTGCAGGCATCCCACGACCCGGCGGCGCTGTTCACCGTCTCCGCGATCTCTCTCGCGGCGAACCTCGCGGTGCTCGTCTACCAAGGTCACCGCATCATCACTCGCCGCCTCAACCCGCTGACGCAGGAGCTGTACACCGACCTCCCGCAGTACATCGCGGTCCGCGACGCGAACCTCGCACTCGACGACGCGACGAACGCGCACGGCGACACGTCTCATCGGACGGATGCCGGGGCGACGCCCGTGGCGACCCGGTAGCTCCCTCGTCCGGTTCCGCTCCCGCGGCTTCCTCAGCGGAAGTCGCGGGAGCGGTGCGTCACGCCCACTCTGAGATCCTCGAACGCGTCGGCCACGAGGTTCGTCACCCCTTCGGGCGAGCGTTCGAGGATGCCGCGCGCGATGAGCGCGGGCGCATCGCGCAGCACCCGTCGGTACCTGTCCCACGCGCCCTTCGAGCAGATCACGTTGACGAGCCCGTGCTCGTCTTCGAGGTTGATGAACGTGATGCCAGATGCCGTCGCCGGGCGCTGCCGGTGCGTGACGAGCCCCGCGACCTCGACGCGCCGCCCGACCTCGTGCTCCCGCAGCCCCCGCGAGGTGAGGACGCCCCGCGCGTCGAGCTGCGACCGGTAGTGGACGAGCGGGTGGTCGTCGGTCGAGATGCCCGTCGCCCAGAGGTCCGCTGCGAGCACGTCGTAGCTCGACGGGTCGGGGAACAGCGGCGGCTGCACCGAGATGAGCGTGCCGGCGAGGAACTCGGGGCGGTCCTTCGCCGCGTCTCCCGCGAGCCACAGACCCGCCCGCCGTCCGATGCCCATGCTCTCGAACGCCCCCGCCGTCGCGAGCGCCTCGACCTGCGCCTCGGTCGCGCCCGTCCGCCGCACGAGATCGCGCAGGTCGCGGAACGGCCCCTCCGCCGCGCGCGCCGCGACGATCCGCTGCGCGAGCGGCTGCCCGACGCCGGTGACCGCGGCGAGTCCCAGACGCACGGCGAACGCCCCGTCGCGCCGGTGCGCGGCCGACGCGTCGGGCGCGTCGCGGTCGAACGGGCCGACGGGCGGCTGGTGTCGGTGGGTGCAGGCGTCGCGTCCGGTAGGTGTCCTCTCTCCGTCCGAGATCGCCTCGAGCCCCGCGTCCGCCCCGGAGGCGTGGATGTCGGGGCGGAGCACCGTCACCCCGTGACGCCGCGCGTCGGCGGTGAGGGTCGCGGGCGAGTAGAACCCCATGGGCTGCGCGCGCAGAAGAGCCGCGAGGAACGCCGCCGGGTAGTGCAGCTTCAGCCACGACGACGCGTAGACGAGGAGGGCGAACGAGAGCGAGTGGCTCTCGGCGAAGCCGAAGTTCGCGAACGCCTGGATCTTCGCGTAGATGTCGTCGGCGACCTCTCCCACCAGGCCGTTCCGCTTCATGCCGGCGTAGAGCTTCGCCTTGACCGATTCGATGCGCTCGATGCCGCGCTTGGATCCCATCGCCCGGCGGAGCACATCGGCATCCTCCCCCGTGAGGTCACCGACCGCCATGCCCATCTGCATGAGCTGCTCTTGGAAGATCGGGATGCCGAGGGTCCGCTCGAGCACCGGCTTCAGCTTGTCGTGCGCGTACGTCACCTCCTCGCCCTGCACCTTCCGGCGCACGTACGGGTGCACCGCGCCGCCCTGGATGGGACCGGGCCGGATGAGGGCGATCTCGATCACGAGGTCGTAAAACCGTCGCGGCTGCAGGCGCGGCAGCAGCCCCATCTGCGCGCGGGACTCGACCTGGAACACCCCGATCGAATCGGCCCGGCACAGCATGTCGTAGACCGCCGCCTCTTCCTTCGGGATCGCGTCGAGCGACCACTCCTCCCCGGTCGCCCCGCGGATGAGGTCGAAGCAGTACTGGAGGGCCGCGAGCATGCCGAGCCCCAGCAGGTCGAACTTCACGAGCCCCATCCAGGCGGCGTCGTCCTTGTCCCACTGGATGACGGTGCGCCCCGTCATCCGCGCGTGCTCGATGGGCACGACCTCGCCCACCGGCCGCTCGGTGAGGACCATCCCGCCCGAATGGATGCCGAGGTGCCGCGGCGCCTTCATGAGCGCCGCGGAGTACTCCAGCACCCGGTCGGGGATGTCATGGGCACCGGCGACCGGGCCGTCCCACCGCTCGACCTGCTTCGACCAGGCATCTTGCTGCCCCGGCGAATGACCGAGCGCCTTCGCCATGTCGCGCACCGCGTTCTTGGGGCGGTACTGGATGACGTTCGCCACCTGCGCGGCGCGCTCGCGTCCGTACGTGTCGAAGACCCACTGGATGATCTCCTCGCGCCGGTCGGAGTCGAAGTCGACGTCGATGTCGGGCTCCTCCTCGCGCATCGCGGAGAGGAACCGCTCGAACGGCAGCTGGTAGAAGATCGAGTCGACCGCCGTGATGTCGAGCAGGTAGCAGACGGCGCTGTTGGCCGCCGAGCCGCGCCCCTGGCACAGGATGCCGCGGTGCCGCGCCTCGGCGACGATGCCGTGGACGATGAGGAAGTACCCCGGGAAGTCCTTCTGCTCGATGACGGCGAGCTCGCGGTCGATGCGGGCGCGGTCGGCCTCGGTGGCGTCGGGATACTTGCGGGGCACGGCGTCCCATACGAGCTTCCGCAGCCACGTCATCGGCGTGTGACCCTCGGGGACCGGGAGCTTCGGGAGGGCGGGCTTCGCGCGCCGGAGCGGGAAGGCGAGCTCGTCGGCCAGGGCGACGGTGCGCGAGATCGCTCCCGGGTAGCGGCGGAACCGCAGCGCCATCTCCGCCCCCGACCGCAGGTGCGCGCTCGCGTGCGCGGGGAGCCACCCGTCGAGCTCGTCGAGGCCCCGATTGGCGCGGACTGCGGCGACCGCCGCGGCCAGGTGCACCCGCTCGGGCACGGCGTAGTGCACGTTGTTCGTCGCGAGGATCGGCAGACCGCGGTCGGCGGCGAGCGCGGCGAGGATGTCGTTGTCGCGCGTGTCGGTGGGAGAGCCGTGGTCGATGAGCTCGACGTTCACGGCATCCGCACCGAAGAGGTCGACGAGCAGGTCGAGCTCGCGCGCCGCCGCGGCGGCATCCGGGGCCGCCCGGCCGCCGGCGCCGGCGAGCGCCCGCCGGACGGCGCCCTTCCGGCACCCGGTGAGGATCGCCCAGTGCCCCTCCGCCCGCGCGGCGAGGTCGGCGAGGTCGTAGCGGGGGCGGCCCTTCTCCCCGCCGGCGAGTTGCGCGTGAGTGAGGGCCGCGGCGAGACGGTGGTAGCCCTCCTCACCGCGGGCGAGGACGAGCAGGTGCTGCGCCTCAGGGTCGGGTGGGCCGCTGCGCGCCGGCGCGCGCGAGTACCCGTCGACCGAGAGCGAGAGCTCCGCCCCGAACACCGTCTTCACGGTCAGCTGCTCGGCCGCTTCGGCGAAACGGGCAATGCCGTAGAACCCGTCGTGGTCGCAGATCGCGAGGGCGTGAAGCCCGAGCCGTTCGGCTTCTTCGGCGAGCTCGGCGGGAGAGGAGGCTCCGTCGAGGAACGAGAACGACGAGTGCGCGTGCAGCTCGGCGTACGGCACCGCATCGTCGGGCCGCTCGATCGGGGGCTTCTCGTACTTCCCGCGCTTGCGCGAGAAGGCCGGCCCGTCGCCGCCGTCGGGTTCGGCGGAGCGCCCGCTGAGCACGCGCTCCATCTCCGACCAGGTCACCCCGGGGTTGTTGAAGCCCATCAGTCGTACACCCCCTCGGCGTGCCACGTCCCCTCTTCGCAGACGAGCAGCCACGCGCTCTGCGCCGCGTCGACGATCTGGAAACGGTGCGCGGTGCGGGAGCGTGCGGGATCCCACCCCCGCTCGATCACGGGCCACGGCCCCGCCCACTGCCGGATGCCGCGCTCCCGCCCCCCGACGCTGAAGCGCACCGGCTCGGCCGTCAGCTCGCCGCGCGTGCCGACGGCGACCATGTCGCCTTCCTCGTCGAGCACCGCGACCGGCACGGCTTCGGCGAACACGGTCGCAGGCAAAGGCCCGGGGAGGCTCCCCGGCCAGGGGCGGTCGGCGGTGGCCGCTGCGGAACCTGCCAGGGCCACGTCGACGTCTCCCCACGGAACGAGGTGCTGTCTTTCGGCGAGCCAGCGCCCTCCGCCGATCTCGGGAGTGAGCACTCCCTGATGCCCGAGCATCGCCTGCACGCGTGACAGGGCGTGGTGCACGCGCTCGTCAGGCCCGGCGCCGAACAGGCGCGCGGTGTGGTGCGCGGCGGCATCCACCCCGTCGGGTTCGATCCGGACGCTCGTGACGGCGCTGCGGAGCCCCCCGCGCCCCACCCCCTGCTCGGCGAGCTGCCAGCGCACGCGATCGACGACCGCTGCCGCGTCGAACGCCCCGGGGTGCAGCCACACCCGGTCGCTGCGGTCGCCGCGCTCGCCCGTGAGGACGACGCGGAGTCCCGTGCAGACGAGGTCGTGGGCGGCGAGGCGCGCGACGAACTCCTCGGCGGGCACACGCATGCCGAACGCGATCTGGTCGGCGAGGGCGACGGGCGGCTCGAACGCGATCTCGCGGTGCAGTTCGGGCGGGGGCGTCCGCACCGACACGGGGCGCGGGTCCTCCCCCGCCGCGAGGGCGTGCAGGCGCGCGCCCCGGGCGCCGAACCGTTCGGCGAGGCGTTCGGCGCCGAGCGCGGCGACCTCGCCGAGCGTCTGCACCCCGAGGCGGGCGAAGAGCCCCACCGTCTCGTCGTCGAGGACACCGACCGGCAGCGGCGCGAGGAAAGATGCCGCCCGCCCCGCCGGCACGATCCGCACCGGGTCGCTCGCCCGCGTGCCGCGGCGCGCCGCCTGCTCGGCGGTGAACGTGCCGTCGCCGACGCCGACGCGCACGTCGTCGACCCCGAGCCCGGCGATCGCCCCGGCGAGGACGGTCGCCGCGGCCGCCTCGCCCCCGTAGAACCGCGCCGGCCCCTTGGCGCGCAGGGCGCACATCCCCGGCGCGACCAGCTGCACCCCGGGTGCCGCCTCTTCGACCGCCGCGATCAGCGGCGCGAACGCGCGATGATCGCGCACCGGATCGTGCAGCACGACCTCGAGGTGCGGGCAGCGCGCCTGTGCGTCACGACGCCGCTGCCCCCGCCGCACCCCCTCGGCGCGGGCCGCGGGCGATGAGGCGACGACCATGCCCTTGTCGAACACGGCGATCGGCAGCTCCGGATCGAGCGGGTCGTCGCCGTCGCGCCCGAGCGCGACGATCGGCCAGTCCGGCACCCACACCACGAGGTGTCGCGGCGCGATGGCCGACGGGGCGGAAACGGAGGTGGAGGAGACGGCGTTCATCCGACGGCCCTCAGCCCGGTTCGAACCGGCGCCGCCGACGCACGTCCCGGCATCCCGCCCGCGGCGCCGGCGACGCCGCCCGCGGCATCCGGCAGCAGCACACGCCCCGTCCGCGGCACGGGGAAGCGGCGGCTCGTGACGGTGACGGTGAGCTCACGTCCTTCGAGGATGCCGTAGCCGTCGCCGAGGCCCGACCACGACGGGTCGCCCACATCGATCATCGCCTCCGTCTGCGGCCACGGCCCCTGCACGAGCAGAACCGCCTCGCGCTCGCGCATGCGGGCGGCGAGCCGGGAAATGTCGGCATCCTTCGCGCGTGCGGGCGGACGCACCGCGACCACCGGCAGCACATCGGCGACGGCGGCGGTCACCGCGAGCCAGCGCTCGCCCGGATCGGGCACCAGCACGAGGCGCGACAGGTCGACCCCCGCCGCGCGCGCCGCCTCGGCCCCGAGATGCGGCATGCCCACCGCCGCGCACCACGCGCCGTCCTGCGAGGGGCGGGCGAGCAGCGAGAAGAGGAGCGAGGTCGACCGCCCGAGAGAGTACGACGAGCCGGGGCGGAGCCCACCCCCGGGCAGAAGGGATGCCAGGGCCTGCGGCACCGGGAGCACGGGCACGTCGAGCCGCCGCCCCTGCAGGCGGTCGAGCTGCGCACGCAGAGCGGCCACCGTGTCGACGGTGGTGCCCGCCGCGCTCCGCGCCTCACCCATGATCGACCTCATCTCACCAGGCTAGAACTTCTGTTCTAGTTCTTCAATCCGGTGAGGTCGAAGATACGCTCGGCCTCCGACATCGTCCGCGGGAGGCCCGGGAGCCTCGGGCTGTGGGCGTTGGGCTGTGGGCGTCGGGCTGTGGGCGTCAGGCCGCGAGGGTCACGCGGCGAGCGAGAGGTACGGCTCCCAGGCCGGGTCGGAGCGCTCCGTGCCGCGCACGGTCCACTGCGCGCCGCGCGGCGGCTGCGGCACCCAGCGCAGCTCCCACCTCATCTCCTGCGGCGTACGGTCGCCCTTCACGTTGTTGCACCGCAGGCAGCACGCCACGAGGTTCTCCCACGAATCGGCCCCGCCGCGCGACCGCGGCAGGATGTGGTCGATCGTCGTCGCCGCCTTGCCGCAGTACCCGCAGCGGTGCGCGTCGCGACGCAGCACCCCGCGGCGCGTGACCGGCACGCGCCGCGCGCCCGGCACCCGCACGTAGCGGGTGAGGACGATCACGGCGGGGCGATCGGTGGCGCCGTGGAGGCTCCAGACGGGATTGTCGTCGATCCGCTCGATGACGGTCGCCTTCTCGTTCATGACGAGCACGAGTGCCCGCTTGAAGGAGACGACGGCGAGCGGCTCGTAGCCGGCGTTCAGTACCAGTGTGCGCATGCGGTCTCTGTCCTCTCGAACGGCACTGACGGCTTCAGTGGCCTCTCGGTGTGCGATCGCAGGAGACGACGGGGCGCACGGGCACGAAAAAAGGCGCTGTCGAAAGACAGCGCCTTGATCGCACGGCTCTCGCCGCGGCAGTCGTGTACGCGATGCCGAAGGACGTAGCGGCCGGATGCGTTCCGGCAGAGGGCATCCATGGTGCGGATGCGGGCTCCTGCGACGTCCATCGACTCCCCCTCGGCTTCTGCGAGCGTCGGGATCAGGCTAACGCAGTCAGTGCACGTTGGCCTGCAACCAGCTCTCCGCATTGGTCCACGCGCCGTTGACGTAGATCTCGAGGTGCAGGTGCGTGCCGTAGGCGCGACCGGTCTGACCGACCTGGCCGATGAGCTGTCCGGCGCTGACGGTCTGGCCGACCTCGACACGGCGGGTGCCGTAAGTCATGTGGGCGTAGAGGGAGGTGACGCTCTGTCCGCCGACGTTGTGGGCGATCTTGACGTAGACGCCCCAGCCGGGACCGTTCTCGCTCGACGCGACGACGACGCCGTCGGCGATCGCGTAGATCGGGGTGCCGCCGCCGACCATGTAGTCGGTGCCCTTGTGACCCGCGTACGGCGTGCCGAAGTTGTTGAACGACACGAGCGGACGGACGACCGACCCCGCGGGGGCGATCGACTCGGCGATCGCGCCGGTGAACGACGACGACGAGGACGAGGACGACGAGGCGACCTTGCTCGCCGCGGCGATGCGCGCGGCGGCGGCGGCCTTCGCGGCCTCCTCATCCTTCTTCGTCTGGATCTCTTCGGGCGTCGTCGCGCTGTAGCTGCCGCGGTCGAGCGCGGCCGGCGTCTCTTCCGACGCCACGACGAGTGACTGCGCGTTGTCGGCGGCCACCTGCTGCAGCGTCGTCACCGCGGCCTCGGCGGGAGCGGCGCCGCCCGTCGCGCTGAGCGCAGCGGGGACGGCGACGGTCGCGACGAGACCGGCCACGGCGGCGAGGGTCAGGATGCTGCGGGCGGGGTGCGGCTTGCCTGCCGCACGGCGCGCAGCCGCTCGCGAAAGGGCGGGGGCGGCTCCGGGCGCCGGTCGCGCGCTCACGGACTTTCGGGCGCGTCGCTGGGAAGAGGTGTTCGTCGCTTCGGATTCGGGGTTCTCCCGCGACGAGTCGAACGTGTCAGCCAATGGTCCTCCGGCGCCTCCGCATGCCCCCCGCGGGGGCGGGGGATCGTTGGTTCGTCGGCACTCGGTGTCGGGCACAGATGTACGGGTGTCACCGCGCGAACGACGAACCCATGAGGCAATTCGTGCGGAGATCCTTGGCGGGCTTCTCGCCAGTTGGACCTTTGCAGGCTACCCGAAGGTAACGAATATGTCACGCAGAGACCGGCGCGCCCAGGTCTTTTCCACGGGATGCCCAGAATCTCGCCCCGGGGATGTCGCCGAATCGAGCGACCGCGAACGGGTCAGACCTGCGGTGCGGCATCCACCAGGAACAGGTGCGAGGCGACCTCGATGGGCAGTTCGATGCCCTCGTCCTGGCCGTCCATCTGCACGAGCACGTACCCCTCGCTGAAGCGGAAATCGCCGCTCGCGCCGGGGACGACGCCCGCATCGCGCAGTTGGGCGAGCAGCTCCGGGTCGACCTGCACGGGCTCGGCGAGACGACGGACGGTGCCGGTCACCGGTGTGCCGACCTCGTTGAGGAGACGGACGAGACCCACGACGCCCTCGTCGAACGTGCGCGCGGGGACATCGCCGAGCTGGTCGAGACCGGGGATCGGGTTTCCGTACGGCGACTCGGTCGGGTGGCCGAGAAGCTCGAGCAGGCGACGCTCGACGAGTTCGCTCATGACGTGCTCCCACCGGCACGCCTCGTCGTGGACGTACGCCCAGTCGAGACCGATGACATCCGAGAGCAGGCGCTCGGCGAGGCGGTGCTTGCGCATGACGTCGACGGCCTTCTGACGCCCGTCGTCGGTGAGGGCGAGCGAACGGTCGTCGGTGACGACGACGAGACCGTCGCGCTCCATGCGCCCGACCGTCTGCGACACCGTGGGGCCGGAGTGGCCGAGGCGCTCGGAGATGCGGGCGCGCAGGGGCACGATGCCCTCCTCCTCGAGTTCGAGGATCGTGCGCAGGTACATCTCGGTGGTGTCGATCAGGTCGGTCATGGATGCCTCGGTGGTGCGTCGGAGCGCGGTGCGGGGGTGGACCTCCAGCCTATCCGTTTGTGACGGCCCGGCGGCGGAACGCCCCCGCCCGCACCCCTACAATCGGACCCATGGCCCACGTCACGCTGCCCCGCGAGATCCTGCCCACCGACGGACGCTTCGGCTGCGGACCCTCGAAGGTCCGCGCCGCCCAGCTCGCCGCCCTCGCCGGGCCCGGTTCGGTCCTCATGGGCACCTCGCACCGCCAGGCCCCGATCAAGAGCCTCGTCGGCCAGGTGCGCATGGGCCTCTCCGATCTCCTTCGCCTTCCCGACGGGTACGAGATCATCGTCGGCAACGGCGGCTCGACCGCGTTCTGGGATGCCGCGGCGTTCGGCCTCATCGAGAAGCGCGCGCAGAACCTCGTCTTCGGCGAATTCGGCGGCAAGTTCGCCGCCGCGGCCGCCGCCCCCTGGCTCGAGGCCCCCGACGTCCGCAAGGCGGAGCCGGGCACGAGCACGGTCGCCGAGGCCGTCGCGGGCGTCGACGTCTACGCGTGGCCGCACAACGAGACCTCGACCGGCGTCGCCGCCCCCGTCACCCGCGTGCGCGGCGACGAGGGCGCGCTCACCGTCATCGACGCGACGAGCGCCGCCGGCGGCATCAACGTCCGCATCACCGAGGCGGACGTCTACTACTTCGCCCCGCAGAAGAACCTCGGCTCCGACGGCGGCCTGTGGTTCGCCGCCGTCTCCCCCGCCGCGATCGAGCGCATCGAGCGCGTCGCCGCATCGGGCCGGTACATCCCCGAGTTCCTGAGCCTGAAGAACGCGCTCGACAACTCGCGCCTCAACCAGACGCTCAACACCCCCGCCGTCGCGACGCTCTTCCTCCTCGACAAGCAGCTCGAGTGGATCAACGAGAACGGCGGGCTGGGCTGGGCATCCTCGCGCACCGCGGAGTCCTCGTCGGTCCTCTACGACTGGGCCGAGTCGGTGCCCTACGCGACGCCGTTCGTCGCCGACCCCGCAGACCGCTCGCCCGTGGTCGTCACGATCGATTTCGACGAGGGCGTGGATGCCGCAGCCATCGCCTCGAGCCTCCGCTCGAACGACATCGTCGACATCGAGCCGTACCGCAAGCTGGGGCGCAACCAGCTGCGCATCGCGACGTTCGTGTCGATCGAGCCCGACGACGTGCGTCAGCTCGTCAAGTGCATCGAGTACACGGTCGAGGGCCAGCGGGGCTGACTGCCGCCGGATGCTCCTCAGCCGTCCGCGTCCAGCGGCGACGACTGCGGAGAGAGCACCGCTGAGACGATGGCTTCGATCGCGAACTGCGATGCGCGACCGAGATCGATAGACCGGCGATCGAGGAGCCACTGCACCTGGAGGCCGTCCATGACGGCGAGGATCGCCGCCGAGGCATCCGCCACCTGCTGTGGATCGTCGATCCCGCGCTCGGCGCAGACCACCGCGAACGCCTCGGCGACTTCGGCGCGCAGCGTGGCGTAGCGCTCCTCGAAGTACGGGCGGCCGGGGTGGTCGTCGGTCACCGACTCTGCGGAGAGCACGGCGTACGCCTGCACTATTCCACCCTGGTCGGCGTTCTGGAACGCCGTCTGCACGAGGTGGCGGAACAGCGGCATCCCGTCGGGAATGTGCTGACCGTCGAGGTGCGCGACGTCGGTCGCGTCGCGATGGGCGAGAACAGCGAGGAGGAGCTGCTCCTTCGAGCCGAAGTGGTGCAGGATGCCGGCGTGGGTCATGCCGACCTGATCGGCGATCTCCTGCAGCGTCCCTCCTGCAAAGCCCTTGGCGCCGAAGATGTCCACCGCCGCGTCGAGGATCTCTCGACGGCGGACGAGCGTCTCGGGGCGTGAGCGCGGCTGACGTCGCGTCGCGGTCATCGTCGCCCTCCTCTCGTCGCGGCGGGTGCGAGTCTATCGACCCCGATCGGCTCGTCTGTGCGACCACTTGCCTACTTGCTTACTTGATTGTAAGTTAAATCCGCAATCACACTCAGCGCCGAGGTGACGATGTCCTCTTTCGTCCGGCGGCTATGAGAGTCCACAACGAAGGAGAAGCAATGAGGCTCAGAACCTCCCTCGCTGCCGTCGGTCTGGTCGCGGCCCTCGCCCTGACCGGATGCGCAGGCAGCGGCAGTTCCGAGGGCGGTGCGTCCGGCTCGGGCGCAGCGCTCACGATCGCCAAGCCCGACGGCGCGATCACCACGGAGTCGAACAATCCCTATCTCGGCGACTCGTCCGCCTCGAAGTACGGCTACGCGAAGGTCATCTTCGAGTCGCTCGCACTCGTCAATCCGACGGGCGATCTCGGCACGACGCCGTGGCTGGCCAAGTCGGTGGAGTGGAACGACGACTACACCCAGCTGACCGCGGTCGCCCGCGACGGCGTGACGTGGAGCGACGGCGAGGACTTCACCGCCGAGGACATCGCGTTCTCGTTCAACCAGGTGCTCGACGGCAAGCTCAACGACACGAACGCGTTCGGCCTGAAGGACGTGACCGTCGACGGCGACACCGTCACGATCGAGTTCGACAGCTCGAAGTACACCGCGCAGGCCCGCGTGCTGCACTTCCCGATCGTGCCCGAGCACATCTGGAAGGACATCTCCGATCCGAACACCGACCCCCTCACGGCCGAGGGCACCGCGGTGGGCACGGGCCCGTACGTCCTGAGCAACTGGTCGACCGAGTCGGTCACTCTCACCGCCAACGACGACTACTGGGGCGGCGACCTCGCCGTCCCCGAGCTGCACTACGTCTCCTACGGTGACAACGCCGCACTGACGACCGCCCTCGTCTCGGGCGAGGCCGACTGGGCGCAGGCGTTCATCCCGCAGATCGATAAGAGCTTCCTCGCCGCCGACGAGCACAACCAGTTCCTGGTGTCGCCGACCGCGGGTGCAGCGACGCTTTTCATGAACCTGCAGAAGAAGCCGTTCAACAACGTCGCGCTGCGCGAGGCGCTCGCGTGGACGATCGACCGCCAGGCGTATGTGGACATCGCCCGCGAAGGCGCGAGCCAGGCGATCTGGAGCCCGACGGGTCTCGGCGAGATCCTCGACAAGGAGATCCTGCCCGACTACCAGGGCAAGGAGTACAAGGTCGACATCGACAAGGCGAAGCAGATCCTCACCGACGCGGGCTACACGTGGAACGGCTCGGACAAGCTCGTCGACCCCGACGGCGAGGTCGTGACATTCTCCGTGTCGGTTCCCGCCGGCTGGAGCGACTGGAACACCGAGCAGTCGCTGCTGGCCGAAGAGCTCGACAAGGGCCTCGGCATCGAAGTCAAGATCGACCAGCCCGACTGGGGCGGCTGGGACGCCGCCCGCCAAGAGGGCACGTTCGACATGATCATCCACTGGCTGGAGGACACCGGCAACGCGTACGGCCTGTACACCTCCACGATGGACCCGAAGTGGATCGTCGACGGCAAGGCGCAGTTCAACTTCGGTCGGTTCGACGACCCGGCGGTGACAGAAGCGCTGAACACCTACGCGAACGCCTCGTCGGACGATGAGCGCCAGGGCGCCCTCGCCGTGATGGAGAAGGCGTTCGTCGAGAACGTCCCGGCCATCCCGCTCGGCGCGCACCCGCTGCTGGGCGAGTTCAACACGCGCAACTACGTGGGCTGGCCGTCGGAGGACGACCAGTACACCTCGGGTGACCCGACCCAGCCGGGGATCGTCCAGGTTCTCACGAAGCTGAAGCCGGCCAACTGATCGGACTGCGGGGGCGGGCGGCCGCCCGCCCCCGCAGCACGGCGATCATCACGAAAGCACGCACCCACATGCCTGAACACCTCCTGTCGATCAGAGACTTCTCCGTCGTATACGACGTCGATCCCCCTGTCGAAGCCGTCAAGAACGTCACCCTCGAACTGCGCCGCGGCGAGATCCTCGGTCTCGCCGGGGAATCCGGCTGCGGGAAGACCACCCTCGCCTACGGCATCCAGCGCCTGCTCAAGGCCCCCGCCGTCATCGAAAGCGGCTCGGTCGTCTTCCACGACGCCTCGGGAGAGAACGTCGACATCAACGGGCTCGACGTCGAGCAGATGCGGCGCTTCCGCTGGGACAAGATCTCGATGGTGTTCCAAGGGGCGATGAACGCGCTCAACCCGGTCGCTCCCATCGGCGACCAGCTCGAAGACGTCTTCATCGTGCACCGCCCGGAGATGACGTCCAAGCAGCGTCGCACCGAGATCGCCGAGCTTCTCGAGATCGTCAAGGTCGGTGCGGAGCGCGCCCGATCCTACCCGCACGAACTCTCCGGCGGAATGCGCCAGCGCGTCATGATCGCCATGGCACTCGCGCTGCGGCCCCAGCTCATGGTCATGGATGAGCCGACCACGGCGCTCGACGTTCTCGTGCAGCGGGAGATCCTCCGTCAGATCTCCCAGCTGCGCCATGAGTTCGGCTTCTCGGTGATCTTCATCACCCACGATCTGCCCCTGCTCCTCGAGATCAGCGACCGCATCGCCATCATGCGCGAAGGCGAAATCGTCGAGCTCGACACCGCCGAGCACATCTGGACGGATCCGCAGAACGACTACACGAAGACGCTGCTCTCTTCGTTCCCGCGCCTCACCGGCGAGAGAGGAGTGGTGGCGCGATGACCGTGCTGGAGTTCTCCCACATCACCAAGACCTACAACGTCCGCGGAGCGGGCCAGATGAAGGCGCTCGACGACGTCTCGTTCACCCTGCGCTCCGGGCAGACGATCGGGCTCGTCGGGCAGTCCGGCAGCGGCAAGTCGACGATCGCGAAGATCCTGACGCAGCTCGAACGCCCCACGAGCGGCGAGATCCTCCTCGACGGGTCCCCCATCCCCCGGCGCGGCCGCAGCCTCCGCCGCTACCGTCAGCAGCTGCGCATGGTGTTTCAGGACCCGTTCGCCTCGCTCAACCCGTATCACTCGATCCGCTACCACATCGAGCGGCCGCTGCGCCTCGACGACGTGGTCCCGTCGAAGGAGGTCGAGACAGAGGTGCGCCGATTGCTGGAGCGGGTGCGGCTGAGCCCGGATGCCGTGACCGACCGCCGTCCCCACGAGCTGTCGGGCGGCCAGCGCCAGCGCGTCGCGATCGCCCGCGCCCTCGCATCGCGCCCGCGACTGCTCGTCGCCGACGAGCCGGTCTCGATGCTCGACGTCTCCATCCGTCTCGGCGTCCTCAACCTCCTCGCCGATCTGCAGCGCGAAGAGGGGCTCGGGGTGCTCTACATCACACACGACCTCGCCACGGCGCGCCACTTCAGCGACGAGATCATCGTCCTGAACCAGGGCCGCATCGTCGAGCAGGGGCCTGCCGACGACGTCATCCTGAACCCGCAGCACGCCTACACACGCGAGCTTCGCGCCGCATCCCCCGACCCCGAGAAGCACTTCGCCGCCGCGGCGACCCACGACTCCGGAGGCACCCGATGAGCACCATGGAGACACCCCTCCTCGAAAGCGCCGAGAATCCCGACGCCGCCGACGCGCTCGAGGTCGGCACGACAGCGACGAGAGCGGCGAAGGGACGCACGCGCGTTCCCTGGCGGTTCCTCGGCAGCCGGGCGCTGTTCTACCTGTTCACCCTGTGGGCGGCCATCACCATCAACTTCTTCCTCCCCCGGATGATGAAGGGCGATGCCGTCACCGCCTACCTCTCCCGCAACAAGAACGTGAGCCCCGAGGCGGCCGACGCCCTGCGCGCGATGCTGGGGCTCGACACCGATGCCTCGCTCTGGCAACAGTACGTCGACTACTGGGCACACCTGGTGCGCGGCGACCTCGGCGTCTCGCTCCTGCGCGGACTCCGGCCGGTCACCGAGGTGATCGCGCAGGCGCTGCCGTGGACGATCGGACTGGTCGGGATCGCAACGATCCTGTCGTTCGCGATCGGAACGGTCGGCGGCGCGCTCATCGGGTGGCGCCGCGGCAGCCGTGCCGACGTGTTCATCCCGATCACGACCTTCCTCAGCACGATCCCCTACTTCTGGCTCGGCATGCTCGCGATCGCCGCGTTCGCGGTCAACCTGAGGTGGTTCCCGATCGGCAAGGCGTACGGCGTGGGCATGTCTCCCGAGTGGTCTTGGGAGTTCATCGGCTCGGTCATCCTGCACGGCACGCTCCCCGCCGTCACCATCGTGATCGCCTCACTCGGCGGATGGATGCTCGGCATGCGCAACATGATGCTGACCGTGCTCGACGAGGACTACATCATGGTGGCGCAGGCCAAGGGCATGCCGGAGCGTCGCGTGCTGTGGGCGTACGCGGCCCGCAACGCCGTCCTCCCTCAGATCCAGAACTTCGCCCTGTCGATCGGTTTCATCGTCGGCGGCACGATCGTCATGGAGATGGTCTTCAGCTACCCCGGAGTCGGGAAGCTGCTGCTCGATGCCACCAATGCGAAGGACTACGCGCTCATGCAGGGCGTCTTCCTCGTCATCACCGTGTCGGTGCTCGTCGCGAACATCCTCGCCGACATCGCCTACGCGTTCCTCGACCCGCGTACCCGTCAGACGGAGGTCTGAGCCATGACCGTGCCCCCGACCGCGACCGTCACCGAGGCGGACACGACTCCCCCGCCGGCGACCACGAAGAGCTTCGGTGCCCGCATGGGCGAGGCGTTCGCGATGTTCCGCAACGGCAAGTCGATCACAGGACTCGTCATCCTCGCCGTGTTCGTCTTCGTCGCGATCTTCGCCGATGTGCTCGCGCCCTACTCCCCCACCGAGGTGAACAACGCGGCGCGATTCCAGCCGCCCTCGCCCGAGCACTGGCTCGGCACGACCCACATCGGCGAAGACGTTCTGAGCCAGGTCATCCACGGGACCCGCGGCGTCATCGTGGTCGGCTTCCTGGCCGCCGCGATCGCAACGGTCATCGCCATCACCGTCGGCGTCATCTCGGGGTACCTGAGCGGCTGGAAGAGCGAGTCCCTCTCGGCCCTGACGAACGTGTTCCTCGTCATCCCCGGCATCCCGCTCATCATCATCGTCGCCTCGATCTTCGAGGACCCGCCGCTGTGGGCGATCGCCGCCGTCCTGGGGCTGGTCGGGTGGGCGTGGGGCGCACGCGTGCTGCGCGCCCAGACGATGTCGCTGCGCAATCGCGACTTCGTCCAGGCTGCGAAGGCGAACGGCGAACCGCTCCGCCGCATCATCACGGTGGAGATGCTCCCGAACCTCATGGCGCTCATCGCGGCAAGCTTCGTGGGCACCGTCACCGCGGCGATCCTCGGGCTCACGACCCTGTCGTACATCGGCGTCATCCCAGTCAACACCTACAACTGGGGGACCATCCTGAACTGGGCCTCCGCGCAGGGCGCGTTCCAGCAGAACCAGTGGTGGTGGTACCTGCCCCCGGGGCTGTGCATCGCCGCGATCGGCGTCGCCCTCTCCCTCATCAACTTCGGCATCGACGAGTACGTCAACCCGCGCCTGCGCTCCGCCGGCGAGCGGGCCCGCGCACTCCGAAAGAAGGGGCTCAGCACCACGTCGACCGTCACCGCGGTCCGTGCCCGCTCCGCCGTCTCTCCCCGCCCCGACAAGGAATCCGTTTCGTGACCACCACCGCACAGCCCACCACCACCGCACAGGCCACCACCACACAGGCCACCACCGCCGCACAGAGCACCACGTCAAAGGGCACCGAGCCCTATCTCGACGCGACGCTCCCCGTCGCCCAGCGCGTCGCCGACCTGCTCGGACGCATGACGCTGCCCGAGAAGGTCGGCCAGATGATGCAGTCCGACGCGCGCGAGGACCTCACCGAGATCGTGTTCGAACGTCACGCCGGTTCCATCCTGCACACCTCTCCCGAAAAGGTGCTGCGCGCCGCCGAGCTCACCGCCCGGACGCGGTTGCGCATCCCGCTGATCGTCGGCGAGGACTGCATCCACGGGCACTCGTTCTGGGAGGGCGCGACGATCTATCCCACCCAGCTCGGCATGGCCGCCTCGTGGGATCCGGAGCTCGTCGAACGGGTCGCGCGCGCGACCGCGATCGAAGTGGCGGCCACCGGCATCCACTGGACCTTCTCGCCCGTGCTCTGCATCGCGCGGGACCTCCGCTGGGGACGCGTGGACGAGACGTTCGGGGAAGACCCGTTCCTCATCGGCGAGCTCGCCGCCGCGATGGTACGCGGCTATCAGGGCGAGGGTCTGGCCGACGAGACGGCGATCCTCGCAACCGCGAAGCACTTCGCCGGCTATTCGGAGACGCAGGGCGGGCGGGATGCCACGGAGGCCGACATCTCGCGCCGCAAGCTGAGGTCCTGGTTCCTGCCGCCGTTCGAGCGCGTCGCCCGCGCCGGGTGCGCGACCTTCATGCTCGGCTATCAGACGACCGACGGCGTCCCGATCACCGTCAACGACTGGCTCCTGAGCGACGTCCTGCGGGGCGAGTGGGGCTACACCGGCGCGCTCGTGACCGACTGGGACAACGTCGGTCGGATGGTGTGGGAACAGCGGGTGCAGCCCGACTACGCCCACGCGGCGGCAGCCGCGGTGCGGGCCGGCAACGACGTCGTCATGACGACGCCCGGCTTCTACGAGGGCGCGCTGAAAGCGGTCGAGGACGGCATGCTCGACGAAGCCGACATCGACCGTGCCGTCGCCCGAATCCTGACGCTCAAGTTCGAGCTGGGTCTGTTCGAGAACCCGCGGATGCCGGACATGGCTCGCATCTCGCAGGTCGTCGCCGCGCCGGAGCACACGGCCCTCAACCTCGAGATCACGAGGCGCTCCCTCGTGCTGCTGCGCAACGACGGGACCCTGCCTCTCGCGCCCGCGTCGGCGCCGCGGCGGATCGCCGTCGTCGGCCCCCTCGCCGACGACGCGCAGACGCAGCTCGGAGACTGGGCGGGATCGTCGGGACAGGTCGACTGGCTGCCCGACGGACAACCGCGCGCGCAGATCACGACCGTGCTCGACGGGCTCCGCGAGCTCGCAGCCGCCGACTGGACGGTCACCCACCGCGCGGGCGCCGACATCCTCCACCTCGTCGACGACCCCGCGGGTGCGCTCTTCCCCGACGGACAGCCTCGGCCGAAGATCGTCGTTCCCGCCGAGCCCGACGACGCGCAGATCGCCGATGCGGTCGCTGCGGCGCGGGATGCCGATGTCGTCGTCGCCGTCGTCGGCGACCGCATCGAGCTCGTCGGCGAGGGACGGTCGACCGCGACCCTCGAACTCATCGGCGGGCAGCGCGCGCTGCTCGAGGCGCTCGCCGCGACCGGCACGCCCCTCGTCGTGGTCCTACTCGCCTCGAAGCCGCTCGTCCTGCCGCCCGCGGTCGCCGACGCGTCACTGGTGTGGGTCGCGAACCCCGGCATGCAGGGGGGACGAGCGATCGCAGAGCTGCTGCTCGGGCAGATCGAGCCTCGGGGCCGTCTCCCGATCTCGTTCACCCTCCACGCGGGTCAGCAGCCCACGTACTACAACCAGATCCGTGGTCAGCACGGTGACCGGTACGCCGACCTGACGCAGCGTCCGCCGCACGCGTTCGGCGAGGGACTGTCGTACTCGACCGTCGTCTACGGCGAACCCGAGATCGAGGTTCCCCTCCTCACGGCGGCCGACACCGTGCGTGCTCGGGTCGCCGTGCGCAACACCGGAAGCCGGCGAGCGCACGAGGTCGTGCAGGCGTACGTCCGCGATGCTGTGACCTCCGCCAGCTGGGCCGACAAGGAGCTCAAGGCCTACGCCCACGTCGAACTCGCCCCCGGCGAGGAGCGCATCGTCGAGATCATGGTTCCCGTCCGCGACTGCTCGATCGTCGACGCACGAGGCGAGCGCGTCGTGGAGCCGGGTGACTTCGACCTGCTGATCGGCCCGTCGTCGCGCGACGAGGTGCTTCAGGCGGTGCGGTTCACCGTCACCGGCTGACCACGACACGGTCCGGTCGGGCGCAGGCGCGGTGGGTGCCGGTCAGCGTTCGGCCGGATCGTCCTCAGACTCGTCGTCGTCCTCGTCAGCCTCGGATTCGTCGTCCTCGTCAGCCTCAGACTCGTCCTCATCCTCGTCGTCGTCGCCGGACTCGTCGAGTTCGTCGATGTCGACGCCGTCGACGTCCCCGGCGTGCAGGATCGGCGAGCCGTCGTCATCGAAATCGGCCGCGTCGAGATCCTCGAGATCGTCGAGGTCCGCGTCGTCGACGTCGTCCTCGGCATCCTCGCCGTCCGCTGCGTCACGACCGCCCAGGTCGTCGAGGTCATCACCGTCGCCCGCCTCGGCGGCGAGCGCCGCCTGCGCGGCCTGGTACTCCGCGAGGCGCACGGCCCACGGGATCCATTCCGGCGCGAGCAGCGCGCCCTGGCCGGGCAGCAGCTCGGCCTCGAGCACCGTCGGCTCGGCGTCATCGACGACGGCGACCGAGACGGTCCAGAACCAGCCCGGGTAGCCCTCCATCGTGTTGGAGAACCGCAGGGACACGACCCCGTCATCCTCGACCGTGTAGCCCGAGGCGGTGCCGACGGTGAATGCCGGGGTGATCTCGTGCAGCGCAGCCAGCGCGAGGTCGTGCGCGGCGACGAGGCGTGCGTCGGCGTCGGGTACGTCAGGCGTCGAGGTCATCGGCCACCTTGCGCAGGATCGCCGCGACCTTCGCGCCCTGGGCGCCGCTCGGGTAGTGCCCGCGGCGGAGGTCGCCCCCGACCTTGTCGAGGAGCTTCACGACGTCTTCGATGATGACGGCCATGTCGTCGGGCTTGGGACGGTTGCGCTTGGCGAGGGTGACGGGCGCATCGAGCACGCGCACCGAGAGCGCCTGAAGTCCGCGCTTGCCATCGGCGACGCCGAACTCCAGTCGCGTGCCGGTCTTCACGACCGTCCCCGCGGGGAGGGCCGAGGCGTGCAGGAAGACGTCCTGGCCGTCATCGGTGGTGATGAAGCCGAACCCCTTCTCGTCGTCGTAGAACCTGACCTTGCCGGTGGGCATCTGGAACCTCGCTGATCGTGCCCGCGGTGCGCGGGCGCTGTCGTGACCGGGGACGGATCGCCCCCGCACCAGACTACGGCACCACCCCCGCCCGAGGCGGCGACGGCGGGCGACTCGACGCAGTAGGCTGGTGCCGATGTCGCCCTCCTCGCCCCGCACACCGGCTCCGTCCGAAGACCTCCCGGTCCGGCGGATCGACCGCATCCTCGCGTTCATGTCGCTGGGGCTGCTCGCGCTGTCGATCGTGTGCTTCTTCGCGATCATCATCGGCACGCAGGCGGGCGCCGACTTCGGCTCGGGCGTCTGGCCCGCCGTCGGGACGATCGTCTACATCGCACCGATCGTCGCGTTCCTGCTCCTGCTGGCGGTGCTCATCATGACCTTCATCCGGAAGGCGCGGGTCGGCAAGGGCCGCTGACCGTGGCCGCCACCGACGCCCGCACCCTCGCGAACGATCTCGCGACGCGGGACGATGCGGCCCTCGCGCGCCTGTTCGCCGCCCGCCGCGTCTCACCCTCCGCGTCGTGGGCCGACGCCTTCGACGCGGCCGAGCAGCTGCTCGACGCGGCCTCGATAGGACGTGCTCTCACGACCCTGACGGCCGACGAGGTCGCCGCGCTCGAGGCGGCGGTCGGCACCGGCGCCCTCCCCGCGGGTCCCGAGCGCGAGCGCCTGCACGAGCTCGCGCTCGTCGACGACGCCGGTGCGGTGTGGGATGCCGTGGCCGACGCCCTCGCGCAGACTCCCCGCGTCGTCCCGCCCGCATCGCCCGAGCGCCCGCCCGCCGACCCGGATGCGGCCGCGGCGGAACGCGCGTTCGCAGCGGTCAGCGCCCTCGCCGACGTCCTCCACGAGACCCTCGCCGCACCGCTGTCGCGCATCGGCGCGGGGAGCCTCGGCGCCGCCGACAGGCGCCGCCTCATCGAGGCGGGTGCCGTCCCCGACGCCGACGCGGCCGATGAGATCGTCGACATCGCCGAACGGGCAGGCCTGCTGTCGGCGGACGGGCGCACGCTCCTCGTGACGCCTGCCGGCGTCGAATGGCTGCGCACCGGTACGCTCTCACGCTGGGCCGAGGTGGCGACGCGCCTGCTCGACGCCCTCCCCTCGGGCGTGCGCGGCCGCGCGGGCGGATGGATGCCTCCGACGGAATGGACCGGCGCCTACCCCTACGACCCGTCCTGGCCCGCCCAGGCCGACGCGCTCGCGGCGCTCCTGCGCCGGTGGGCGATCACCGGCCCCGCGGGCACCCCGACCGCGTGGTCGGCGCCGTCGGCGAGCGGCGGCGACCTCGACCTCGACGCGCTGATCGCGCTCCTCCCGCCCGAGGTCGACAAGGTGTTCCTGCAGAACGACCTCACCGCGATCGCGCCGGGATCGCTCGCACCTCACCTCGACGTGCGCCTGCGGTCGATGGCGCGGCGCGAGTCGCGCGCCCAGGCATCCTCGTATCGATTCACCGCTGAGACGCTTGCCGACGCGCTCACCGCCGGCGAGAGCGCCGAGTCGCTCCGCGCGTTCCTGACCGAACTCTCCCTCACGGGGCTGCCGCAGCCGCTCGCGTACGAGATCGACCGCTCGGCGAGTCGGCACGGCGCGCTGCGCGTCGGGCCGGACGGGGAGGCGCGCACCCGGGTCACGAGCGATGACCCCGCGCTCCTGCGGACGATCGCCGTCGACCAGGCGCTCCGGCCGCTCGGCCTCATCCCCGACGGAGAGGCGCTGATCACCCGCTCGAGCCCCGACACCGCGTTCTGGATGATCGCCGACGCTCGCTACCCCGTCATCGCGGTCGACGCCGACGGCGAGCACCGCACGCTCGACCGGCACCGCCTCGGCACGCCTCCCGAACCCGCGCCCGACCCCATCGACGTGTACGCCGATCTGCTCGCACGCCTGCGCGCCGCGCAGTCGGGCGATGCGGATGCCGCGTGGCTCGGCCGGGAGCTCGAGCAGGCCGTACGCGCCCGCGCGACCCTCGTCGTCGCGGTGCGCCTGCCCGACGGCACCGAGCGGGAGTTCACGATCGAGGCGACGGGTCTCGGCGGTGGGCGCCTGCGCGGACTGGACCGGAACGTCGACGTCGAGCGGACGCTTCCGGTGTCGTCGATCACGCGCGTCGCGCGGGCCTGAGCGTCCCGAACTCTCCCCCGCGCTTTCCCGCGATCCGCGCGGTCTCGCGCGCTCGCGGTCCCGGCGCGCCGCGCCCGCGCCGCCCGACCGCCGGTAGAATCGAACGCTATGGCTGACGGACCCCTCATCGTGCAAAGCGACCGGACCGTGCTGCTCGAAGTCGCGCACCCCGACGCCGAGAGCGCCCGACACGAGCTCGCGATCTTCGCCGAACTCGAGCGCGCCCCCGAGCACATCCACACGTACCGCATCACGCGTCTGGGGCTCTGGAACGCCCGGGCGGCGGGACATACCGCCGACGACATGCTCGAGACCCTCGACCGCTGGTCGCGCTTTCCCGTTCCGGCATCCGTCTCTCTCGACATCCGCGAGACCGTGAACCGCTACGGGCGCCTCGTCATCGAGCGCGACGACGAGGGCACGCTCGTCCTGCGCGCAACCGACACCGCAGTCCTCGCCGAGGTCGCGAAGAACAAGCGCATCCAGCCGCTGCTGACCGGCCATCCCGCACCCGGGGTGTTCACGGTGGATGCCTGGGCGCGCGGCCACATCAAGCAGGAGCTCCTGAAGGTCGGCTGGCCCGCCGAGGACCACGCGGGCTACACGCCCGGCACACCCCACGAGATCGACCTCGCCGAGGACGGCTGGACCCTCCGCCCGTACCAGCGGAAGGCCGTGGACATCTTCAGCGAGGGCGGGTCGGGCGTCGTCGTGCTCCCCTGCGGCGCCGGGAAGACGCTCGTGGGAGCGGCCGCGATGGCCGACACGAAGACGACGACGCTGATCCTCGTGACGAACACCGTGAGCGCGCGGCAGTGGCGCGACGAGCTCCTCAAGCGCACGTCCCTCACCCCCGAGGAGATCGGCGAGTACTCCGGACAGGTCAAAGAGGTCAAGCCGGTCACGATCGCGACCTACCAGATCCTCACGGCGAAGCGGAAGGCCGAGTACGCCCACCTCGCCCTCCTCGACGCGCTCGACTGGGGTCTCATCGTCTACGACGAGGTGCACCTCCTCCCCGCCCCCGTCTTCAAGCTCACTGCCGACCTCCAGGCGCGCCGCCGCCTCGGCCTCACCGCCACGCTCGTGCGCGAAGACGGACGCGAGGGCGATGTCTTCAGCCTCATCGGCCCCAAGCGCTTCGACGCGCCCTGGAAGGAGATCGAGGCGCAGGGCTTCATCTCCCCCGCCGTCTGCTACGAGGTGCGGGTCGACCTTCCCGAAGGCGACCGCATGGAGTACGCGGCCGCCGCCGACGACGACCGCTACCGGCTCGCCGCGACGGCGCACGCGAAGATCGGCGTCGTGAAAGACCTCGTGGCTCGGCACACGGGTGAGCAGATCCTCGTGATCGGCCAGTACCTCGACCAGATCGACGTGCTCTCCGAGGCGCTGGACGCCCCGCAGATCACCGGCGCGACCCCCGTCGATGAGCGCGAGGAGCTGTACGGCGCGTTCCGCGAGGGGCGCATCCCCGTCCTCGTCGTCTCGAAGGTCGCGAACTTCTCGATCGACCTCCCCGAAGCCTCCGTCGCGATCCAGGTGTCCGGCTCGTTCGGGTCGCGGCAGGAGGAGGCGCAGCGTCTCGGGCGACTCCTGCGCCCCAAGAAGAGCGGGCACACCGCGAGCTTCTACACGCTCATCGCGCGCGACACGGTGGATCAGGACTTCGCACAGAACCGTCAGCGCTTCCTCGCCGAGCAGGGCTACAGCTACACGATCCTCGACGCTGAGGGGATCGCAGCCGCCTGAATCGCAGGTGCGGCTACGCGCGCGTCGCGGGGTCGGGCTCGGGCCAGACCGGTGGGGTCCAGACCGCACCGACGGGCGGTGCCGGAGGCGCCGGAGGCGTCAGCACGAGCGTCCGCGGCAGGGGCTTCCGTCGGATCATCCACTCGACGATCGCGACGAACCCTCCCATCAGCAGCAGCGAGGTCACGAAGCTGAACAGACCCGTCTCGCTCGCCGCGGGGTCGGTGCCTGCGACGAGGGAGACGAGGAAACCGGTCAGGTTGTTCACGACGTGCAACGCGATCGCCGCTTCGAGCCCGCCGGTGCGCCACGACAGCCATCCCGCAGCGATCGCGAAGACCCCCACGTTGATCTGGCCGAGCACGTCGTACAGGTGCCCGAGGACGAACAGCGGCACCGGCAGCAGGATCGCCCACGCGGGATGCCGCAGCCACCGCCCGATCGACTGCATGAGGTACCCGCGGAACACGTACTCCTCCGTCGCCGACTGCACCGGCACGAGCACGAGGATCAGCACGAGCGAGGTCACCCACACCGATGTCGGAGGGGCGGAAACGGCGGCATCCGCACCGCTTTCCGAAGGGAGGAGGAACGAGATCGCCACGAACACCCCATAGAGCGCGAGCGCGACGAGCACGCACCGCATCATCCACCCCCAGCGCAGGCGACCCGCCGCCGACGAGATGAGGCCCAGGCGCTTGCCGTTGACGATGCGCGAGGCGATCACGTAGCAAGGCAGCATCATCACGATCGTGCCGAGTGTCAGCGCGAGCACGAACGGGTCGCGGACGTCGATCGTCGGGTTCTCCGAGAGCGCGAGCAGGCGATCGAGCACGGTCGGGTCGGACGAGGCGACGGCGATGATCACGATGACGGTGACGACCATGAGGATGCCGTAGAGCACGACACCGATACCCGCGACGGCGAGCGGTGTCCACCACCCGCGGCGCTGCCGGGCGAACAGCAGCCGGTGGAATGCGAGCCCGCCCACGACGGCGTCCGCGGGGAGCGTGTCGGCGGGGCGGGGCGCCGGAGCGGGGGACGGCGGGGCGGAGGCGGGGGGCATCATGGCATCCATCTTCGCCGATCGCAGCCACGACGGCCTGCACCGATATCCAGCGGATGGAAGGAAACCGGTGCCAGTATGGGGATATGACCGCACCGCGCATCCTCGTCGTCGACGACGAACCGAACATCCGTGACCTGCTGGTCACGAGCCTCCGTTTCGCGGGGTACCAGGTGCGCGCCGTCGCGAACGGCGCCCAGACGATCTCCGCCGTCCTCGAGGAAGAGCCCGACCTCATCATCCTGGACGTCATGCTCCCCGACATGAACGGGTTCAGCGTGACCAAGCGCCTCCGCGGCGCCGGGTACACCGCCCCGATCCTCTTCCTCACCGCGAAGGACGAGACCGAGGACAAGATCGAGGGCCTGAACGCCGGCGGCGACGACTACGTCACGAAGCCCTTCTCGCTCGACGAGATCGTGGCCCGCCTGCAGGCGATCCTCCGCCGCACGATGCAGGCCGACGAGGAGTCGACCATCAAGGCGGGCGAGCTGACGATGGATCAGGACACGCACGACGTCACCGTCGGCGACGTGTCGATCGACCTCTCCCCCACCGAGTTCAAACTCCTGCGCTACCTCATGCTGAACCCGAACCGGGTGCTGTCGAAGGCGCAGATCCTCGACCACGTGTGGGAGTACGACTTCAATGGCGACGCCGGCATCGTGGAGAGCTACATCTCGTACCTGCGCCGCAAGATCGACCCGTACTCGTCCGAGCCGCTCATCCAGACCAAGCGCGGCTTCGGGTACATGCTGAAAGCCGGCAAGACGGCCTGATCCCTTCCGGAACGGAGGTCCGCCGTGGCCGCGGTCCTCGCCGCACACGCCAAGAAAGGCGATCGCGTCACCGCCTGGTGGCGATCGGTCAGCCTGCGCGCGAAGGTCACCGGGGTCACGGTCGCCGTCCTCGCGGCCGGTCTCGTCGCGGTCGGCATCGGCAGCGCTGTGTTCCTGCGGAACGCGCAGATCACCGACCGCGACGTGTCGATCGCGCAGGCCGTGACCTTGAACCAGGCGTCGAGCCTGCTCACCGTCGAGGTCGTCGACGGCGTCGCGCAGTTCTCGCGCCCCTCGACGCCGCCGCTCACGTCGTTCTCGATCGCCGTCTACGCCGCCGACGGCACGCTGCTGCAGACGGGCGGCTCGGCGGCGGGCGATGCGCCCGTCTTCCCCGACGCCTACCCGCTCGAGAAGACGATCATGCAGGGAACCGACATCTTCGAGCTGCACTCCGCCGACGGCAAGACGACCTTCCACGCCGCCGTCGACATCCTCGACATCCCCGGGACGCGCACCTCCAACGTGCAGCTGCTCGCTCTGCCGCTCACGCCCGTGAATCAGACGGTCGCGACGTTCGTCGGCATCTACACGGTGCTCGCCCTCCTCACGATCCTCGGCGGCGCGCTCGCGACCCGATGGCTCGTCACCCTCGCCTTCCGAAGCCTCGGCCAGGTCGAAGACACCGCGATGTCGATCGCCGCGGGCGACTTCAGCCAGCGCATGACGGACATGTCGCCGCGCACCGAGGTGGGGCGCCTGAAGACGGCGATCAACATCATGCTCGACCGCATCGACCAGGCCCTCGCGCAGCGTGATGCGACCGTCCAACAGATGCGCCGGTTCATCGGCGACGCGAGCCACGAGCTGCGCACCCCTCTCGTGACCGTCCGCGGGTACGCGGAGCTCTACCGCATGGGTGCGATCGCAGGCCCGGAGCAGACCGCGCAGTCGATGGAGCGGATCGAGAAGGAGGCCGTGCGCATGGGCGGTCTCGTCGAGGACCTCCTCGCCCTCGCTCGCCTCGATGAGCGCCGTGACATCGTCGTCATCGACGTCGACCTCCGTCCGATCGCGCGCGACGCCGCGCTGGATGCCCGAGCCACCGACCCCGAACGCACCGTGACGGCGCTCGAGAGCACCGCGCCGGAGCCGCGGCCGCTCGACGCCGGCGACACGGAGGTTCCGACCACGGCGGCCGTGCGTCGCGGTGGGTTCGCCGGGGCGACACGCCTGCTCCGTCGTCGGCCCCGCCCCGATGCGGCGCCGACGACCGCGGTGGTCGAGGTCGCCGCTCCGCCGCAAGGGTCGAAGGCGCCGACGGGCCCGCCGCAGCCCGAGCCGATCGTGCTAGGAGATGAGAACCGCATCCGCCAGGTCGTCGCGAACCTCCTCGGCAACGCCCGCCGCTACACGCCCGCCGGGTCGCCGATCGAGCTCGCCACAGGCGTCGACGAAGCCGCCGAGATGGGCTGGATCTCCGTGATCGACCACGGCGACGGCATCCCGGAGCAGATCCGCGACAAGATCTTCCAGCGGTTCTGGCGCGCCGATACGTCACGGACGCGCGAGACGGGTGGGTCGGGGTTGGGTCTGTCCATCGTCGCGTCGGTCGTCGAAGCGCTGCACGGCTCGATCGAGGTGACCGAGACCCCGGGCGGCGGCGCCACGTTCCGCGTCGCGTTCCCCCTGGCGCTCCGGCGAGATGCCCGAGAGCACCTCCTCATCGAGACGCAGCCGCTGCGGCGCCTGCGACCCGACGAGCTCTGATCCGGTCATCGACTCCTCCACAGGCGGGTGTTTCGCGGAGTTGTCCACCGATCGCGCGTGCGGGCGCCCGCCGCCCGTCCGCGGCGCCTAGCGTGGCGGCATCCGAACGAAAGGAGCCCCTCATGGCCCAGTTCTCCGTCGATTCCGACGCCGTCCTCACCGCCACCGGTGCCATCCGCAACACGGCCGATCGGCTGCAGAGCGAGACCGCCGCGATGCTCGGTCAGCTCACGCAGCTGCAGAGCTCGTGGACCGGCTCGGCCGCCATCGCCTTCCAGTCGGTCGTCGACCGGTGGCGCCTGACCCAGCGCGACCTCGAGTCGGCGCTCGGCGAGATCGGCCTCGCCCTCTCGAACGCGGGCAACCAGTACCTGCAGACGGAGGCGACCGCCGCCGGGCTGTTCCGCTGATCCCGCCGACCTCATCCACGTCACGGAGACAGGAGATCTCACCAGCACAGGATGCCTGAGCACGTTCGCGTCCTGTCTCCGCGAGATCACCTGTCTCCACGATGTCCCCTGTTCCCCGGGTACGGGAAAGGGCCCCTCCGAAGAGGGGCCCTTTCTGCGTGGATCACACCGATCCGTGGTTCCGACTCGCGTCAGAAGTCCATGCCACCGGTCGGGTCGCCGGCCGGCAGCGGGGCCTTCTCGGGCTTGTCGGCGACGACGGCCTCGGTGGTGAGGAACAGGCCCGCGATCGACGCGGCGTTCTGCAGCGCCGAACGGGTGACCTTCGCCGGGTCGATGATGCCCGCCTGGAACATGTCGACGTACTCGCCCGTGGCCGCGTTCAGGCCCTGGCCCGCGGGGAGCTCGGCGACCTTGTTGGCCACGACGCCCGGCTCGAGACCGGCGTTGAGGGCGATCTGCTTGAGCGGAGCCTCGATGGCGACCTTGACGATGTTCGCACCGGTCGCCTCGTCGCCCGACAGGTCGAGCGTGCCGAAGACGGCCTTGCCGGCCTGGATGAGCGCGACGCCACCACCGGGGACGATGCCCTCCTCGACGGCCGCCTTGGCGTTGCGGACGGCGTCCTCGATGCGGTGCTTACGCTCCTTCAGCTCGACCTCGGTGGCCGCGCCCGCCTTGATGACGGCGACGCCGCCGGCGAGCTTGGCGAGACGCTCCTGGAGCTTCTCGCGGTCGTAGTCGCTGTCGGTGTTCTCGATCTCGCGCTTGATCTGGGTCACGCGACCCTCGATCTGCGCGTGGTCGCCCGCACCCTCGACGATCGTGGTCTCGTCCTTGGTGACGATGACCTTGCGCGCACGGCCGAGGAGGTCGAGCGTCGCGTTCTCGAGCTTGAGGCCGACCTCTTCGGTGATGACCTGGCCGCCGGTGAGGATGGCGATGTCCTGGAGCTGAGCCTTGCGACGGTCGCCGAAGCCGGGAGCCTTGACGGCGACCGACTTGAAGATGCCGCGGATCTTGTTCAGCACGAGGGTCGCGAGAGCCTCGCCCTCGACGTCCTCGGCGATGATGACGAGCTCCTTGCCGTCCTGGATCACCTTGTCGACGATCGGCAGAAGGTCCTTGATGTTCGAGATCTTCTGGTTCGCGATGAGGATGTACGGGTCCTCGAAGACGGCCTCCTGGCGCTCCGGGTCCGTCACGAAGTAGGGGTTCAGGTAGCCCTTGTCGAAGCGCATGCCCTCGGTGAGCTCGAGCTCGGTGCCGAAGGTGTTGGACTCCTCGACGGTGACCACGCCCTCCTTGCCGACCTTGTCGATCGCCTCGGCGATGAGCTCGCCGATCTCGGTGTCGGCGGCGGAGATGGATGCCGTGGCGGCGATCTCCTCCTTCGACTCGACCTCCTTGGCCGAGGAGAGGAGCTCGTCGGAGATGGCCTTGACGGCCTTCTCGATGCCCTTCTTCAGCGAGATGGGGTCGGAGCCGGCCGCGACGTTGCGCAGACCCTCGCGAACGAGCGCCTGGGCGAGGACGGTGGCCGTCGTGGTGCCGTCACCGGCGACGTCGTCGGTCTTCTTGGCGACCTCCTTGACGAGCTCGGCGCCGATCTTCTCGAAGGGCTCCTCGAGCTCGATCTCCTTGGCGATGGAGACACCGTCGTTCGTGATCGTGGGGGCGCCCCACTTCTTCTCGAGCACGACGTTGCGGCCGCGGGGGCCGAGGGTCACCTTGACGGCGTCGGCCAGGATGTTCAGGCCGCGCTCGAGGCCGCGGCGGGCCTCCTCGTCGAAAGCGATGATCTTTGACATAAGTGTGTCGTCCCTCCCGGACGTGAGGATGAGTCTTTAGCACTCAGCATGACGGAGTGCTAACTCATTCTGGCACTCGGGCATGGCGAGTGCAAGCCGCGCGACGAGCGCGGCGGGAGGGCGAGCTCTCAGGGGCGATCGTCGCCGATCAGGCCGACCTCACGCGACGACGTGAACCGATTCGGCCTGCGGGCCCTTCTGGCCGGCGCCGACCGTGAACTCGACCGTCTGCCCCTCTTCCAGCACCCGGAAGCCGGGCATGTCGATGTTGGAGTAGTGCACGAAGACGTCCTGGCCGTCGGCGACGGTGATGAACCCGAAGCCCTTCTCGGCGTTGAACCACTTGACGGTGCCCTGCGTCGTTCCTGCCATGCGAATCTCCTGATGTTGCGGTGGGACGTCGCCATGCTAACCAGCGCGGAAGAGGCGAAATCCCCGTTCCGACGACTTTTGACACGCGCGCATCGAAGAGTTCACACGCGCGAAACACCGTGCATTCGCCGGGCTATCCGGAGGTCGCGCGATCGGCGCCGATGACGACGACCAGCTGCGGCGAGTCGTCGCCCCAGACGCCTTGGTACGCCTCGCTGAGCTCGACCGGAGCACCGCCGATGGCCTCCGCGAGTCCGCGCGCGGGGCCTTCATCGTCGGGCGAGGTGTAGAAGACCGTCGTCGTGTCGAACTCTTCGGATGCCTCACCGGCGTTCACGTCGTCGGCGCTCCACCCCGCGGCGACCAGGGTGTCACGCATCTGCCCGGCGAGACCGCGCTGGCCTGTCGCGTTGAGGACCGTCACCTTGTAGGTCGTATCGAGCACCGGCTCGGCCGTCGGCTGGGCGGCGGGCACGGTCGGCTCGGGCGTCGGGAAGAACGTGATGCTCCCCGTGCTCACCATGCTTCCGAAGATGCCGGCGCCCACGATCACCATCGTCGCGATCGCCGACCACAGCAGCACGACGCCGCCGCGGATGCGCGGGTTCTCGGCGCGGTGCGCGCCGACGCGTCCGTCGTCGGCGGGCAGGTCGTCGAAGCGGTCCTTCGTCGGGGGGGTCCGATGAACCGAGGAGGTGGGCACCAGAGAATGCTACCCGGCCGCTCCTGTGCGAACCGCGCCGCGCGCGGCGCGAGCGCGTACGTTCGCGTCGTGCAGGCGGCGGAGGCGGTGCACGAGCAGGGCATCGTAGGCGGCGGCATCCGGCTGATCGACGGCCCTCTGCAGCAGCTGGTAGTACCGCGGGACGGTGAGGTCGAGCTCGCGCGTGATCGCCTCCTCCTTGGCCGCGCCGTGGCCGTTCCAACGCGCCTCGAAGTCGAGGAGCGCACGGTCACGGTCGGAAAGAGGCACGCGTCCAGGCTAGGCGCGGAAGAGAGGGATGCCGGGGACCGCCACTCGACGCCGCGCATTTCAACGCACGGCGATCCACGCGCCGAGCGGGTCGGCTGCGGCGAGCACCTCACCGTCGAGGCCGAGGGCGAACCCTCCCGGCCACCCGTCGACATCGACCGGGGTGAACCACCCCTCGTGGAGGGTCGGCGCGTCGAGCGTGATCCAGCGCCCGGCGCGCCGCGCCGCGTCGATCAGCGCGTGTCGGCCCGCCCACGGGATGTGCGCGAGGACCCCCTGCGTCTGCACGACCAGGGTCGCCCCCGCCGGCGCCTGGGCGGCGAGGTCCGCGAGGAGGTCGGCGCCGTCGCCTGCCACGAGCAAGGGCGGGTCGGATGCCGCGATGCCGAGCGCCGCGCGCACGCGCTCCTCACGGCCCTCCTCCCCCGGCCAGACGAGCCCCGTCAGCCACGCGTCGGTGTCCCGCGAGCGCGGGTCGAGTGGGGCGAGGTCGATGCCCGCCCGCCACACGATCTCGGGAAGGGCGACCTCCGGCATCCGGTCACCGCGCACCGCGCATTCGAGGACGACCTCGGACACGCCGTCGGGCGGATCGAGCGCCACCACACCGCCGGGGGCGCGGTAGCGGTACGAGTAACGGTCGGGGTACAGACACAGGCCGGCGCTCGCGCCGATCTCGAGGAGCGCGATCGGGCCCGAGATGCGGCTCAGCGCCGGCAGGAGCGCGGCGCAGCGCTGCGGCTCGTTGGTCTGCAGCGAACGCTGCGCGCACTCGGCGACGACCGTGTCGGCTCGCGCGAGGACCCCGTCGCGCCAGTGCGCGGCATCCTGCGCTGCCCCATCATCGTCCGATCCCAGGCCGAGCAGACGCGTCACCGCGAACACGAGCGGCGGCTGGCGGTGACGGGCGGGGATCCGCGCGAACACGGCCTGAAGTTCCGGATCGTCCGCGACGAGACGCGCCCAGGCGGCGTAGACCTCCGAGCGTCCCGGAGCCTCCTCCCGCGCGAAGCGGTCGAAACGTTCGGCGACCGCGCGGGCTTCGGTATCCATGCGTCCATTCTCGCGGGTGCGTGATGAGGAACCCGGAACACCGACGCCCCCGTTCCGGTTGAATAGAGCGAAGAGTTTCCGCGAACGGGAGGACGCGACGTGACGTACCAGGTGAACAAGACCGACGAGCAGTGGCGACAGGAGCTCAGCCCCGAGCAGTACGCGGTGTTGCGGCAGGCGGGAACCGAGCGGGCGTGGACGGGCGAACTGCTCGACGAGAGTCGTGCCGGCTTCTACACGTGCGCGGCGTGCGGCGCCGAGCTCTTCACGAGCGGCACGAAGTTCGACTCGCACTGCGGGTGGCCGAGCTTCTACGAGTCGGTGCGCCCCGAGGCCGTCGAGCTCATCGAGGACCGCAGCCACGGGATGGTGCGCACGGAGGTGCGCTGCGCGAACTGCGGCTCGCACCTCGGGCACGTCTTCCCCGACGGCTTCGGCACGCCCACCGGCGACCGCTACTGCATGAATTCACTGTCCCTGTCGTTCACGCCCGAGTCGTGAGCGCCGACGCCTCGCACCCCGCGCTCGATGCGGTGAGGGCGCGGCGGTCGTGGTCGAAGGTGACCGACGCCGCGCCGACCCGCGCCGAGCTGCTGACGCTGGTCTCGGACGCCGGACGCGTGGCCGATCACTCGTCGCTGCGCCCGTGGCGCATCATCGAGCTGCGCGGCGATGACCGGCGCGTGCTCGGCGCCGCGATCGCCGAGGCGCAGGGCGACGACAAACCCTCGACGAAGCCGCTGCGCGCGCCGCTGCTGGTCGCGATCGTCGCGAGCTACAAACCCAGCGAGAAGGTGCCGCGCTGGGAGCAGGAGGCGGTCGCCTCGGGTGTCGCGCACACGCTCAGCCTGCTGCTCGACGAGGCCGGATGGGGCGTCATCTGGCGCACCGGCCATTACACCCGCACCGAGCCGGTCGCGCGCGCCCACGGACTCGCCGCGAACGAGGAGCTCCTCGGCTGGCTCTACGTGGGCGGAAAGCCCGAACGCGACCGCCCGTCGCGCCGCAAGGCCGTCGACGCGCCGTCGCACGTGAGCAGGATGCCGGGCATCACGGCATCCCCGGATGAATTCGCCCACTGGCGCCAGAAGCCGGCCGCGACGTCGGCCAAGAAACAGAAGAAGAAGAGCGCGAAGGGCGACAAGAAGCCGACCGACTGGGCTGCGAAGGCCGATAAGGCGGAACGCAAGGCGAAGAAGGCCGCGCGGAAGGCTTCGAAGGCCGCCGCAAAGGCTCTGAAGGCGCGGGCGAAGGCCGATGCGCAGACCGCGCAGGCGCAGGACGAGGGCTGACACCACCTCAGCGCTGACTGCGCCTCTTCCACGGCGCGGCCGCGACGACGACACCGGCACCCGCCACCAGCACCATGAGCAGTTCCGTCTGCCACCCGGGACCCGCGTCCGCAGGCCAGAACAGGTCGAGCAGGAACGCCGTCGCGAGCTGCCCCGCGACCGCGCCGAGTCCGAGCAGCAGCACGCCAGTGTGCACGACCAGCGCGGCCGACAAGAAAATGTAGGTCACCCCGATCACACCGCCGAGGTACAGCCAGACCTCGGTGGGGAGCGCGTTCGGCGGACCGACGATCGCGACGTGGACCACGGCGACCGTCACGAGGATCAGCGTCCCACCGAGAAAGTTCACGAAGGTCGCCGTCAGCGGCGTGCCCACACGCTGGCGGAGCCGCCCGTTGGTCGCCTGCTGCCAGGCGATGCCGATGCCGGCGAGGACAGGGAGGACGAGCATCCACCACGGCACGCGCTCGAGGATGCCGCCCTGCAGCGAGATCGCGACGGCGACGAGCGCGAGCGCTCCCCCGACGACGCGCGGCATGGTGACCGCGACCACGCCGGCGGGGCCGAACCCGACGCGATCGAGGAGGAGGGCGGACAAGGTCTGTCCCGCGACGACGCCGACCGTGAAGAGCGAGACCCCGATGACCGCGACGGCGAGGCCTTGGGTCGCGACGGTCAGCGCGCCGGCAGCGCCGCCCAACAGCATCCAGAACGGGATCGTGCCCGTTCGCACGCCGCGTAAGAGAGCGCGGTATCCACTCCGTCCCGAGGGCAGCAGGATCGTCAGTACGACGAGGACGACGAGGCCCGATCCGAACGAGATCGCGGCCGCGACGAAACCGTCGCCCAGGCGCAGGCCGAGCTGCCCGTTGATCCGCGCCTGCAGGGCGGTGAGGATGCCAACGAGCACTGCACCGCTGAGGGCCGCCCACGCGGGGACGGAGGCGCCACCCGCACCGCCTCCGGAACTGCCTTCCGAGCTGCCTCCTGAGGAGCGGGGCGACGCAGCAGAGGACACGAGGGTTCAGCCTACTCGGAGCCTCCTCCGCCGCGGGGTCACGCGGACAAGGTGCGCGTGGATCGCGGTGGGCAGGGTTCAGTCGTAGCCGAGGATGCAGATGGCCTCGGTGATGGGCTCCGGCTCACTCCAGGGGTTCGGCTCTTCCACGGCACCGAGAGTACGCGCGTGCCGCGGCATCCGCCCTTTCCCTCGCCGGAGAAAATTCGACGGCGCCGAGCATCCTTACGTCCGCGATCGCCCACAGTCCTGTCGAAGGCGTACGCCCATCGGAGTCATGCCGCTCGTTGTCCCCCTTTCGGCGGACGCGCAACGCATGCGCTTCTGGTTATGCTCGCCGACATGGCTGAATCATCGGGAAAGCCGCGGCATTACTGTTCGGATCAACACGGAGAAGTCCTCGGTCGGGTTCGGTTCATGCGGTCCCGTAATGGCCATCAGTTTCCAGACCGCGCCGGGCGCCTACGGGCGTCACCGACCCCGCCTTCGGTTTACGCAACGAGAGGCCCGGTCAGCTTGCTGAGTCTTGCGACGGGACCCGGCCTCTACGACGTGACCGGGACCACACGATGCGTCTCGGGAGACGTAGACCAATGGCGATAAGCAACCCCGGGGAGAAGCTTCGCTCGCCGCATGCCGCCGCGTCACAGCGACGATCACACACGAGCCGACCGAATTCGAACAGATGCGTCTGGCGGTGTTGCAAGGTGGCGAGACCCGAGAGATCCCTCAGCCTCCTGGCGGCGTTCCTTGCCATGATCACACTGACGGGTTGCACGCAGGAGGAGAAGATGACGCCTGACGAGGCACGTGCGTCGCTGATTCAGATCACTCAAGACACGGCGACACAGCTCGGCGTTTCCGGCTGGAAGCGCCGTGGTGGCGCATCCGTTGGATCGTGTCGAGACGGGGTGAATTGGGGTTACACCGAGTACGCGCCCGTGCCGGACTCGGTCCCACTCGATGACGTAAAGATCGTCGCGGACTACTGGGAGAGCCTGGGCCTCACCGTTCAGGTCAACACCGAGAAATCCCCGGTCGTGTTCGGTTCGGGTGGCCCCGTTGCCGCCATAAGCTTCGGGGCAGGACCGAACACCTACAACATCGCCGGCACATCGATATGCGTTCCCGGTGACGCGGACAAGATCATCAACGAAGAGTACGTCGACTAAGGCTCAGAGTGAGCGGAGACAACCCGACAACGCCGTGACGCGTTGGCGACACGGGCCAGCTGGATGAGCTCACGCCCGGTCCCGACGACTATCCGGGATCCCCAAATCGTGAGTACATCGAGAGAAGAGAACGTGCGCACTAACGCGGAATCCACACTCGCCCTCTTCTTCGGTGTGGTGGCGGCAGTAGCACTCACGGGCTGCGCATCACAGGGAGAGCAGATGACACCCGATGAAGCGCGTGACGCGCTCGTACGGATCACCGAAGACACCGCCGCGCTCCTTGGAAACGACGGGTGGAAATCGTCGAGCGAGCCGTCTGTCGGCCCGTGTGAATCTGACGAGGTGGATTGGAGCTATCGACAGAGCTCTCCGATACCCGATGCCGACCATCTCACCAACGCGCAGACGGTTGCCGAGTACTGGGAAGGACTCGGCATGACGGTACGCATCGACCAGACTCCAGACCCAGTCGTATACGCCACCGGCGGCGACCTGCACGGCATCAGCTTCTCCACCGGACCAGGGACCTACCAGATCGCGGGCACGTCACTCTGCGTCCCGGGCGACCTTAGCCAGATCATCGGCGAGGAGTACGTCGACTAGGATACATGCGCGGATCGTGCGCCACCCCATGTATGAGCGGTCTCTCCTCAGTCCTCAACGTGGACGGCCTCGCGGCGGCGAGTCGCGATTCCTGGTCTCGTGACGGACGATCGGCCTCCGCTCGCCGCGGTGGCGATCGGTGATCTGGATGCTGCCGATAACGTCACCTGGGCGGTGCCTGGCATGGGCTCTTCAAGCGCTGAACTGCCGAGATGGGCACGGTCCTCGAATTACCTCCAACAAGCACAAGAGAATGCCGATCCGACCCGTGAGCATGCGGTCGTGGCATGGGTCGGGTACAAGGCTCCTGCGGTCGGTAGCCCGGAGGTCTTCGCAAACGACCTCGCGCGAGCGGGCGGCGAGAGTCTTGCGTCTGCGCTCCGCCGAGTCGACGCGGCTCGCCCTGACGCTCAGGTAAATGGGGTCGGATACTCCTATGGGACGCCGACCTTCGCCTTCGCGCTCACCCAGCCGGATACCCACGTTGACACCTGGACGAGTCTCGGATCGGCTGG
>NZ_JBYIPF010000010.1:0-85636 GCF_057706945.1 Microbacterium sp. bgisy203 | reverse complement strand
GACTCGAACGCGGCCTCGACGATGCGCCGGCGCACCTCGAGCGGATCATCAAGGGCGCGAAGCTCATCGAGGTCGAGCCCGGCCGCCTCCAACGGTGCGCGCTCACCCCGCAAGTACGCGGTCGACAGAGTCGCAGCGCTGCCGGCTGGGCCGGCTACGCGTGCGGCCGAGCGCTGCGCGCCGCCGCTAGAACGGCCGCCACCGGAGCTCCCGGATCCTCCAGCGCGACCCGATCGGCCACCACCCGACGGGCCGGACCACAACCGCAACGCCCCGCCCACACGCTTCGGATCCAGGCGCCCGTCGATCGTCGGGCCGCCAGCTGCGGGAGCCGATGGCGCGGATGCGCTGTCAAGCCAGTCGCTCAGCGCATCCCTCAGTCCGGCAGCCGCTGCACCGCCGCCTCCCTTGTACACACCACTAGTTCCCATCAGGACGCCACCACCGGCCCGAGCAGCGATGTCAGCGCCTTCGAGGTGTCGGTATCGTCGGCACCCACCACGCGCCACCCCTCAAGGACATCGACGTACTGAGCTTCGATGGAACGGAACAGCATCACCGTCGAGGCATTCACATCGGTCGCGCGCAGCCGAGCCAGGGCGACGAGCGCCTCCTGCTGTACCGCCGGATGCAGTCGCGCCAGTGTGATGATCGCGTTCACCGCCGCGAACTGCACGCCCGGCTCGTCCTGGAGGCGTCGGCCGAGATGATCGAGCAGCACCGACACATCTCCCAGAGGCAAGGCCTGTAGCTCGTCCTGAGATACCGCCTCACGTTCGATCTGCGACCTTGACGCCAATGCCGCAGCGATATCCCGCAACTGTTCCGGAAGCCCCTCGTCGACGAGCAGCCGACCATGGAACGCCGCCGCAAGCGTCAAGTACCCGCCAGCCGCAGCCGCGTCGAGGGCAGGCGGAAGCTTGGCCCACCGGATCATGGTTGCCGAGAACGACTCTTCGTCGACACCTTCCCCATCATCTGCGTCCCCGCGATCGGCGGCGGCGCCGGACTCTGCGACCTCGGACAAACGCTCCAGCCGGGGACGCAGCACCCCCGCGCTCAGCCAACCGAGCAGAGTGTCGAAGTCGGTCGGCAACGTGCGCTCCAGCACCATGAGTTTCGCGACCGCATCCGGCGACAATGCAATCCCTCGCCGATCCGCGATCGACTGCCGGACGTTCAAGTCATTCATGAACCGCTTGATTCGACGCGGGTTCGCCTGCAACTTCTCATACAGAATCGGGGTCAACCTCGCCGCGCTCTGCATCGCAGACCGCAACGAACCATCCGCCGGCAGCTCCAGGTCATCGAGGCTCCCGGCAGCGACGCGCAGCTCACCACACGCCCGCACCAGCTCTGCGAACGCATCATCACTGCCGCACTCCTGCTTCGCCAGAAGTAGGAACAAGTATGCCCGCGTGTCGAACGCGCTCAATGCCGGAACTGGCACCGTCGTCTGCACGATCTTGTGGAGATACAAGCTCGCAACACTCTCTCGCCCGTCCCCGACAAGCGGTGTTCCAAGATGCATCCGAATCGTCTCCGCGACCCGCGCCTCATCCGCAGCCACGACGAAGCACATCCCCGGGACCGACAGGAACAAGCGGATCGTCTCGAGAGTCTCGACCACAGTCGGCGGTAGACATCGATCGAGGTCGTCGACCAACACGACGACTCGCGACACATGCGCCAACGCCGGGTCGGCCAGCAGCTTCTGGAACTCCTCCTTGAAAGACGCCATGCCCTTGGGCGAATCGAGTGACTCAGGGTCGTCGCTGACCAAGTCGAAGACGTCGTCCAACGACGGAAGCTGCAAGGTCAAAGCCGTTCGGGCCGCCGTCTTCACAGCCTTGGACCAGTTGACACGCTTCACCAGCGCCTTCAGTGCAGTCAGACCCGCCGATCCCACAGGGTCGGACGCGTCAAACTCAGCACTCAACGCACCGAGGATCTCGGCTATCAAACTCTCTTTGGCGCCCACTGCCGGGTCGTACTGCCAAGGGTTCGACCGAACCACGACAACCACTTGACCATCCACGTTCTCCGTGGCGATCCGATTTTCAATCAGATGCAGCACCGTCGTCTTGCCGCTACCCCAAGCGCCCTCAAGACCGAGAGCAACTGGATCCAGCTCACCGTCGAATAGCGCATCGACCACGGTGTCCGCGATCGCATCGAACGACAGCAAGTCTGTCGCCGATGGCTCATCCGACCACAACCGAAAATCTGACCCCACAACAACCCCCAGTGCTTCGCAACTCAACCCAGGCCAGCGTTCCGACCCTACGGACTGGAACCGACTCCCTCCCCAGAACCACACGCCTCAGCCACAAGCGCGTGTCCACGGCACTTGGCAGAGATGCCAAGTGCCTGCCAACTACCCGTGGAATATGTCATTTCGGCGTGGAACCTACAACTGTAGGAACCGCTCAGAGATGTCTCCCGGAGCCGCAGCAAACCGCCTGAGTAGATCCGAAGATGTCCACGATGGTGGGCCCGATTCCTCAGTCGACTTGTCCACGACGACCTGTTCAGCGAGGAGGTGCGACCGACTTCGCCGTTGCAAAATCACGCAACCGCGAGTCAACCTTCATCTGACGGCTGCGTTGCGACCGCGACTTCGTCATCGATCCAGTACCGTAGCCACGCCTCAGGGACGACAAACGCTTCCGATCCTTCGGCCGCCTGCTCGACGAGCTCGACCTGCGCCGACACATTTATCGGCGTGGGGCCATCCACGCTGAAGGTTTCAGCATCTTCGCCCTCGCTCTGGAGCGAGGCAACCCGGTGAAGCGTCCGGCGACCGGACTTGACCAGGAGCAACCTATCGCCGACAGAGATTGATCGTGCGCTCATCTCGATGCCCACGCGCCCAGTCCAGACCTTGACGACCGAGCCGATCTTCATTTCACGCTCCACCGCGACGCGCGCAAGTAGCTCGCGGTCGACATGTCGGACCACGGCTCGGAGATAGGCCGCGACAATGCTCACGTAGGCCTCGAGCAGATCGGGGTTCACGATCGCATCTTCTGCATACGAATGGGCGAGCTCGTTGCGGCGCTGGACTAGGTCCTCGAGGAAGGACTCATAAGTTGCGAATCCCGCCTTGTTCAATGCGTCGGCTGCTTCATGCGCATCCGGCTCCCGATCCATCCGCATCGAGAGTCGAGCGAGAAGGTCGTTCGAATATGGGTAGCGATAGTTCGCGGTCGCATATGTGAAGACGCCCGGAACTAGGTTCGGAGGCTCGTCATCACGTGCGGCAAGTGCCGCGATTGCGATTAGCTCATCCACGGCGACCCTCGTTCGCACGCGGTCGCCGTTCCGAAGGCATTCCAGTATCAGCCGACGGTGCTCCACGCGCACGGTCTCGGGCAGGTCGCCGGAAGTTGCATAGATTTCGTTCAGGCACTCGGCTACAGCGATTAGCAGCTGATCCATGGTCTGCTCGATCAGTCCGTAGCAACCGACGACCACGCTCGCGTACGTCATGCGGCGCGCGCGCCGGTCAAACTCGGTCAGCGCCCTGACATCGGAGCTAAATCGATCCTGCAAGGCCCGGTCCAAGACTGCGTGGAGCTCCAGCTCGGATCGTAGCCTCAGAATGTCGATATCGAGTGACTCGGAGATGGCGTCCATTAGTGTTCGGCGACGATTGAGTCGAGAAGCTGCTCGATCAGCTCGTCGCGCATCGCGAGGTCCTTTGGGTCTGTGCGGCGACCATCGAACGCGGCGGCGTTCTCGTCATATAAGCGCTCTAGTCCTGCCAACACCTCATGGCGCTGCTCCTTCAAGACCGGCCCGTGCTCGAGGTGCTTGCTAAACGCCGCCATGACTGAGTCGTACGCGAGCAGGGTCGGCCGCGGAACCCACGAGCGCTGTCCGTTGCGCTCGCGCCGAATGTAGAACGCCCGTTCGCCGAGGACCTCTTCGGCGAGATCAGAGGTGGCGGTGAAGATCG
The DNA here is from genome assembly GCF_057706945.1 of Microbacterium sp. bgisy203. NCBI lineage: Bacteria > Bacillati > Actinomycetota > Actinomycetes > Micrococcales > Microbacteriaceae > Microbacterium > Microbacterium sp. bgisy203. Next base: position 81,675 of record NZ_JBYIPF010000010.1, on the reverse strand, counting down.
CGCCGATCTGCTCAACCAGATCAATCGAATACTCTCGGTTCCCGCGCGTCCAGTACTCGTCGAGAAAAGGACGAAGGCGCCGTGGCGCAGCTTCGGCACCGCGCTGTCGATGAGCGAAGAAGCGCAACACCATCTCAACGTCTTCCATCTGACGGAAGCGTTCGTCCTGTAGCACTTCTTCGGCGAAGTGTCCGTTTTCCACCTCATCATCGTCCGGGACTGGAATCCGCCAAGCGCGGCAAAAGCTCGGAGTGCGCGCAAGCCGGGGGAGAACTATATTCAGCGGACCTTTACTGAGTGCGTTCCGCGACTCCTGGGGCGTCAACGGCTCACCCCCACTGTTGATCCGCTCGAACACCAGCTCCTTGAGGCGATCGGCTTGAGATTCATTCTGGGCCGTCTCATACAGCAGAACGATGCTCGACAAGTAGCGACGATCGATCCCCTGACGCAACTGAAGGGGAAGCGTTTCGTACGTTCTGCCCTCAAGGACCTGCCAGTACTCGAGGTCTGTAAGGACGAGTTCGTTGTTGTAGAAGGCGGAGAGGGCTGTCAGTCGCTGAAGCCCGTCCATGACCTGATACTTCGAGTACTCGTACTCGTAAAGGAAAATCGGCGGGACCGGCACGTTCATGATGAACGACTCGACCAGACGCGACTGCTTCCCTGGAGACCAACGACTGCGGCGCTGAAAATCGGGCTGGAGTTGCCACCGCCCTGAGCGGAGAACGGCCGGTAGCTCCGCCAACTGGGTGCGAGCTTGATCGGTGACGATCCGGATCTCACCGCTCGCATAGCGCGCAGCGATATCCGCGTCAGACATCTCCGAGTCACTGATTGGCTCGGCGGACGCGAGACTGATCTGCTCGCCGGGCAGCAGACTAGCTGACACTATGGGGCCTCGTCCTTCACAATCGGCAGGTCTTCGTCGGACGGTCTCACCGATGGTTCCGGTCCCGCCCAGTTCGAGCCAAGCGTAGTCTGGCGGAGTTGATGACGCGGCTCTGACTTGGCCGTGCCTATGCTCGTTCGCTGAATCGCTCGGGACTGAGCACCCGAGCAGCGAATAGGCCTCGAACAAGGTCATCGCCCGAGGGTGCTGACCACCTAAGAACCCGTTGCTTGGCCGGCGCTAACCTGCCCGGCGAGTCGGGCGCTCTCTGGTGTGTAGTTCGCGTACCCGGTCGCGAGGTCGCGGACCCGCTGCTGCGCCTCCTGCCCCAATAGAGATAGAAGCAAGTCTTCCGGTCCCTCGATATGACTTGCACCAAGCCGAAAGAAGTCGTGATCGACCAAGAAGGCGAACCCGCAATCGAATGTGAGATAGCGATTGCTGACCTTGGTATCCCGCTTTGGCGCCTGGACGAGGCAATAGTTGACGTTGATTGGTTGGTCTCGGCTCGCCAACGACTTCGCCAATGCCGCCTCGATGTTGGCGCGAGCTACTTCTTTGGTCAGCAGCGCGCCGTCCTTTCGTCGATCGGTCGGATAATCACCGACCAGGATGATCGTGGCATTTGCCGGCAGCGTGACCGACAGTTCTCCAACCAACCATTCGACATGGTCGCTGGGTTGCTCAACCCACTCGGCACCTATTTTCGCTCTACGAGGCGTTGCCGTCCCAAGCATGTGGTCGAAGAGATGGGGATCGAAGACAGTCACAGACCGTGACCGCGCTGCGAGTGGGTGGAGGATGAAATCCGCGATCGCTTGGCGAGGGGTGCCCGGCGCAAAGTGAGCGCGCTCCGCCTCGATTACTGACGGTGCTCGGTCAATGCTGTCGGCGATCGCGATATCGACGCCCCCACCGGACCGGAACCCGGTGACGTCATCAACGCCGCACTCGCCCGCAGCCTCGCGGCCGACCACGACAAGGCGAACGTCGCCATACGCACCAGTGCCCTGTGTCCATTGGTTCAGCAACTCTCGAACGGTTGGGCCGTCAGGCTGTTCAAATCTATTCAGGTCGTTGAGCGCATAGAGGAGCTTTCGCCACAAAGTCTTCGAAAGGTCACCGAGGCCCTTGATTGCCTCGAACAGCTCCGCGCTATCGGCCTCTGCGACATGCAAGACCCCACAACGCTCCAAGGTCCTGATGACCTCGCGATGCACGATTCGATCTCTATCGGTCGGGTAGTCCCGGAGAGCATCAGGATCGACGGCTACTGGGAAAAGTGCCTGCGGAGAGGTACTCACTCGGTGATCCCTAGGATGTCTGCGAGACCATCGTCGAAGAATCCCGTAGGCCAAGGATCGAGCAATTCGCCACGATCTCCGAGTCGCAGGCGGCGAACTGTTGCACCGGCTTCATCCACGTTGTCCACGTACAGGACTGCAACTTCATCAGGACGCAACTTCCCGTTGCGAATCAGCCTTCGAACACGGAGAAGGATGTTCTCCGAGTGGGTCTCTACAATCACCTGGTTGCGCCCGCGAAGTACAGCTGTGGCGAACAAGTTTCCGAGCCGCGCTTGGAGGCGAGGGTGGAGGTGCAGTTCGGGCTCCTCGACACAAATGACCTGCCTTTCGGCATGAACGGCGACGTCAACGACTGGGAGCAACTGGCTTACGCCATAGCCGACCTGGTCCAGTGCCACTGGGGCGCCGGAGCGGACATCCTTCATGATCCACGTCTGCTGGATCGGGCTCCGAAGTCGCGCGAGTGCGTCCTGTTCGAACACATACGGCACCTCGAGCTGGGCGAGCATCTGGTTCAAGAGGTCGAACTCGCTGAATCCGGCGCGCCGAGGCTTGCCGAAGAACTCAAACCAGTCCGAGTTGTAGACACCTCGCTCCGGGTCGTAGCTCTTGCCTGGCTCGCCACGGTGAGGCCCGAAGTAACGAAGCAGGAACGCCATCTCGAACAGATCAGACTGCAGCTTCCGATCCTCATGTGCGAACAGCTCGGCGTCCACAAGTCGTGACTCTTCTACCCAGTCGGACCCTCCGTGGCTCTCGCCGACCCGATAGCGCGTGAGAAGACCGTTGCCGAAGTCGGACGGGTGGAAGGGGTCGCGGTCATCCGTGAAGTCCTCCGGGATGAATCGCTTGCGTGAAGCCTCCTCCTCCCCGACTACTGCCAGGGCGGTGGAATGCAAGTCAATCGATCCCACGGGGTTGAGGTCGTAGCTCAATTCCGCTGTGGCGAGACGCCCGTCCCGGGTTCGGAAGTCGACACCGAGGACAAGCGGCGACTGCCACTGAAACCCACTCGGATCCTCGGGATCGGGCTCGGTGTAGGTAATCAGGTTGCGCGCGCTTGCTTCTTCGAAGGCCTTGTCCCACGCTCGAAGAGCATCGGTCCGTCCTGCGTCGACTGTCTGCATCAGAAGCCTGAGAGCCTTGAGGACGGTCGATTTCCCGGCGGAGTTGGGCCCGTAGACCAGAGTGAGCGGCGCCAACTCCACGTCGTGAGCCCCTGAGAAGGACCGGAGGTTCTCGATGTGGAGTCGCTCGATCAGCGCCGTCGGGCGCGCGCGCTGCTGCGGAGCACGCGGAGCCGGTGCGGAATCGTGTGGGGCCGTTGCGGAATCGTGCGGAGCCGAATTGACGGAGCCCAGGACACCGTCGTCAGACATCGCGAGGATCTCGGCCTCTGCCTTCTCGCGGCGCTCTCGTTCTTGCACAACGGCTTCCTTCGCGCGCTGACGCTGAGCGTCCCGACGAGCACGCATGGCTCGTCCGTCAATTCCTACCCAGTCCGATCCGTAGGGCTTGCGCGCCACGGCCCCTGGGTCGCCAGCCGAGTCCCGTTCGACGACTTCATCTTGGTTCTCCACCGTGCGCCCTTTCGTTGCCGCGGTCTGATGCTATTGAGTCGGTTGCTTCTTACGAAGCAGCGCGTAATCGTGTCCCGCTCGCTGACGTCCAGGCGTGCAGCGAGCGGGACACGCGGGGCCACTAGTGCGTCTCGCGCATCCAGTACGAGCCGTCCCCGTTGCTGACCTTCTCCCAGCCGCCGAAAGCGTGCTGGGGTCCGGAGTGCTGGTGCAGACGGGCGTCGCTCACCTCCCCACGAGACCAGCAGTTCTGGTCGCGGTTGTACTTCCCCATGAGTTCACCTCCTTTCGAATCGAGTAGTCGCCCGCTGAATCATTGGGTCACGCCATCCGTCTCGAAGGTCGGCTCAGCGCGAAGCAAAGTTGATCAGAATATGGGCAACGCTGACTCGCCGTCAACACCGAATTCCCGACGCCGCTGTCGCACCGCTTCTTGACCCGCTCCGCCGACGGGCATATCCTGATCGACTTTGCGTTCTCGGTCGCGCGCGGGACGATTCGAGCTCGAAGTCACGCGATCGACCACCGATCCAGCGTGGTCCTAGTCGGCACCCACGAGTTCGGGAGGAGGTGACCCCATGGCCCTCATCGACGCAACCCCGCGAAGCGCCTTCGCGACCGCTTTCGCCAGCGCCGCCCAGCATGCCCTCGACGTGTGGCGCGAACCAGGCTTCCAAGCCGCACTTCGGCGCGACGCAAAGCGATTCTTCAAGAGCATCGCCTCAGAGGCCGGTGCCGCATCGCAGCGCATCCGCAGCTAGCGACTGTGGGGCCTGAGCGCACGGCCAACGTCGGGCCCCACATCTCGTATGCGCAAACCGCGCAGGAAAGCCATACCGATTAGGCCATACCGACCTCCCGTCGCGGGAACGCTGGATCGGTGGCGAAGCGGACCCGACCCGAGGATGCAGCCTGGAGCGACTACGCCGGCCAACTCGCCACGAACCTTCAACGACTCCGCCACGAGCGCGGACTCAGCCAGGAGGACGTCGCCTACCGGTCGGGGCTGACGCGCTACACGTACCAGAAGTACGAGAAGGGCGAGTCAAAGCCGGGCACGCCGGCGAACCCGACGATCCGCACTCTGCTCGCGATGTCGCAGGCGCTCGGCGTCGAGCTCACTGAGATCCTTCCGCCGGACGCGCCGGATCTTCGGCTTCGCTGAGGCCGAAGGCGCGCGACAACTCGTTGTGTACCTCGACGCCGAGCTCGGTGAGGGTGAGGGGCTGACCTCGAAGCGCACGCTGGATGAGCGGGCCGCCGGCATCGACCCCTATCCGTCTCATCTGGTTCGCGAGGATGCTGAGCGTCACTCCAAGCTCGGCCGCGGCGGCCGTCATGGTGTCGTGACGGGCGACGATGAGAAATCGTTCGGCGCGCTGCGTGGCGTCCTGTCCGACGAGGATCCGGCGCAGCAGCGGTGAGTCGCCAGCGCGCGGGTCAACCCGTATCGCGGTCGCTCTGCTCGCGCTTCCGCGGGCTCGACGCGGGATCCCGGCGGCCTCGAGGTGGCGGTTGATCGTGGTCATCGTCACGCCGACTTCGGCGGCGATCTCGGGGATGGTGTGGCGCTCGTCGATGTACCGCTGCCGCAGCCAATCCACATCGATGTCAGCCCTCCGTCGACCGATGCGGGGCTCGACGCCAGCCTCATCGAGCACGCGGCTAACGGTTTGACGGGCGACACCGTGCTCGAAGGCGATCTCTCGCACAGACCGTCCCGCGGAGTATGCCGCGACCGCGTGGTTCGGCCTAACCACGCCCCGCGCGGGGCGAGCCTGCGGCCATTCGCTTCGACCCGACGCGGAGACATCAACAGCGAGACCGGCGAACTCGAGGTCCGGCATCCATTCCACTGGCTCGTCGACGTGCCGTGCCTTCAGGAATGCGGTCGCCCAATCATTGAGCACACTGGACACGACCTCCGGCAGTCCGTCACGGAACGAACGAATCTCGGCGAACGAGGGGTAGCTCGCCTCGTGAGCGAAGGGCGCCCGCGCCACGCGATTGCCGCTGAGTAGGGCATAAAGGTGCGCGCGAGCGGTCTGCCATCGCCGATCCCCACCGGGCAGCACGTTCGCGGTCCGGCAGATCTCGTGCCACGCGTCGCGGGGCAGGAGGCCGGAGTAGTCGATGACCCGCCGGCGTGAGAAGTCGATCGGGGTCGCGGTCTCATCGAGGAGCGCAGCCAGGCGAGCGATCGCGCGGATGGTGTCAGCCTCCGGTGCGTTGCGTCCGAGCGAGCGCATGACGTGGCTGACCTGGCGTCCCTGAGCTGCGGGATCGAGGAGCTTGATGGCCGAGCCGTGAGTGAGGCGGGTGCCCACGAAGACCACGGCCGCCGCCAGCGCACCGCCGGCGATCTCCGCATCCAGACGCCGCGGTGCGAGGCGTGAGGTCCATTCGGGCCACAGGACGGCGGGAAGCTTTGCGGCTCTCGCGGCCGGATCCACCACCGACATCGTCACCGCCTGAAGGGTCGCAGTAGGACGCCTCATTCGACCGAGCGCACGGCTCACGTGATCGCGCAGTGGCGGGGAGTAGTGATCGAGCGCGGTGTGGACGCTGACGCGTCCGCGCAGCAGGTCAGTGACCCGGTCGCCCGACTGCAGCGCAACGAAGGCGATCGTGTTGCCGAGAGCAACTTCTCGGGCAGTGCTTGGCCGCAGATCCACCTTGCCGGTGCGCTTGTGAGACGCGATCGGTCTCACGTCAACCTGACCCGCAGGCATCCACTCGAATTGCTCTCCGTCGACGAGCGCTTGTCGTGCCGCGCGTGACAGCAGCAGCATGTCGGACAGCACCTGGACGGTGCTCGGTCGACCGCCGGCGTAGATGCCGAACTCGCCGACGCCGGTAGCGATGACCCTCAAGATCGCACGTTGCGCTTCGCGAGTCTCGGAGTCCGCCGCCACGAACTCCTCGCTCGAGGTGAGATCGACTCCGCAACGCGCGCCGAACGTCGGCGGGTCGGTCCGCGGTCTGTTGTGACAGTGCCCGGGTTCCGGAACGAGCGTGAGGTGATGCGCGAGGAGCCGGGGAGGCTGGGTGCATCCCGGGCACCTGTCGACGAGGAGGCGCTTGTGGCGTGGGCAGGCGAACCCGAACGGGAATTGCCAGGACAGGCGCCAGCGGCCCCCCGAGTCGGCGAGGCACTCGGGGCAGTAGCGGGCGGCTACTCCCGTGGCCGGGCAGGACGCGCTGATGCGTCCCTGAGGTGTGAGGCGGATGGCGTTCGCGGCGAACGTGGTGCGGGTCATGGCACGGAACTCGTCGCCCGATCGGCCGGTCGTCAGCTCGAGGTTGCGGAGTTGCTGGGGTTCGAGCGCGGTGGACCACGCCCGTGAGGATTGGGATCCAGCGGCGGGCAACCCGTCGCTCCCGATCAGTCCGAGCGCTCGAGCCATCTCGCCGACGGTGGCCCCATAGCTGTGGGCCATGAACTCGACCCAGGAGTCGAAAGGTTCATCCGGGAGCGGCATAGCCACGTGCAGCAAGCGCCGGAGGCTCATGCGACGGGCCGAGGCTTGCTCCGTTTGGCGGCGGCGAGCTTCTTCTCCTCGAGCTCCATCGCAACGACCTCCCGCGCATCTTCCGCCGCCACGTCGATGTCGACCTCGTCCAACACCGCACGGGTCAGTTCCTCGGTGCCGTCACGCATGGCGTGCACGGCACCGAGGGTGATCAGCTTGAAGAGCGAGCCGATCATTCCGGTTGAGCGTTCGTAGAGGTAGTCCGCTTGCTCACGGAGCATGTGCGGTCGCGCGTTGGCCAGCACGAGGCGCGCATCGATCGCGCCGAGCAAGGTCATCCAGGTCTTGCGGTGCTCACCGACCGGGTGCGCGAATGGCGGGAGGGTCAGGCGTGTCCAACGCCGCGCAATCTGCGACATCGCGAGCTTCTTGTCGGTCTTGCTTTCACTGAGCAGCCCTGTGCTGCTCATGTTGACGCCCGTGAATAGGAAGGTCGCCGGGTACTCGTTGGCGAGCCACTTCAGCTCGTTGGCCAGCGCGACTCCCTCGTCGGTGTGGATCTTCAGGAAGTGCACGTCATCGACGATGATCAACCGCGTGCCGTGACGGCGGACCGACTCGGCTGCCAAAGCAGCCAGGTTTCGGTTGCGCAGGTATCGGCTCCTCGAGGCGTCGGCGGAAGGATGGTTGTAGAAGTTCAGGATGGACTCGTTCAACGCACGCGTCGTCGTGTTCCCGGAAAACGCCACTCTGCAGACGGGGATGTGGAGCGTTTGCCCGTCGTCGAAGTCACGCCCGTGCCGCAGGATCTGCCGTTGGTGGAACGCCCGCCCGAACGCGTCGACTGCGGTGGTCTTGCCCAGTCCGGGTGGCGAGTCGATGACCGCGGCGCCCTTCACCCGAGACGGGCCCTGTTGGTTCGCATTGAGCAGGTCCCAGAGGCGTCCGTTCAGCCTCACGACCTGCGGAGTCTTCACCAGGAAGTTCGCGTGGTATCGCTCGCGGTGGTAGTCGTAGGCGACACGCGCGTCCTCGCTGAGCTCCTCGATCTGTTTCGCCGACAGCCGCTCGGGCTGCTCAAGGGCTGGCGCTTCGGCGAAGTCCCGCCACCCCTCCCAGCGAGAGAGGAGTTCGTCGCGCTCGAGGGGAAGGATCACAGGTCCTCCAGGAGGTCGATGTCGTCGAGGTCCTCGTCGATGAGCTCGTCAGCGGTGGGGGCGAGAGGATCGTCGTTTTGGCTCGCGAGTGCTGGTGAGAGCGAGACCAGCCCCAGTTCCTCACCCAGGTCCGGTTCGGCCATCTGCGCGGCGATCTGCTTTGCAATGTGGGGGAAGAACGGGCTGTCCGGACCATCCGCGGTCTCAGCGAGCTGGGCGGCAAGTCGCGCGCTGATGCGCTTCTCGGCGGGCGTGCTCGCACGGCCGGCACCCCACCGTTCGAGGAGTTCACCGAGCACTTCGGACACATTCACACCGTTGCGACGGTCGAGAGCGATGCCCTTGGCGTACTCGAGGGCGTCGAAGCTGAACGGCACCGGGACCTTCGGCGCGTGCTCCCAACGCAGCACGTGCCAGGAGTTGTCGTCGGGGTCGTTGAAGTAGATCTGCGAGAAGTCGTCGGGGTTCACCGAGAACTGCCACTTCCGCTTGCTCTTCGCCATCGCCCGCGATCGGTCGTAGTACTTCCCGACGATGTCGCCGTTGTAGCGAAGCGTGCCTACCTCGACGCCGTAGTGGTTGAACTTGCGCTTCACGACGGGGAGCATCTCGAGCAGCAGATTCGGGTTCGACGGCACGCGGATCCGGCCGGCCACCGCGATGCCCTGCTCGAACTTCTGCGCCGGGCTCATCTTGGCCGCGGGCAGCTGCGAGTCGACAAGTCCGTCGTGAGGGCGCACGTGGTAGATCGTCGCGATCCACTCCCGGAGAATCTGCTCCAGTTGCGGGATCGTGTAGACGGCTTCAACCTCGGGCGCCTCCCCCCGCGACGCGATGTCTGAGCCCTTGTAGCCGGGTAGCTCCTGCAGCACCTCGTTGATGGTGCGGAACCACCGTTCCACCCACGCCTTGTCGGTGCCGGTATAGACGTGCGCCGGCTGGATGGAGATCCCGAGTCGCTGACACACGCTCGCCACGTGGATCGACATGAACGGCTTACCGTGATCGATGGTGATCGTGTCGGGAAGGATGCCTGGACGCCGGAACCGCAGCGCCTTGAGGTTCTCGACATCGATGACGATGTTCTCGGGTATGCCGTGGAACGGCCAGGTCGCTCGGTCTCCCCACTCCGCCGGCATCTCGCGGGGCATGAGCGCCTCCATCAGCACTCCCGCGACATCCACCGCCTTGGTCGAGACAGGCGCAAGGCGAAGCCCGAGGATCGACCTGTCGTAGAGGTCGAGGGCAACGGTCAGCTCGGCGCGCATCCACTTGCCAGTGACCGGGGCGACGCCGAAGACGTTGAGGGGTGTTGTGTCGAGGACGACATACTCACCGGGTCTTGTCGCGACCAAGCGTCCGTATGGCACGGGCGGCCGCGTGTTGATGGATCGTTGTGCCCGCATGCTCGCACCGAACGTTCCCTTGCCGCGGGTGAGCTCGGCGACCGCGTCGCGAGCGGTGGATTCGGAGGGGATCCGCACATCGGCATCCGGGTACTCCCGGTTGACCCTCGCCAACACGATCGCGAGCGTGGTCGTGACGCTGCGCTTCGCGCCGCGCACGTTCTCCTCGACCACTCGTCGGCACATGTCGACCCAGCGAGGATCGAGACCGGAGAGCGCCGGCGTCCACGATGTCTTCCGAAAGTCGAGCAGCGCGAGATCTTCACCCTCGTCGAACCGATCATCCCAGCGCTTCAACGTCTTCGGACTGACACCGAGCTCAACAGCCTTCGTGCGGCGACGCTCGTGGATGGTTGTGAGCTTCGGGTTGTACTCCGGTCGCGGCTCGTGCGGCTGAGCGAGTGTCGGCAGCCCCGACGCGAAGCCCGTGCGCATCTCGCGGATGTGCGCGGCCTTTGTTCGCGCCTCATCGCGCTGCGCTTCCGTCGCGTCCGCCCAGATCAGCGCGAGCGGTGTGAGTGCGGCCTCCTCCGACGGCAGTCCGAATGCGTCCATCACGTCGCGAAGGAGCTCGACGAGTCGAACCCGTCGGGTTCTCTTGGCGCCGTCGACGAGGACGACGGCATCGCCGGCGATCTCGATGACGGTGCAGAGGCAACCGTCGTACGAGACGGTGCTGCCGACTCGGATATCAAAGCTATGGCTCATGGCATCTCTAATTGGGTGTGGTTGGCAAGGGCGGAGGTGAGGTCGCAGAGAATCGAGCGGCGCCAGAGCAGATGCAGCACGACCGCTCGCGCATAGGGAGCGTCACCCAAGGCGACGCCAGCACTCCGCAGACCCGCGCCGAGTGTGGGTGCCTCGCGAGTGGCTTCCTCGACCAGGTCGACGTCTCGCTGAGGGAACTGCCAGGGACGCCTGTAGCCCGCTAGGAACCGGATGTTGGAGAGCAGTGCGGGGGCGGGTTCTGTGACGATCCGGTATGCCCACCCGCGCGACTGGATGATGTCGCCCGCCCACCGGAGAGCACCCGCGATCTCAGGGTCCTCGAGCCGGCGCTTTGGCTTGACTTCGATGACCGTGAATCGGTGGTCGTCGTGCTCGATCAGATAGTCGGGCACGTAGCTTCGATCGACACCGTCCCGGTCGGCGATCAGCTCGAACGGCTGCGAGGCGATGCGAACGGCTCGGTGGTCAAAGTCCTCGAGGAGCAGCGCCGCGAGTTCGAGGCGGCTTTCGTATCCGACAAAGCCCTCGGTTGTCGCGGACCAGTAGCGCCCTGGGTAGTGGCGCTGTCCGCGATGCCAGCGGAACGTCCGCCGAGGCTCGGCCTCGAAGACGTGGCGAGCGTCTAGGTCCGAGAGGTCGCCCCGTTCGAGGTCATCCCGATCAAATCTCAGCGTGTAACGCGGCGAGGACGCTGACATGTCGATCTCCTAAAAATCACGAACATAGAGTCATAACTCTTGAGTCGTTAACGTACGGACATCATCAAAGATCCGGAGCTTCGACACGCGGGCCGAGGTACTCGTGTTGGGGCTTCTCGCACGGCGGAGGAGGCGAGTAGTGAATGTGACATTTACGCTTGGGGGCGTCAGATACACAACATGCGCCACGCCGTTGGATGACGTCCCGCGATGCTCCTGCTGCGTTGAGCGCCCCATGCGAAAATGAGGCGGTGGAGACCGTGCCGAGCGAACAGAGCGAGGAGCTCTCGAAGCTTGCCTTTGGCAGCAACCACATGCTCGCGCTGATGGCCGAGATCGCGCGTTCCTCGGACGGAAAGTTCTCTACTCCGTCCGTAGCGAATGCCACTGGACTGTCGACCAGCACGATCCACGCCTTGCTCAAACGCCTAAAGCAGCTGGGACTTGTCCGGCGCACCGACGAGGTCACACCTGAGCGGATCAGGATCTACCAGCGTGCAGTGCATCCAACGTGGGACTACGCACTGCGACTCGAGGCCGAGGCTGACGCGCGAGCAGCCGGAACCTTCACGATCCAATGGGAGCCAACGCCCGCGGGACGGTAGCTCCCACTTCAACCGAGCACCTGGATGCCTAATCGGTATGGCATTCTTCCTCTATGAGCGTCGGTGAAGATCGCTACGAGTCGTTCGCGACCGCAGTGGAGGACCCGTACTTCGGCGCGCTCCTGGGAACGATCGACGAGCCGGGCGGCGCCTTTACCGCGAATCGCGCTGGGCTGGCGACTATCGAGTGGTGGGACGCGCACGGAACGGGACCAACCTGCGCCGAGCTCATCGACGCTGTCTTCGAGATCGACGATTGGGACGCCACGATCGTGGATCCGGGACGGACGGCCTTCGAGCGTCGAGAACAGCTCGAGCTCCTGCACCGCTGGCTCATCAGCTACTGGACGAGGGTGGGCACGATCTCATTCATCCCCGGACACGACGACATCGTCAGGCCCGGCCGTATCGAGATCACGACCGACGCGGGTCGCGCTGAAGCCGAGTAGGCCGGCTCATTTCGGATGAAGGAGGGCGCGTGCGAAAGATCGTCATCGGTGACCGCTCTGTCGTCGTCACCCATGCCGGAACAGAGGAAACCGAGTTCGGCGACATCCAGCGATTTCGCATCGAGATGTCCGGGTCGCACGCCGTCACCCACCTGTCGATCCTGCGATCATCCGCCGAAGTCGATGCCCGTGTGATGGCGTCGGTGATCGACGCGGAGCTACTCCTCGAACACGAGGGAAGCGCCGAATCTGGCCTCCTCCGCGACCCCGGCGTCCGCGCCTGGCGCGATGAGAACCGGCCTGCGATCGACGCTGCGCTCGGCCAGCTGCGTGCAGAGATCACCGGAGTGACGTCGGAGCCGATGAGTGACCTCGAACGTACGTTGCTGCGTGCCTTCGGTATGGACGCCGACGCCCACGGATCTCGCGATCGTGAATAGCGCGGGTACCCAAACCCACCTCGATCCGGACGAGTCATTGCCCGGGGCTACCATGACGACCATGACGCTGGTTGTCGCCGCAATCCACGACGAGAGCCGAATCACCATGGCCGCCGACACACTCGTCACCTGGGACGACGGCGTACGTCGGCCCCCGCAGGACTCCAGCCTTGCAAAGCTCGCCATCCTGCGCTCGGACCTCGCCGTAGGTGTGACGGGGTGCGACCCACATGGCCGGCTTCGAGATGTCATCGCCCTACGTGATGAGCCAGTTGACGTCGTCCTGGAACAACTGAAGGACGATACGGTCGCGGGCTTCGTCGTTGCTGCTCTCGGTCCTGCCCGTCTGTGGGAGGTTCGAAGCGGCGCGGCGTACGACCGCACCGCGCACCAGATGGCGTGGGACGGTGAACCCGAAGCGTACAAGGAGTTCAGCAAGCGCTTCACAAACGAGTGGGTGAACACCTCGGCCGCCAATGACGTCCCCTTCCGCGTGATGACGGCGATGCAGGCGTTGACCTCGTTCGGGCTCGTCTCGACCGTTGGCGGGATCACTCTCCGCGTGGGCACGACCGACCGCGGCTTCCGATTCATTCCAGATCGCGGGTTCGTCCTCGGTGGGTCGGCATGGCTGATCTTTGTCGGCAACAACCCCACTCCTGGCGCGATCGGAATCCTCGACGTCCGACTGGGACTGGGGCAGCTCTTTCCGCACCACGCACCCGACGACCCGATCACAGTCCGCACGACGAATCCGAGCGCCTTCGTTTCGATGGCGCATGACCATGGGCAGACGGTCGAGTACGTCGCCTGGCCTGGTTAGCACGTCGGCGCGAAAGGGGCAGATAGGATCGGCCATACCCGGATACATCCGGCTCAATCCGCATGGGGGCGTGAATGTCCGAGCCGTGGCTCTCTGCCGACGACATTGCCGAGCACTTGGGCGTGACGAAAGACACGATCTACGCGTGCATCTCCGAGAAGGGGATGCCGGCGCACAAGGTCGGACGCCTGTGGAAGTTTCAAGCAAGCGAGGTCGATGCCTGGGTCCGGGGCGGCGGCGCTGCGACTCGGGAAGTTGCTGAATCCGGGTCCGGGAAGGAAGACGCATGAGTAACCAGAATCTGGTCCCACTGCGCACCGCTTGCGTGCCGCGAGACGACGTACTTCAGGGCGGTCTCGCCGACAACCACTTCGCGGCACAGCTCGACAAGGTTGTACGTGACGCCGAGCACTACCCGGTGTACGGCGACGCCGAGGCATTCTTCGCTCAGACCTACCCGACCTCCGGGCTGAAGACCCTTCTCACCAAGGCCTTCGGCCGTGTTGCTGGGGCGAAAGGCGTGGCGGGAGAGAACGGCGTCTTGCGGCCCACCACCTCCTTTGGTGGCGGCAAGACCCACGGGCTCACCGCGGTTTACCACCTAGCTGGCGGGGCGCGACCCGCCAACATCGCAGAGTTCATCGACCCGAGCCTGCTTCCGGACGGGGCTGTTCAAGTTGCCGCGCTCGTCGGCGATGCTCTCGACCCCACCGCCGGCGTCGACACCGATGGTCACCGCACCTACACGCTGTGGGGCGAGATGGCGGCACAGATCGGTGACGACGCCTTCTCGGTGATGGCTGCCAATGACGCTGAGCGCACGGCGCCGGGAACAGGCACCATCAAGGCGGCCTTCGGCGGCAAGCCAACGATCGTCATCGTGGACGAGATCGCCAAGTACCTGCGAGCGGTGTCCTCCTCGGGCAGCGAGGACGTGCGTCGTATGGCCCGCGCGATCCCGGTGTTCCTGGGGAACCTGTTCGAGGTCGCGTCTGACCCGACCAATCGGGTCTCAGTCATCATCACCTTGGCTGCAACCACCAACGCCTTCGGCGCAGAGACCACCGAGATCAGCGACCTCACTGGCGATGAGAAGGAACGGGCCGATGCAGCGAACGCGGCCTCCGTCAAAGCAGCTGAAGAGACCGGCGACGTACTGACCCGCGCCGTGCAACCATCCGCGGTGATCCGCCCTGCCGACGACAACGAGATCGGCGAAATCCTCAAGAAGCGCATCTTTGCCTCAGTCGATCAGGATGCTGCGACCGCTGCTGGCGGCGCCTACCGAGACCTGTACGAGACACTCGGCAAGACCGAGCAGTTGGCAGGGGGCGCCGAACACCCTGCGACATACGGCGAGCTGGTCACCAAGACGTACCCATTCCACCCCGAGCTCGTCCGCGTCCTCGACAAGCGCCTCGGCAACATCACACAGTTCCAGCGAGCACGCGGCGCTTTGAAGTTGCTGGCCGAGGTTGTGGCGAACATCTACGCGACGAACGATGACACGGCGATCATCAACGTTGGTGACATCGACTACGACAACAATCCGGTGCTGAATCACCTCACCGATGGTCTCGGGCGGGCCGAGTACGCGTCCGTGGCCGAGGGAGACTTCGCGGGCAAGCAGTCGCACGCCGCAGCAGTGGACGCCGATGTCTTCCCTGGCAAACCCGCCTACACCACTCGCGTCGCCCGCACCGTGTTCACACATTCGCTTGAAATGGTGGCGACCGCAGGAGCCGGCCGCAACGACTGGATAGTCGGCACGCTCCGCCCGGGCGAGGACACCGCCATCTTCGAGAAGGCACTCACGGAGTCCGAGAAGGTCTTCTGGCATCTGTCGTTCGACGGTGGGCGCTGGCGCTTCAACATCGAACCGAACGTCAACGCCATCATCGAGACCGAGAAGCGCAACGTCGCCAATACCGCAGTTGCTGCGATGGTAGACACACTCATCCGCAATGCGTTCGCCAACGATGGTGGCGCCAAGGCCGTGCACTTCCCGTCGGGTCCTGCCGAGGTTCACGACGAAGCCGGGCTGCGAGTGGTCGTGCTTGACTACAACGTCGTGGCCGTCACGCAGAAGAGCGCAGAGCAGCCACCTGCTGCAGTCGTCGAGATGCTGGATAAGGTCGGCTCCGTTGGTAGCCCGCGGACCTACCGCAATGCCGTGGTGTTCGCGGTCCCCGATGAAGAGCAAGTCGAAGTGCTGAAAGACCGAGCACGAGCATTGATCGCATCCAGCAACCTCGCCAGCGACGCCGCCCGTCTCGCACAGTTCAGCGACGAAGTGCGCAAGAAGGTGGAGGTCTTCAACAAGGAAGCCACTCTCAACGCCCGTATCGCGGTGACCCGCTGCTACAAACACATCTACTTTCCCTCCGGCGATAAAGCCACCGGCTATCTCCGCCACCGCGAGCTCCCAGCACAGGCGCAAGGCGATACGAAGAACGCGACCTCAGCAGTGTTGAGCCTGCTTGAAGATGAAGACAAGATTCGTAGCAGCCCCTTCACCGCCTCATACCTCCGGTCGAAGACGTGGCACGCCGCGAGCTCGGCCACAACGCGCTCAATCGCCGACTACTTCTGGACAGACCACACGATCCAGATCGTCCGCAACCCAAACCTGATTCGCGAAGCGATCGTCAACGGCGTCAAGAACGAGAACTGGGTCTACTACGACGCGGGCACGGGCAAGACCTTCACGGCGAGCACGATGGCCGGCTTCTCACCCGAGATGAAGCCTGACGCCGAGGTGATGACCGCTTCCGAAGCACAGTCACGAGGCCTGCTCGTTCGCAAGCCGACCCAGACCGACTTGCGTGCTGTCATCACGAACGATGACCTCACCGGGGCCGAGATACGCTCCCGCCTCGAAGCCCAGTGCGGCGGTGAGCCCACCAAGACGGACGTCCTAGAGCTGCTCGCCACTGCGGTGCAAGCCAGCGACTACAAGTGGTTCGTCGTCCTCGATGCAGAGCCCGCACCGGGCATCCGGGCGCTGTCGCCATCCGCGATCAAGGACAAGGGTCTCGACGGCCTACGAATCCTCAGCCGGGAAGCAGCCGATGCGCAGGAGATCGAGGTACCGACCCGCACCCCGAACTCGAAGACCTTCAACGCAGCTGGCCCGGGCGGCGCTGCAATGCAGAGCCTTCTCGATCAGATTTCGGACTTTACGGTGCCGACCGTGAGCACGATGACGTTGAAGGTGACCGCCGACGAAGCATCCGGCACCAGCGACATCGACCTCGCGGTCGCATCGCTTGGCATGTTGCAGAAGCAGAACATCACCGTTCGTGCGATGATCCGCGCCGAGTTCAAGGGAGTCACTGGCGGAGTCCAGTTCCAGGCCACCGCCGACCGTCAAGACTTCCAGTCCGCGTACAACCATGTGAAGAAGGCCATCGCCGGCGCGAACAAGGTCGCGGGCGAGGTCACCCTCGTCTTCCGTTTCGCCCCCGCTCTGGACATCACCGATGCTCAGTTCGGCCAGATTCACACGGTCGTCAAGAACCTCGGCATGAAGAGCACCACCATGACGGCCGAGGTGACCAAGTGAGTGCCGTCAAGCGGTTCCGCGCCGCATCCCATCTCGCGCTCGTGGAAGGGGTCCGAGGGTTCCGACTCGTCGTAACGCCGGGTCGAGGCGAGACGTTTGGTGTGACCCTTGAGGAGACATTCGGGGAGAACGGCGGCGCAATGACCACTCCCGTAAGCATCGCGACGCCCGTTCAGGCAGGCCGTGTGGTCGATGCGCTGTTCGTCGCGGTTCGCAAAGCAGGCCACCAGCCGAGCGTGCTGGCTTTCAAACGTAAAGCGCCCATTCGCCTAGGCGAAGCCGAGGGAGTCCGCCTTGCGCTGATCCTGCTCGCGACACAACCCATTGCCAAGCATGAGCGAGTTCGGGCGCTCGTCGCCGGAATCAATGCCATGAGCGTCGAGGAGACCTACTACTGGTACTCGAAGTGCATGGGACTCGATGGCAACCGCGCCCGCAAGGCACTCCGAACCCTCCTCGCCGACTAAGGACACGACGTGACCACTTCAAGACCACGGGTCCTCATCGAGGACTGGCTACCCGTCGCAGAACTCGGAATCGAGTCGCGGCGGGAGGCCGCGCCGATCCCGGGACAATTCCCGAAGCTGAAGACCCTCCACGTGTGGTGGGCCAGGCGACCACTTGTCGCCTCGTCCGCCGTAGTGCTGGCAGGACTTCTTCCCTCCTGGTCGGACGAACTCCGAAGTGCGTTCCCGACGGCACCAGAGCTGCAGAACGAAGTCTCCTACCGTCAGTGGCTCCTACGTTTGGTCGGCATCTGGGGCGACCCAGTGCGGGCACGCCGCGCCCTCGACGCAGCGAACGCCGCCGGCGTGCGACTGAAAGGGAACGGATACGGCTATAAGCCAGCGTTCAAGAACTCCCCTTCGAGCACTGAGCTCCGACTGCTGCACGACGTCCTCACTCACACTTGGGGAGAGGTGCCAGTCGTCTGCGATCCGACTGCGGGAGGTGGCTCAATCCCTTGGGTGGCTTCGCGCATGGGCCTGCCCGCCGTAGCGAACGACCTGAACGGTGTCGCTGCGAGCGTGCTCACCGCGGGGGTGGCGGTTCCGGCGCGTCGGGCAGGCGCGCTCACTCCCCACATACGCCGCTGGGGTCAGGAACTGGTCGACCGGGTGACAGCCCGGCTGGGCGCATACTTCCCTCGCGGCGATGGTGAGACCATCGTGGCCTACATCTGGGCCAACGCTGTGCCATGTCCTCGCACGAGTCGCCTGGTTCCGCTCATCAAAGACAAGTGGCTACAGAAGGCAGCGGGCAGAGAGGCTGCCGTGACCATGACGCTGGAGCTCGACGGGCGGGAGCTGCGCGAGCCGCACTTCGAAGTCGTCTTCGGGCGCGACATCGACCGGCAGGATGCCGCAGCGGGAACGGTAGCGCGCGGGAAAGCAACGTCCCCTTACGACAATCTCGTGATTGATAGCTCGTATCTGAAAGCTGCTGCGCAGGACGGCCTCATGACGCAGGTGCTGTATGCCGTCGCTGTACGGTCGTCGTCGGGCGAACGCAGCTTCCGCTCGCCAACAAGCGCTGATCTTGAAGCGATTGCGGCGGCGAGGCGCGCGTACGCCGAGCAGGCACCGATCTGGGAAGCGCACGGCATCCTTCCCACTGAAGAACTACCCGAGGGAGCCAAGACCGCAGAACCCATCAGCATGGGCTTGACGCGTTGGACGGACCTCTTTGCCCCACGCCAAGCACTCGCTCACGGGATATTCGCCGAGGAGTTTGCAGGGCTGATCCCTGATATCCAAACCGACCTCGGCGATGAAGCTGGTGATGTGCTGGTTGAACTCGCAATGATGCAGGGGAAGGCACTGAACTGGAACTCCCGCCTGTCGTCCTGGGATGTCTCGCGACAGAAGGTGCGGAGTACGTTCGACACACACAATCTTGGCTTCAAGTGGACGTTCGCCGAATTCGATGCAGCTGGGGCTCTCTACAGCTGGTGTCTAGAGCAGCTGGTTGATGCGTACGAGGAAATCTCACGCCTACTAAGCGAGTCCGGCGGAGCGGATCTCGTCGACGGCGATGGCTTTACGAGGAACGTCCTGGTCTCTCAGGGCAGTGCCGCGAGTCTCCCGCTTGAGGACGGATCGGTTACCCATGTGTGCATGGATCCGCCGTACTACGACAACGTAATGTACGCGGAACTCGCCGACTACTTCTATGTGTGGGAGAAGCGCACGCTCGGCCGACTGCTACCAGAGTTCTTTGTTGACAGCCTCACCGATAAGGACAACGAAGCAGTAGCCAATCCCGCGCGCTTTGCTGCGATGGGTCGCCGTCGCCAGGAGTTGGCGGACCTCGACTACGAAACGAAAATGACCACCATCTTCGAGGAGGCTCACAGAGTACTCCGAGATGCGGGGGTTCTGTCCGTGATGTTCACGCACAAGCGCGCCGAGGCGTGGGACACCTTGGGCATGAGTCTGCTTCAAGCAGGGTTCACAATCGAGACATCATGGCCGGTGAACACCGAATCCGAGCAGTCGCTTCACCAAGCGAATATGAACTCTGCCGCGTCAACCATCATGCTGGTTTGTCGCAAGCGTGCTAAGCGCAACGATGAGCACCAGGTCTACCTCGATGACATCGAGCACGACATCCGCCAGGCGGCCCGTGAGGCTGCGACACGATTCCAGCACGACGGCATCGACGGTGTTGACCTTCTTCTCTCCACATATGGACCCACGCTGTCGGTGATCTCGCAGAACTGGCCCGTCTACTCGTCTACTCCGGACGCTGACGGGCGGGACCAGTTGCTCCGCCCTGAAGATGCCCTGGCTCTGGCGCGCGAGGAGATCGTGGACCTTCGCCGTTCCCGCCTCGTCGGGCAGGCCGTAAAGGTGGATGGCCTCACCGACTTTGTTCTCTTGGCGTGGGACACGTTCGGTGCGCGCGAGTTCCCCTTCGACACAGCACGCCTACTCGCCCTCGCAGTAGGAGGGTTGGACGTCGATGAACTGGAACGCTCGAAGATCGTCTCGAAGGCATCTGGCAAGGTCAAGCTCTTGACCCCCAAAGAACGACTACGTCGGGAAGCGGACTCTGGGCTCCCTGGCGTTACGCCGGAAGCGTCGTCGTTCGATTACGTCATCGACGCTGTTGACACTGCCCTCTACATTGCAGAGGTAGACGGCCAGCAGGCTGCAAAGCGGTTCCTCGATCGTCATGGATACACCAGTGACGCCGGGTTCATTTCCACCCTGCAAGGTCTGGCGAACGCGATCCCACGTACCAAGGTCAAAGGCGCTTGGGTGGTGCCGGAGGCTGGGCTTATCGACACGCTCTGCACCCTCTACTTCGATGATGTTGTGTTGCCGGAGGCCGAGGAGATGGCCGCGCTGGCAGACCCCAACGAGAACACGCTGTTTGACGTGGAGTGACATGGACTCAGACGACAGCGACGCACTACTTCCTGAACTGCCGGCACCATCGGTAGTGCCGGTGATCTCCGGTCTGTTTCCATACGACCCTGTCTCGTCACCCGACTCGTTCCACGCTGTTGATCTCGGAGCAACCTACTCGCCGGACGACCACCCGTTCGAGACGTTCTATCTACCGCTGCTGTCTCGGGCGGTGGCCTACGACAGGGCCGTGGGCTACTGGTCAGCGTCCGAGCTTCAGTACGCGGCACAGGGCACCGCCCATTTCCTCGCGAACGGCGGGAAGATGCGCCTTATCGTCGGTGCGCAACTCGCGCAGCGAGACGTGGACGCCGCTATCGAAGGCAAGCCGCTCGATGACGTAGTGGCGGAGAGGCTGCTGGCCGACCCGGACCTTGCCGGGGCGCGGATCGTGCAGAGCGAGCATCTGAGCGTGCTTGCGTGGATGGTCGCCACGGACAGGCTTGAGATTCGTGTCGGTGTCCCAAGGGGAGAAGACGGTGAGTTACTGACGCATCTACAGTCGGGACGCTACTTCCACACCAAGTACGGCATCTTCGCGGATCGGTACGGGAACCGAGTCGCATTCAACGGATCGAACAACTCATCAGTGACAGCTTGGGCGAGGAACCATGAGACGTTCGACGCCTACCCATCCTGGAATGTACCGATCTGGGACTACGTGGGTGTCCACAAGGTGCTCGACTTCGAGAAGCACTGGACCGACAACGCTGATGCAGGATGGGCAGTCATAGACCTGCCGTCGGCAGTGCGGATGCACCTCATCGAGCACGCACCCGAGACCCCGCCACTACCACCCGGCGTTGTCTTGCAGCCTGTGGAGGCGCCGACCTCGTCGGAAGACGACACCGAGGAGTTCGATGTCGAGGCAGCGTGGGACGAGCTCGTCGCATTGCGTGACGCGCCGCGTGAATCGCCCTGGACGGGCGTCGGATCAGCATGGGCGCAGCCCCTTCCGCACCAAGCCGAGCTCATCAGCCGTGTCGTGAGCACCTACCCGCGCGGCTACCTGCTCGCCGACGAGGTTGGGCTCGGCAAGACCGTGGAAGCGGGCATGGTCCTCCGCGAACTCTTCACATCAGGCCGGGCGAAGAAGGCACTGCTGCTCGTCCCCGCCTCCGTGATGAAGCAGTGGCAAGAGGAACTCCACGAGAAGATGAACCTCGATGTTGCCCGCTTCGACAAGGGTGCTTTCGTAGATCGTCACGATGAACCAATCCCCGTCGATCCGAACGCGAATCCGTGGTCCGCGTTCCCCATCGTGCTCGCTTCGTCGCACCTTGCTCGCCGTCGCGACCGCCGGCGGCAGATACTCGACGCCGGCCCGTGGGACGTTGTCCTGGTTGACGAGGCTCATCACGCCCGGCGACGCGGCTCCAAGCCGACCGACACTCCGAACTCATTGTTGGCGCTACTTCAAGAGATGCGCGACAAGGAGATGTGGCGGGCGCTGTACCTCGCCACGGCAACACCGATGCAGATGAACCCTCATGAAGCCTGGGACTTGATCTCCCTGCTCGGGCTCAAGGGTCGGTGGGGCGTCAGCGCCGAGGACTTCATTCGGTACTTCAAGCTGCTCGCAATCGACCCGATGCACCGGCACTGGGACCTGTTGTGCGCGATGCTGGAGGACTACTTCGCCGACCCACAGGCCGAGCGGGACGCTGACCTCGAACGGGAGATCGACGACGCACTCGGCTGGACGGGCGCGTACGTGGTCACAGCTCTAGCGGGGAACCCGCCGAGCGCAGACCTGAAGGCCAAGTTTCCGAACGAGACGTCCGAGTGGATGGACAAGTGGCTCCGTCGCCACACTCCGATGCGGGATCGCGTCTTCCGTAACACTCGAAAGACCATGCGCGAGTACCAGGCAGCGGGGATCATCCCTGACGACGTGGTGATCCCGTATCGCCACGTCAAAGACGAGTTCATCCCCCTGCAACCGAACGAGCGACGCCTGTACGAGCGGATCGAGGAGTACATCCGTCGCCACTACAACGCGTACATGGCCGAGGCGGGCAATCAGGCACTCGGGTTCATCATGACTGTCTATCGCCGCCGACTGACATCTTCGTTCGAAGCGATCAAACGGTCTCTTCGCCGTAGGCTGAGTGTGCTGGAGGACGGCAAGAACCTCGCTGAGCTGCTCACCGACGACGACAACGTAGATGTCGAAGGCTCGCTGTTCGAGCCGGAGGCGTTCGATACGAGGGCCGATCGACTCCGCGATGAGATCGCCGAACTCAAGTCATTCCTCCAAGACCTGGACAGCATCACCGGCGAAGACAGCAAGGCCAGCAAACTCGTTGCCGACGTGACCGAGGCACTGAACACGTACTCGTCGGTGGTTGTCTTCACGCAGTACGCCGACACGATGGACTACGTCCGCGAGCGCCTGCTCACGGCGGGGTACCGCCGACTTGGCTGCTACTCGGGCCGGGGTGGTGAGGTCTACAACGTCGAGTCTGGGAGTTGGAACGAGGTTACGAAGTCGGAGATCAAGACCAGGTTCCGCAGTGGCGAGCTTGAGGTCCTCATCGGCACAGACTCCATGAGTGAAGGTCTGAACCTGCAAACGTCCGGGCGACTTATCAACTACGACATGCCCTGGAACCTCATGCGCGTCGAGCAGCGAATCGGGCGCGTCGACCGCATCGGTGCGTCATACAAGGACATTCGCATCAGCAACTACTTCTACGCTGACACCGTCGAGGAGCAGGTCTACAAGGGCATCGCCGAGGACTACGGTGACTTCACCGATATCGTGGGCGACGCAGCCCCAGTGCTCGCCAATATTGAGAAGGCCATCGAGCGTTTGGCGTTGACTGGCCACGCGACGGCCACCGAGATCGACTCCGAAGTCGGACAGATTCGACAGCAGGTCGAGGACATCAAGAATGAGCCTGTCGGCAACGACGACATGGGCGAAGCCGGCGATGGCGGTCGGATCAAGCAGCCGCCAACGCTGGAGGGCGGCACTTCTCTGCGAGACTTGGAACGTGTGCTCACGGTGAACGGCCTTACCAGCGACGCTTTCGAGCCCGACCCTTCCCGTCCTCGCGTGTATTGGCTCAAGCCTCCGGCGGAAGCGCTCTCAGCTCTGTCCTTCCTGAGAGACGATGGAGTGCACGACATCGAGGAGTACTTCGAGCCGTCGCCGCTCGCCCCGCTGCCGGTGACATTCGATCGTGCTACCTGGGATGAGAGCGACGACGCCGACCTGGTCTTCCTTACGTATGGGACACCAGAACTCGCGGCGCTGCTACCAGCAATGGCCGACCACAGCTGACTCGTAGACGGTGGGCGCGCAGCACTTCGAAGCCCGAAATGTCCAGATGGACACACCGTGGACATTTCATCTGCGAAATGGACAACTTCAAAAAAAACCTACAACAACTACCCGAAGTCCCCCGGAGCCATGTCCGTGAACCTCGAGAAGTGACCCTGGAACGCGACCGTCACCGTGTCGGTCGGACCGTTGCGGTGCTTCGCGACGATCAGGTCGGCCTCGCCGGCGCGAGGGCTGTCCTTCTCGTAGGCGGCCTCGCGGTGCAGGAGGATCACCATGTCGGCATCCTGCTCGATCGAGCCCGACTCGCGCAGGTCGCTGATCGCGGGCTTCTTGTCGGCACGCTGCTCGGGTCCACGGTTCAGCTGCGACAGCGCGATCACCGGAACCTGCAGCTCCTTCGCGAGCAGCTTCAGCGCACGCGAGAACTCCGACACCTCCTGCTGACGGCTCTCGACCCGCTTGCCGCTCGTCATGAGCTGCAGGTAGTCGATCACAACCATCTCGAGCCCCACGCGCTGCTTGAGCTTGCGGCACTTCGCGCGGATCTCGACGAGCGTCATGTTCGGCGAATCGTCGATGTAGAGCGGCGCGTCGTTGATGCGTCCGCGCGTGGACGCGATCGTCGTCCAATCGCGGTTGTCGAGCGTGCCCTTGCGCATCGACTGCAGCGGCACGGCGCCTTCAGCGCTCATGAGACGCATCGCGATCTCGCTCTTGCCCATTTCGAGGGAGAAGAACACGGTAGGCCGGTTCGCCTTGATCGCCGCAGCGCGCGCGAAATCCAGAGCCAGCGTCGATTTGCCCATGGCAGGCCGCGCCGCCACGACGATCATCTGGCCCGGGTGCAGGCCGTTCGTCAGCTGGTCGAGCCCCGCGAAGCCGGTGGGGATACCGGTCATCTGCCCGTCGCGCCCGCGCGCTGCGTCGATCTCCTCCATCGCGGCATCCACCGCGACCTGAAGCGGCACGTAGTCCTCGGCCTGCTCCGCGCCCGTCACCGAGTAGATCTCGGCCTGCGCGTTGTTCACGAGGTCAAGCGCCTCGCCCTGACCGTTGTAGCCCATCTGCACGATGCGCGTTCCGGCCTCGACGAGGCGACGCAGCAGCGCCCGCTCGCGCACGATCGACGCGTAGTACGACGAGTTCGCCGCCGTGGGCACGATCGACGTCAGCGAGTGCAGATAATCCGCGCCCCCCGCGCGCTGCAGGTCGCCGGTCTTGATCAGCTCGTCGGTGACGGTGATGACATCCGTCGGCTCGCCGTGGGAGTACAGGGTGAGGATCGCCTCGAAGATGAGCTCGTGCTTGGGCACGTAGAAATCGGTGCCGCGCAGCGACTCGACGACGTCGGCCACGGCATCCGCCGACAGCAGCATGCCACCGAGCGTCGACTGCTCAGCGAGCAGATCGTGCGGCGGCGTGCGGTCGTTGCTGCGGTCTCGCGGCCCCCCGAGGCGCTCTTCCGGGATGTCCGCGATCGACATGCAGCGCCTCCTCTTCGAGCCGCTCCCCGGCTCCACCCATGGCTCCGTCGAGGAACCTCCCGCAACGTTAGGGAGGGGTTCCGACACCCGCAAACCGCCCTGTGGATAACTGTGTGGAGAATGTGCGCGAAACGCCGCACGTCATGTGGACAACAGGTGTGGAAAACGCCCGGGATTCGCCCACACATCACATTTCTATTTCGGCTTGACCAGGTATTTCCTGTTCCACACCCTGTGGATGGGCAATGTGGTTGAAGTGCGGGTTGAAGGTTCGACGATCCCCACCAAGGTGGGGACAACTCCGCGCAGAGCCGTCGGACGATCCGGGGTTTTGTCAATACCCTGTGACGCCTGATCTCGCTCAGGCCGAGGCGGCCTTCCCGCCCTCGGTCTCCTCCACGGGGCCCGCGGTCGAGACGGGCTCGTCGACCGTCGCGGGCGGCAGAACCGACGCCATGAGCGGCGTCGACACCTTCTGCGTGAAGAACTCGATGAGCGGCCCCGTGAAGAACGCCGTCACGATCGTCCCGACGCCGATCGCGCCCTGGAAGACGACGGCGAGAAGCAGGAAGAAGACATCCTGCACCGTGCGCACCACACGGTACTTCGCGCCCGTGTGGTCGACGATCATCGGTGCGAGCGCGTCGTACGGCGACGTGCCGAGCGCGGCCGTTAAATACAGCGAGGCTCCCAACGCGAACACCAGGATGCCGACGACGAACAGCACCATCGTGACGACCGGCTTCGGGTCGTCCGGCACGAGCGGGGTCAGGATGCCGGCGAAGAACTGGATCGCATACCCCGCGAACACCATGTTGACGATGCTGCCGATGCCGATGTACTTGCGCCCCCAGATGAGCATCGGGATGAACAGGACGATGTTGCTCAGCAGCTGGTAGCTGCCGAGGTCCCAGCCGATCAGGTTGCTGATGCCGATGTTGGCCGCGGTGTAGGGGTCGACGCCGACGTTGATCGCCTTCAGCAGACCGCGCCCGAGCCCGATGACGAGCACCCCGATGACGACCCAGATCAGCCGTGCGACGAACTTGCCCGGCGTCGTTCCGTTCTCGGCCACGCGCCCTCCACCTCGGCCCATCTTCGTCGGATGAGGGACAGTATGGCGGAGCGGATGCCTCGGGCGCGAGGGCCGCGCGGCGGCGCTCAGGCCCGCGACGGAGACGACGGCGATATCGGCACGTCGGCGAGCTCGGTGAGGACGGCATCAAGTCCCTCGAGCGCGGAGGCCCCCGCGAACGCCGCGGCGAGTTCCCCCGCCCGAGCGGCGTAGCCGGGCTCTTCGCGCACCTTCCTCACCGCGCGGCGCACCGCGGCGGGCGTCGGGCTCTGTGTGCGCAGGTTGATGCCCGCACCCGACCAGCCGACCCGCGCCGTCACCTCCACCTTGTCCTCGGTCTGCCCGGCCACGACGAGCGGGATGCCGTGCGCCAGCGCCTGCTGCACCCCGCCGTACCCACCGTTCGTGACGACCACATCGACAAGGGGAAGAAGGCGGTCGTACGAGAGGTAGCTCGCGATACGGACGTTCTCCGGAAGTGGGCCACCCAGCGCATCCAGAGGGCGCCCGCCCGTGCTCACGACGACCAGCGCGTCGCTGTCCGCCAGCGCCTCGATCGTCGGTCCGATCAGCAGATCGAGGTCGGTGTTGGCGACGGTCCCTTGCGTCACATGCACCACCGGGCGCCCGCTCGAGAGGTCCTCCCACCAGGCGGGAACCTCCGAGTTCGTGGGCGTCGTCGGCAACGGTCCGACGAAGCGCACACTCGCCGGCAGGTCGGTGCGGGGATACTCGAACTCCGGCACGGTGAACTGCACCACGGCATCCGCCCCCGAGTGCCAGTCGAGGAAGAACCGGCTGAGCGGGTGTCCCACCCGGTCGACGGAGATTCGGTTCGCTTCCGCACTCACCGGCGCGAACACGACACGCGTCGAGATCGCCGTGAGCGCGGCGTTGCGCAGTCGTCCGATCGCTCCGCGCAGGGGCGGGATGCCCAGTCCGAACGGCGCCGTGTCCCGACTGTGGACGCCCAGCGGGAAGATGCCGAGCGCGATCACCGGCGGACGTTGGGCGCGAGGCAGCTCCGTGAGAAGCACGGCGCCGACGAAGAGCGGCTCAGCCAGGACGGCATCGATCGGTTCGGTGACGAGGATCTCGCGCACCGCGTCGAACTGGGCGGCGCCCGGACGCAGGAACAGGTTGAGCATGTCGAAGCGGAGCGCAGCGGTGCCGGTCAGACCGGCACGCCCCGGAAACGATCCGGCGTCGTCGAGATCGACGTCGGCGGCGGACGGGAGAGGCACGAACTCGACACCCGCGTCTCGCACGCGCGCCGCGTACCGCTCGCTCGTGAGAAAGAGCACGCGATGTCCCTGTGCGCGCAGGTGTCGCGCGATGGTGAGAAGCGGAAGCACGTGACCGTGGGCCGGGGTGCAGCAGACGAGCAGCGTCGACATGAGCGGGTCCTTTGAGATAGATTCGGATTACCCGTCAGAGTATTCACCACCCTGGAAAGGTAGTCAATAGTGGATTCCGAGCCTGTCCCACGTGCGTACCGCTCCGCGCTGCGCGAGCGCCAAGCGCAGGAGACGCGCGCCCGTGTCATCCGAGCGGCAGGAGAGCTGTTCTCCCGGCACGGCTATCAGGCCACGACCATGACCGCGATCGCACGGGAAGCGGGTGTCTCGGCGGAGACGGTCAAGGCTGCAGCCGGAAAGGCCGAGCTTCTCATCGCCGCGTTCGAGATGCTCTTCGCCGGCGCGGAGGGACAGCAGAGCCTCGCTGACGCCCCTGTTGCCAGCGACCTCCGCGTCGGCGAGGGCGACGACTTCCTCCCCGCGGTCCTCGGCGTCATCGCCGACGCGAACGCCCGCGGCCACGCGCTATGGACGGTTCTCCTGGGCGCCGCGATGTCGGACCCGCAGGTCGCCGACGCCCTCGAGGCGATCCTCACCCATCGCCGCGCCGACTACCTGCGCCTCGTCGACGAGCTCGCCGACCGGGGCGCACGGTTCGACGATCGCACGCGCACCGCTGCCGAACTGTCCTTCCTGCTCTCGCCCGAGGGATACCAGCAGCTCGTCGAAGGGTCGGGCTGGTCGCGGGACCAGTACACGACGTGGCTCCAGGCCTCCGTCGAACGGGTCGCTGGAGTCGACCCCCGCGAACGACGGATGCCGTGACCCTCCCGTCGGGGAGGTGTCACGGCATCCGCTCAGCAGCGAAGGATTACTTCGCGGCGACCACCTGCAGGGTGATCACGGCGGTGAGGTCGTCACGGAGGCGAACGGTCGCCTCGTGCTCGCCCACGGCCTTGATCGGCGCGGTGATGTGGATCTTGCGCTTGTCGAGGTCACCGAGGCCTGCAGCCTTGACGGCGTCGGCGACATCGGCGGTCTTGACGGCGCCGAAGAGGCGGCCTTCCTTGCCGGCCTTGACCGACAGCTTGACCTTGTTGGCCTCGAGGGAGTCCTTGAGGGCCACGGCCTCTTCGTGGTCGTGGATCGCACGGGCGTCACGGGCGGCGCGGATCGACGCCACCTGCTTCTCGCCACCGCGGCTCCAGGCCACGGCGAAGCCCTGCGGGATGAGGTAGTTGCGGGCGTACCCGTTCTTGACCTCGATGACGTCGCCGGCGCTTCCGAGCCCGGCAACCTCGTTCGTGAGAATCAGCTTTGCCATGATGGGTGCTCCTTAGCGGCCAGCGCCGGCGTAAGGCAGGAGCGCCATCTCGCGCGCGTTCTTGATCGCCTTGGCGATCAGACGCTGCTCCTGCACCGAGACACCGGTGATACGACGGGCGCGGATCTTGCCGCGCTCCGAGATGAACTTGCGAAGAGTGGCGACATCCTTGTAGTCGATGACGCCGACGCGGATCGCCTTCGCGGGGGCGGCGTTCTTCGCGCCCTTCCGCGGCTTGCGGCGATCGCCGGTAGCCTTTCCAGCCATTGGTATTCCTTACGAGTTGTTCCGACGTTTCGACTCGCGCCTGCGGCGCTCGCTCAACGACCGGGAGAGAGTGTGAATCAGAACGGCGTGTCGTCGCCGTAGGAGCCGGGAGCCGACCAGGCATCCGGTGCGGCGGAGCCGGGAGTCGCCCACGGCTCCTCCTGCTGCACCTGCGGGCGCGACTGCTGGCCGCCCCCGTAGTTGCCGCCACCGCCGCCGCCCGAAGAGGCGGCGCGGGTCACCTGCGCGGTCGCGTACCGCAGCGAGGGGCCGATCTCGTCGACCTCCAGCTCGATCGCGGTGCGGTTGTTGCCGTCGCGGTCCTGGTACGAACGCTGCTTCAGGCGACCGGTCGCGATGACGCGGGCACCCTTCGTCAGCGAACCGGCGACGTGCTCGGCGAAGTCACGCCAGACCGACGCGCGGAGGAACAGCGCTTCGCCGTCCTTCCACTCGTTCGCCTGACGGTCGAACGTGCGGGGCGTCGACGCGATCGTGAAGTTCGCGACGGGCAGGCCGTTCTGCGTGTAACGCAGCTCGGGGTCTGCCGTGAGGTTGCCCACGACGGTGATGACGGTCTCGCCGGCCATCGTCCGTTACGCCTTCGCTGCCTTGCGGGCGGCCTTGGCCTCGGCGCGCTCCTTCTCGGCGGCGACCTGGGCGATCGCCTCCTCGGCGCGCAGGACCTTGGTACGCATGATCTGCTCGTTCAGCTTCAGCTGACGGTCGAGCTCCTGCGTGGTCTCGCTCGTGGCGGTGAAGTTGACGACGGCGTAGATGCCCTCGTTCTTCTTCTGGATCTCGTATGCCAGGCGGCGCTTGCCCCAGACGTCGACGTTCTCGATCGTGCCACCGTCACCGGTGATCACCTTGAGGAACCCGTCGAGCTTGGGGGCGACCTGACGCTCGTCGATCTCGGGGTCGAGGATGACCATGAGCTCGTACTGGTGTGAGTGCGTCACTAACCCACCTCCTTCGGACTAGAACGGATGCCGGGCATTTCCCGGCATCAGGAGGGTTGATGCACGTGTCGTGTCCGCGGCGGAGCGCGGGCAGACAACCACAACAGTCTAGCGGACGCGCGCGCTCTCCGCCGAATGCGCCCGGACGGCCCGGTAGCGTGAGGCGCATGAGCGCTCCCGAGGCATCCGCGCCCCAGGCCTTCTTCGACGCTCGCCCGCTCGTCGAGCCGGTCGACCGTGCCACGGTCCGCGCCTACGTGCGGGCGCTGCGCGCAGCCGGTCGGATGCCGCCGCTGCCGGTCGGCAGGATCGTGGTGGCGATCGTGGTCGGCGTGTTCTTCCTCTTCGTTTTCGGGACGACCTTCACCCAGATCGTCGTGGGGCTCCTCCTTTCGGGTGTGGGAAGCGCGGCGGCGGTCGGGGGAACGCTCGTGCTCCTCGTCGTCGCGGGCGTCGTCGCCGCGCTCATCTGGGCGTTCGCGACCGGGCGGATCGGGTCGAGCGGGATCCGCGCCTACCGGCTCGACCGGTTCGCGCAGGCGAACGGCATGACCTGGTACGCCGAGATCGACGACCCGCCGCTGCCCGGCATGATCTTCTCGCTCGGGCACACCCGCGCCGCCACCGACGCCGTGCGCGGCACACACCCGCGGTTCGCCGAGTTCGGGAACTTCCGTTACAAGACCGGGTCGGGCAAGAACGAGTCGACGCACCACTGGGGGTACGTCGCCGTCCGGCTCTCGACACCGCTGCCGCACATCGTGCTCGACGCCCGATCGAACAACGGCCTGTTCGGATCGAACCTTCCGGCATCCTTCGCCACGTCGCAGCGCCTCGGACTCGAGGGCGACTTCGACCAACACTTCACGCTGTACTGCCCCGCCGGCTACGAGCGCGACGCCCTCTATCTCTTCACGCCCGACATCATGGCGCGCTTCATCGACCAGGCCGCCGTCCTCGACGTCGAGATCGTCGACGACTGGATGTTCCTCTACACGCGCTCGCTCGTCTCGACGCTCGACTCGGCCCGGTGGGCGTGGCTCTTCTCGGTCGTCGGGGCGCTCAGTGACAAGTTCGCGCAGTGGGAGCGCTGGCGCGACGACCGGCTCGCGGCCCCGCCGGCAGCCGTGCCCGTGACGGATGCCTCGGCCACCGCCGCCGCACCCGTTCCGCTCCTGTCCCCGCCGCCCGGGGTCGCGCCGCAGGGACGCCGCCTCAGGCGCCGGTTCTCGTGGATCGGATTGCTGCTCGCGGTCCTGTTCTTCGGAGTGTGGATCTACGCGCAGGCCGTCGACATGTTCGGGTCGCCCTGACCATGCGCCGGGCACCTTCCCCCGAGACGCTCGACACGCGGGCGCTCACGGAGCCGCTGGATCGCTACGACGTGCGGGGATTCACCGACCGGCTCGCCGCGGCGCGCGAGCTGCCCGCGCGATGGTTCTCGCCGTGGCAGGTCGCGCTGATGATCGCGACAGCGGTCGGCAGCGGTGTGTTCGCGGGTGCTCTGGTGTGGTTCTCGTACCTGTCGCCTGCGGCCCCACCCCCGCAACTCGGGCCGGCGGTCTTCGCACTGTTCTCCGCGGGGATGTGCGTGGGGGCATCCTTCGTCGCCGCGCGCCTTCTGCGCGCCGCCCGCCCAGGAAGCGCCGCACGACGTCTGCGACTGAGCCGGTTCGCGCAGGCGAACGGACTGAATTACACGGCGCTCCGCCGCTTTCCGCGCTACCCCGGGATGCTCTTCCAGATCACCGCCGAGAGCGAATGCCTCGACGTCGTCTCGTACGATCGCCCGCGTCATGTCGAGGTCGGGTCCCTCCGCTACCGCATCGAAAGCGGTCGTGTCGACGTTGTCGCCCGGTGGGGGTACGCGGCGTTCCGTGTGCGCAACGAGCTGCCGCACATCGTGCTCGACGCGCGGAAGAACGGAAGCCTCGCCCGCGCGTCCACACCGATCGCCTTCGCCGGTGCGCAGACCCTGAGCCTCGAGGGCGACTTCGACCGCCACTTCTCGCTGTCGTGCCCGGTCGGCTACGAACGCGACGCACTTTATCTCTTCACCCCCGACATCATGGCGCGCGTGATCGACAACGCCGCAAGCCTCGATATCGAGCTGGTCGATGACTGGGTGTTCCTCTACAGCACGAGCGACCTCTCGACGACCGATCCGGAGCGGTGGCGGTGGATCCTTTCGGTCATCGAGGCGCTGACCGAGAAGATCGACCAGTGGGAACGCTGGCGCGATGAGCGCCTCGAGGACTCCGCCGACCGCCGTTCACCCCTCGAACCGCTCCCGATCGGCGTCGCACCCCCCGGCCGGCGACTGCGGCGCACGCTTCCGTGGCCGACGGTCGTCGTCCTCATCTCCCTGGGGATCGCTGCGGTGCTGGGCCTGCGCGCGATGTTCTTCCCGTCGTGAACGGAGCCTCGCGCCCGCGACGGTTCGCTCAGCAGTTCGGATGCCGGGTCAGCGCCAGAGCCGGCGCAGAAGCCGCTGGGTCACGCCACTCAAGAACATGATGAGCAGCGACCAATAGCCGATCTGCGGCACGAGCACCGACACGACGAGCGCGATGCCGAACAGGAGGATGAGCGACGAATCGAGCGCGAGCCCGTCACGCGCGTTCGCCTCGGCGCGCCCGTCGATCTCGGGGTGCGCCCGCAGATAGAGGCGGATGACGAACGATGCGACGCTCACCAGCAGGAGGCTGCCGATGTAGACCGCTCGCGTGAGCGCGTCGTCTGCGGGGAATGCGCCCGACATCGCGGTCGCGACCGGCAGCCAGACGATCGTCAGCAGCCACGCGCCGACGAGCCACATGAGTCCCGACGGCACCGCAGTGACGCGCCGGAACAACCGGTGATGGATCATCCAGAACATCAGGATCATCACAAAACTGATGACGAAGCTGATCAGTTGCTGCTGGTGGTCTCCGAACCACGCCGCGGCCGTGTGCTCATCGATGTCGGCATGATCGGTGACGCTCTCCATCAGCGGCAGGACGAGCAGCGTCATCGCGATGGCGACGGCCGCGTCGATGAACGCCGCAGTCCGTTCCGGGCTCAGTGCCTCGTCTCCCCGGCGGGACGTCGCCTTCTCGACCATGCCGCGATCGTAGCGCCGCGGGCACTCTTCCCGGTGCGTCGCGCATCCCCGTGCTGCGCCCGGCTCCGTTCACCCAGAATGGTCGCGTGAGGATCTCGGAATCGACCGCGCTGGACACGTCCGCCCTGACCGAGCCTTACGACGCCGACCTGGCGCGCGCGTACGCGAAACGCCTGCGACGTGAAGGGCGGTGGCCCCGTTACCGGGCACAATCGCTCCGCGGCGCCGTCGTGACCTCGATCATCCTCAGCCTCCTCATCGGCGGTCCGACGGTGTCGATCCTCGCGATCGCGCTGTCTCCCGAGGCAACGACTCCCTGTTGCGCTCGAACCTGCCCACGCGCATCGACCGCCGGCAGCGCCTCCGGCTCGAAGGCGATTTCGACCGCTTCTTCACGCTCTACTGCCCACGTGGTTACGAGCGCGACGCCCTCTACCTGTTCACGCCCGACATCATGACGCGATTCATCGACCGCGCCGCCGCCTTCGACATCGAGATCGTCGACGACTGGCTCTTCCTCTATTCCCGGCGACCGTTGTCGACGCTCGATCCGGAGACGTGGGAGTGGCTGTTCTCGGTGACCGCCACCCTCGACGTCAAGCTGGCACAGTGGGAACGCTGGCGCGATACACGTGCCGCCTCCGACGGCATCGCGACGCCCGCACCGATCGACCCGGCGACGATCACGCCGCCCCCGCGAGCGGTCGAGCTTCCGGGCCGGCGCTTACGCCTCCGCTTCGTGCGCACCGTCTCGCTCGCCGCCGTTGTCATCGTCGCGGGCCTCTACGGCGTGTTGTATCTGAGCGCCACGCTGTTCTGAGCAGGACCCGTCGCCTGCGCCGAGCCCGACCGCTGGGCGGCGAGCATTACCCGCCGTTCGCCGCGAACCGGATCTGCTCGAACCGCAGGCGTGCGGATCCGTCGAGGGTGACGCCGGTGACGCCGTCCCGCACCACCGCCGTCTGCGCGCCCTGCAGAAGCGGGATCGCAACCGCATCGGCGGCGAGCCGGCGCTGCAGAGCGCCCAGATCGAGATCGCCCTGCTGCGTCGGGGCGCGGTCATCGAGCCGCAGAAACGGCAGCAGCGTCGCGAGCGGATCGGCCGAGTCGGGGACCACGCTCCGTGCGAACACGGGAGGCGCGGACCGTTCGGCGGGCGTCGGGCTCGCGGTCCGGGTGGGATTCGGCGTGGCCGTGGGGGTTGCCGTGATCGTGGGCGTGGGAGAGGGCGTCGCGGGTGCCGGCTCCGTCAGCTCCACGGCGAAGAGCCCGTCGCGTTCGAGTTGCGCCTCGAGCACCCGGAGCACATCGCGGATCGGGTCGCCGGCATACGCCGCGTCGACGGTGATCTCGAGATCGACGGGCAGGGGGATGCCGGCGGCGTCGAGCGCCTCGCGCGCCTGCGCGGCATCCGGGCCCCCCGCGCCGTCGACGTCGCCCGTGCGGAACAGGTCGAGCGATCCCTCGACCTCGTCGGGGAGGAAGGCGAACAGCGGCGCATCGAGGCCCGAGTAGCCGGCCCGGGCGAGCTCGTCGCGGTCGACGAGCAGCGCGATGGCCTCGCGAACCGCGGGCGGCGGACCGTCGCCGCCTAACGCGAGCGCGTGCACATCGCGCACGGGTCCCTCGATCACGCTCTGCGACGCGCCGCCGCGCGCGGCCGCGAGGTCGGCCGGCGACAACCCGCGGAAGGCGACGTCGACGTCGCCCTGCCGCAGGGCGAGCGCCAGATTCTCCGACGTGTCGAACCGCGTGAGGATGACGACGCCGCGCGGCGAGGCATCCTCCTCCTGCTCGTCCTGATCTTCCTGGTCCTCCCCGTCCTGCCCCTCCTCATCGTCGCCGTCGTCGCGCTGCGTGCGCGCCCCGTCGATGTACGGCGTGAACTCGACGAGGCCTTCCGAATCCCACGAGGTGATGCGGTAGGCGCCCCCGAACGCGTCGGCGTCGACGATGTCCCGGTCAGGGGTGAGCGCGTCGGGAGCGAAGACCTCTTCGTCCACCACGGTCCCGGCGGCGCCTGTCAGGGCGAGCGGGAAGGACTCGTCATCGTCGTCGACGAGTGTGAAGACGATCGTCTGCGCGTTCGGGGTGTCGACGTCTGTGACGCGCTCCAGCAGCGCCGCCGCGCCGTTCGGGTCGTCGATCTCGCGGAGGCGGTCGATCGAGAACGCGACGTCCGAGCTCGTGAGCTCGTGTCCGTTCGCCCAATGAAGCCCGCCGGGCAAGGTCACGGTGTACTCGTCGGGAGCGGTGAACTCCGCGGTCTCTGCCAGGTCGGGGATGGCGTCGCCCCCGGCATCCGACTGCCGCAGCAGGGTCGGCAGCACTTGCGCCTGGACGAGTGCGGACGCCGGGTCTGTCGGGCCGGCGGGGTCGAGGGAGCCGATGCGCTCCGTCGTGCCGACGACGAGTGCCGGGGTACCCGAGGTCTCAGGGTTCGGGCGCACCGTCATCCCGCTCGGGCTGCACGCCGTGAGCAGCAGGGCGCCGATGGCGCCGGCGGCGACCTTCCCGACGACGTCGCCGGGGCGGGCGGGGCGTCGACGAGTCGTGCGTGCGGAGGCCATGGGGACCATTGTCCCCTTCTTGCGCCCGTCACCCTCCGCCGGCCCCCTACATCCCGTGACCGTCGTCGATGCCGATCGGCGCACTCATCCCTGCAGCGCCGCGAGCGCCTTGCGCAGGTCGGGGTAGCCACTCGTGTTCCACGCACCGTCGACGAGGATGTTCTCGCCGTTGACGTAGGACGCGTCGTCCGAGGCGAGGAAGAGCGCGACGGCCGCGATCTCCTCGGGCGCGGCAGGGCGTCCGGCCGGGATGCGCTCGAGGTAGGCATCCATCACACCCGGAACCTGAACGAGGCCGCCCGTCAGAGGGGCGAGACGAGTCCGGGGGAAACCGCGTTCACGCGGATACCCTCGGCCGCAAGTTCCAGGGCGGCGTTGCGGGTGAGCATCACGACGCCTGCCTTCGCGGTGGAGTAGCCGGCGCCGCCGAACATGGGCACCTGTGAGTTGAGCGAGGCGATGTTGACGATGCTGCCCGTCTTCTTCTCCGAGAGGAACTGCTTCGCACCGAGCTTGGTGCCGAGGAAGGCGCCGTACAGGTTGAGCCTGATGTTGAAGTCCCACGTGGCGAGGTCGGTCTCGATGATCGGGCCCGCCTTCGAGCCGCCCGCGACATTGAAGACGACATCGATGGTGCCGAACTTCTCGACGGCGGCGGCGAAGAGCGCCTCCATCGCGGCCTCGTCGGTGATGTCGGTGACCATTCCCTCGACTGCGGGGCCGAACGTCTCCGGCGCGGCGGCGACGGCGTCGGCGTTGATGTCGGCGACGAACACGCTCGCGCCCTCGTCGACCAGTCGACGCGTGATCGCCGCGCCGATGCCGGACACGCCGCCGGTGACGACCGCGACCTTTCCCTCGAAACGAGCCATGACACAACCCCTTTCCGGCGCCACTGTGGCGTCGATCCGTGACCGGCGCCGCGGTCGGCGCCGCACTCTCAGCCTACTCCTGTTATCGGACACATGTCAGATAAATCCGGAGTCCACTACAGTCCCGGTATGGATGCCCGGTTCGTACGCTCAAGGACGCTCCTGCGTGCCGCAGCCCTCGAGCTCGCCGCCGCGCGTCCCGTCGCCGACATCACCGTCGCCGAGCTCTGCCGCCGCGCCGGCGTCACTCGCGAGACGTTCTACCGGCATGCGCCCTCGGTCGCCGACCTGCTCGCGGCAGCCCTCGGAGAGGAGCTCGAGGCCGCCCTGGCTCGCGTGCCCCCCACGGAGCCGGTCGGAGTCGCCGAGCGTGCGCTGCTCACACACGTCGCCGATCGGGCCCTGGTCTATCGCCACGCCATGAACCCGCTCCTGATCGCCCCCGTCCGGCACTGGCTCGATCGATCCCTCCGTGCGGGCCTCACCGATCTCCTGGCGCGCCGCCCCGAGCTCGTGCCGAGCGAGATCGCAGGCGACCCCGTCGCGGTGAGCATGGCCGTGGCCTACGCCGCGGCGGGGACGATCGGCGCCGTCGAGGAGTGGCTACGCACGGGAGCGACGGATGTGGACCGTGCCGTCGAGATCGTCCTCGCGGCTTCCCCCCAGCTGTGGCTCGCTCCGGAGGATCCGTGACGCACGTCCGTCCCGCAGGGCGGCAGAACAACTCCACGCGCGGCGAGTTCCTTCTCACCTCACCAACACAGGCGATCTCACGAAGGAAGGTCGTTCTGGGCCGCCTGGTCCTGTCTCGGTGAGATCGCCTGTCTCCGTGAGGTGTCAGGGCGCAGACTCGCCGGATCCCGGCGCGGATGCCAGCCCGAACGCGTCGAGCTCGGCATCCGTCAGCATGCGGCTGCGGATGATGAAGCGGTTCCCCGTCGGGCCCTCCACGCTGAACCCGGCACCACGCCCCGGCACGACGTCGATCGTGAGGTGCGTGTACTTCCAGTACTCGAACTGCGCCGCCGAGATGAAGACCTCGATGGGGTCGTCGAGGCCCACGTCGAGCTCGCCGAGCTTCACGTCGGAGGGACCGGTCAGAAACATCCCGACGGGGAAGCACATCGGGGCGCTGCCGTCGCAGCATCCCCCCGACTGATGGAACATCAGCTTCCCGTGCTGCCCCGTCAGCTGGCGCAGCAGGGCCGCCGCCGCGTCGGTGACGGCGACCCTGCTGAGTGTGTCGTGCATCAGAAGAAGCCCATCGCGCCTTCGGCGTAGGACACGAGCAGGTTCTTCGTCTGCTGGTAGTGGTCGAGCATCTTCAGGTGGTTCTCGCGACCGATGCCCGACTGCTTGTACCCACCGAACGCCGCGTGCGCGGGGTACTGGTGGTAGGTGTTCGTCCAGACGCGTCCCGCCTCGATGCCGCGGCCCGCGCGGTACATCGTGTCGGCCGAGCGGCTCCAGACTCCGGCCCCGAGGCCGTACAGGGTGTCGTTGGCGGTCGAGATCGCGTCGTCGAAGTCGTCGAACGAGGTGACCGAGACGACCGGCCCGAAGATCTCCTCCTGGAAGATGCGCATGGAGTTCTGCCCCTCGAAGACCGTCGGCGCCACGTAATAGCCGCCGCTCAGCTCGCCGCCGAGGTCGACCCGCTCGCCGCCGGCGAGGAGCTTCGCGCCCTCCGCCTTGCCGATCTCGATGTAGCTGAGGATCTTCTCGAGCTGATCGTTCGAGGCTTGCGCACCGATCATCGTGGCCGGGTCGAGCGGGTTCCCCTGCACGATCTTCGACACGCGGTCGAGGCCGTCACCGAGGAACTGGTCGTAGATCGACCGCTGGATCAGCGCGCGCGACGGGCAGGTGCACACCTCGCCCTGGTTGAGCGCGAAGAAGGTGAAGCCCTCGAGCGCCTTGTCGTAGTAGGCATCCTTCTGCCGCGCGACATCCTCGAAGAAGATGTTCGCGCTCTTGCCGCCGAGCTCGAGCGTCACGGGGATGAGGTTCTGCGACGCGTACTGCATGATGAGCCGGCCGGTCGTCGTCTCACCGGTGAAGGCCACCTTGCGGATGCCCTTGTGCTGCGCGAGCGGCGCGCCCGCCTCGATGCCGAAGCCGTTGACGATGTTCACGACGCCCGCCGGCAGCAGGTCGCCGATGATCTCGAACAGGAACAGGATGGATGCCGGGGTCTGCTCCGCGGGCTTGAGCACGACGCAGTTGCCCGCGGCGAGCGCCGGGGCGAGCTTCCACGTGGCCATGAGGATCGGGAAGTTCCACGGGATGATCTGGCCGACGACGCCCAGCGGCTCGTGGAAGTGGTACGCGACGGTGTCCTCGTCGATCTGGCTCAGCGACCCTTCCTGCGCGCGGAGCACGCCCGCGAAGTAGCGGAAGTGGTCGATCGCGAGCGGGATGTCGGCGGCGAGCGTCTCGCGGATCGGCTTGCCGTTCTCCCACGTCTCCGCGACCGCGATCGACTCGAGGTTCGCCTCCATGCGGTCGGCGATCTTGTTGAGGATGTTGGCGCGCTCGGCGGGCGTCGTCTTCTTCCACGACTCGAACGCCTTCCAGGCGACGTCGACGGCCCGGTCGATGTCTTCGGAGGTGCCGCGGCCGACCTCGGTGAACGGCTTGCCGGTGATCGGGGTGATGTCCTCGAAGTACTGACCCTTCACGGGGTCGACGAACTCGCCCCCGATGTAGTGGCCGTACCGCGAGCGGTACTCGGCGAGCGCTCCGCGCTGGCCCGGGGCGGCGTAGACGCTCGAGACGCCTTCTTCGACGATGGTCATGGTGGTCTCCTTCGACGCATGATTCCGCGGCTTCCGTCGCCGCGGTTTCGGATGCCGGAGACTGTACGCACCGCAACGTTGCATTCGGTTGCGCGCGTCGCCCGTGCGTCAGAGGTGCGAATCCACCGCCCGGGTCTATCGGGCCGTCAAGAGGTCGATCACACGCGGGGCGACGAAGCGCCTGCGATAGGCCGTCGGATCCAGCTCCATGAGTATGTCGAGCTCGACGAGTTGCCGGATGATCTTGTTCGCCCGCTGATAGGAGAGGCCGAGCGCGCGCTCGACCGAGCGCACAGTGAAGGACGGGTTCGCGATGGCGAAGTCCACCACCGCATGCGTGGTTTCGGCGCGAACACCAGCCCCGCGCAACCTGTCTTTGAGTTCACCTTGCACAGCGACGAGGGCGACCATCTGCCGGCGGGTCAGATCAGCGGCACTTCGGAGGCCTTCCGCAAAGAACGATACGAACCCGTCCCAGTCGCCGGCGGCGCTCACACGGAGCAGGCGGTCGTAGTACTCGGCGCGCCGCGCTTCAAACCACGGCGAGACCGTGAGGGTGGGCTCGGAGAGCACCCCGCTCGTCAGCAGTTGCACGACGATCAGATAGCGCCCCAGCCGACCGTTGCCGTCACGAAAGGGATGTAGCGTTTCGAACTGGTAGTGGGACATCGCCGCAGCGACGACGGGGTCTATCCGATCGGAGTGATCGGCGCGCATCCAGGCGATGAGGTCCGACACCCCGGTCTCGAGGGCGATGCCGGGGGGTGCGGGAACGAAGCGCGCCGCTTCGATCGGCATGCCGGTGAGGTCGGCGTCCGACCTCACCCCGATCACGACCTGCGTGTCCCTCAGCCGACCCGAGACCGCATGAAGAGGTGAGCCGCGCATGAGCACTCCCTGCAACTCGCTGAGAAAGGCGGGAGAGAGCCCCTGACCTCTCGCGATGGCATCGAAGCCGGCGTTGGCCATGCGCACGTAGTTGAGGACCTCCACAAGTTCCGCGGTGTCGGGGTCGTCCTCGTCCGCGGTGAGCACGTCGCGCAACGGTGAGTAGGTCCCTTCCAGCTCAGAAGTACTCTGCGCTTCCTGACGAAGCGTGGGCGAGCGAAGCAGCGTCGGGTTCGGCAGCTGACGCGTGGTGCTGTCCAGGGCCGCGAGCGCGGCTCGCGCGTTCCCGACGGCCAGGTATGTCGAGCCGGACAGGCTCGGGGCGTCGCCCGCGAGGGGATCGGGAACGAAGGCGGAGTACGCCCACGCGCCCAGCGTGGGATGCGTGCCCTGGATAGGCACAAGGGATCCCGGAGATCGCGTGTCGAACATTGTGAGGTCCACAATGCAACAATAACGGCGGTTTAGTTGCTATGCATGCGTTCTTGTCGCGCAAAGCCGTCGTCCGGTTTCCGTCATCGACGTCAGAGATGCGAGTCCACCGCCCGGGTCAGTCGCAGGAACCGCTCGTTCTCCGCGAGGTCGTCGAGGAGCACCGCCTGCCCGTCCCCGTCCGCGAGCGGGATCTGCCAGTTCGGGTACTCCTTGTCGGTTCCCGGCTGGTTCTGCGTGCGCCGCTCGCCGACGGCATCCACCAGCGCGACACCGAGCAGCTCCGAGGGGGATGCCGTGATGAGGACGTTCAGAGCCTCGATCACGTCCTCTTCCGTCGGGTTCTCACCGATGAGTCCGCGCTCGCGGAGGAGGGAGAGCATCGCGGCGCGTTCGGCGTCGGCGTCGGCGACCTCCTCTTCGACGGGGCGGGTGAGCAGCCCGAGCCGCGCGCGGAGCGCGAC
Source organism: Microbacterium sp. bgisy203 (assembly GCF_057706945.1). Taxonomy (NCBI): domain Bacteria; kingdom Bacillati; phylum Actinomycetota; class Actinomycetes; order Micrococcales; family Microbacteriaceae; genus Microbacterium; species Microbacterium sp. bgisy203. The sequence continues at coordinate 40,309 of NZ_JBYIPF010000010.1, read as the reverse complement.
ATGCTCGTCGGCGAGATACCCCGCCGTCGGCGGGAGGTCGTGCGTGTTGACCGTCGCGAGCAGCGCCTGCCGGTACTGCTCGGGCGGGCGGAAACCGTCGCCCTCGCGCTCGAACCACAGCACGGACGTGCCGAGGATGCCGCGGTCGGACAGGTAGTCGCGCACCCACGGCTCGACGTTGCCGAGGTCCTCGCCGATGAGCACCGCCCCCGCTCGCTGCGCCTCGAGGGTCAGCACCCCGATCATCGCCTCGTGGTCGTAGCGGACGTACGTTCCCGCGGCGGGCGAGAGCCCCGCGGGGATCCACCAGAGCCGGAAGAGCCCGATGACGTGGTCGATCCGCAGCGCCCCCGCGTGCCGGAGGAGCGCGCGCACCATGTCGCGGACCGGACCGTAGCCGACCTCCGCGAGCGCGTGCGGCAGGAACGGCGGCTGATCCCAGGTCTGCCCCTGCTGGTTGTACATGTCCGGCGGGGCACCGACCGACATGCCCTGCGCGTACAGGTCGCGGAGCGACCAGGCATCCGAACCCTCCGTGTGGACGCCCACGGCGAGGTCGTGCATGATCCCGATCGCCATACCCGACGCCTTCGCGGCCGCCTGCGCGCGCGCGACCTGCTGATCGGCGATCCACTGCAGCCAGATGTGGAAGTCGACGCGGCCCGAGAGCTCGTCGCGCAGCTCGGCGACGAGGGGCGAGTGGATGTCCCACGCCTCGGCGGGGCGATCCTCGGGTGCGACGCCGGCGTAGTGCTCTTCGAGCGCGCACCAGAGGGCGAAGTCCTCGAGCGCCTTCCCCTCGCGGGAGGCGAACGCGTCGAGCTCGATCCGGCGGCCGGGCGAGAGGGGAGCCGTGAAGATCGCGTCGAGGGCGGCGCGCTTGGCGGCCCACACGCCGTCGCGGTCGATGCGGGTCGGGTCGTCATCGGACGCGGCGACCGGCGCCCGCGCGGCCTCGACGACCGCCCGCTCGGTCGGGGTCAGGTAAGCGACCTCGCGGATGTCCTCGGGACGCACATAGAGCGGCGCGAGGAAGCGCCGGTTCGCGGGCCGATACGGCGACGCCTCGATCGGGCTCGTCACCTCGGCCGCGTGGATCGGGTTCACCAGCAGGAAGTCGGCGCCCTGATCTCCCGCGATCGCGGCGAGATCGCCGAGGTCGGCGAAGTCGCCCATGCCCCACGACGAGCGCGAGCGCACCGAGTACAGCTGTGCCATGAGCCCCCACCCGCGACCGCGGCCCGGCCGCGTCGGCGGCTTCGGAAGGCGCTCGGGGGTGACGACGAAGGGGACGGATGCCGTGCGGCTCGGCTCCGCGCTCTGGCTGTCACCGCCGAACGCGGTCTCGACGGCGTGGACCGTATGCCACCCGAGCGGCACGTCGCCCGGCACCGGCACCTCGACGCGCCACCGGCGGACGCCGTCGACCTCTCGCGACTGCGGCTGCTGATCGGGGATCCAGACCTCGCGCGACGATCCGTCCTCCAGCGTCAGCGAGACGCGCACGTCGTGCCCGTCGGCGACGTGGACGAGGAGGTTCCGCGCGCCGATGCGCGACACGAACGACGGCGGAAGAAGCTCGCGCCACGGCGCATCTTCCGCGGCGGCGAGAGCGGCGCTGATCTCGGCATCCGTCTCCACCTCCACCGACATGGCCCGCAGCACGGCGCGGAGGGTGGATGCCGGGACGGTCACCCGGTCGCCGAAGAACGACCAGTACGACGTCGCGACGCCGTGGGCCTCGGCGAGCGCGATGAGGTCGGGGGTGGGTGCGTCGTCGGTCATGGCTGCCTCCGTGGGAGAGTCCGTGCTCGCCATCCTGCCAGGCGCAGGCCGCGCAGGAGGGCGGCGCGCGAGCGCCTCAGCGCTCGAGCGCGTCGAGGCGTGCGACCAGGCCCGCGCGGCGGGGCGAGCGTGCGGGCAGCATCTCGAGGGCGAGGCGGAGCACCTCGGCATCCTCCGCACCGTCTTCCGTGTCGGCGTAGGCGAGAAGAACGTCGACGGATGCCTCGCTCAGCAGCGCCTCGCGCAGCGCGAGCCGGATCGTGTCGCGGAACTCCTCGACGCCCGGGGCGACCGAGTCGGGCAGCGCGGGGCCGCGGTAGGCGGCGAGCGCGACGCGGTGGGCGCCGCGGTCGAGCAGCGAGATCACCTGGTGCGCGTCGGTGTCCAGATCCGCGGTCAGCCGGTAGGGGCGCGAGGCTGGGATGAGCTGAGGCGCGAGCCGCTCGAGCACCTTCCGCAGGCGCACCATCTCGGGGCGGAGCGCGCCCTCGCCCGCACCGGCGCCGTAGACGAGCTCGGTGAGGCGCTCGGCCGACAGCCCCTGGCGGTGGACTGCGAGCATGAGGAGGATTTCGGCGTGGCGGGCCGAGATCTCCGCGACCGAGGTCGTGCCGGCGCTCGTCGTGTCGAGGAGAGCCCGGTCACGGCCCAGCACCCGAAGGGTCGCCGTCTCGGGTGGACTGGATGCCGCAGCTCCACGCCCGACACCACGCCCCGCGCCCCGGCGCACCGGAATCGGGGCGGTCGCCGCGCGGGCCCGCAGGCGCGCGACGAGCAGTTCGCCCTCGACCGCGCGTGCCGTGGCATCCACCAGCAATTGCGCCTGCGGAGTGGCGGCCTCGATTCCGCCGGTGACGTCGATGACGCCGAGCAGGCGCCGCGTTTCGGGGTCGTGGACGGGCGCCGCGGTGCACGACCACGGCTGCACGAACCGGTTGAAGTGCTCCGCGCCGTGGATCTGCACCGACCGGCCCAGGGTGAGCGCGGTTCCCGGCGCCGACGTGCCGACGGCTTCCTCCGACCAGTTCGCCCCGGCGACGAAGCCCATGTCGCCGGTCAGCGCGCGGACGTTCCGGTCTCCCTCGACCCACAGCAGACGACCGGCGGCGTCGCCGACGGCGACCACCACCCCGGCATCCGTCTCCGGCAGCAGAAGCGCGCGGATCATGTCCATCGCCCCGGCGAGCGGGTGGGCGCTGCGATACGCCTCGAGCTCGTCCTCGGTCAGATCGATCGGCGGCGATCCGTCGGCACCGCCGAGGTGGGCCAGCGAGCGTCGCCACGAGTCCTGCACGAGGCTCCGGATCTGGCTCAGCCTCGGGTCGGCCTGATTGCCGCCGACGAACTCCTCGTGCGCGCGCTCGATGAGAAGACGCGACGTCTCGGGTGAGACCTCGCGACGAGACGACCACGACGAGGGCACGGCGACTCCGTTCGACGATGAGGAGCGTGCGGCAAGTCTAGGTCGCGGACGGCGATCGCGGCAGTCTGCGCGGGGCGATCGTCGGCACACCGTCGACGGGGTCGGGGTAGACCCGAGCATCCAGTCCGAACGCGTCGCGAAGAAGCTCCGTCGTCACGATCTCGCCCGGCGCGCCCGTCGCTGAGACACGACCTCCGGCCACGACGACGGCCGCATCGCTGTAGCGCGCCGCCATGCTCAGGTCGTGGAGCACCATCAGGACCGTCCGGCCCGACTCGTGCGCGAGCGCGTGCACGATCTCCAGGATCTGCACCGAGTGCGCGATGTCGAGATGTGTGGTCGGCTCGTCGAGCACGAGCACCGGCGTGTCCTGCGCGAGGCACATCGCGATCCAGGCGCGCTGGCGCTGCCCACCGGACAGCTCGTCGAGCGGGCGGCCGGCGAGGGCGGCGACGTCCATCCGCTCCATCGCCGCCTGAACGTGCTCTTCGTCCTCATGCGACCACTGCCGGTACCACGGCTGATACGGCTGGCGTCCTCGTGCGACGAGGTCGCCCACGGTCAGCCCCTCGGGCGCGACCGCGGTCTGCGGGAGCATCGCGAGACGCCGCGCGAGGGCCTTCGGGGCGATCGTCGAGATGTCGTCCCCATCGAGGCGCACCTGGCCCGCGAGGGGGCGACTGAGCCCGCCGATCGCGCGCAGCAGCGTCGACTTGCCGCTGCCGTTCGGGCCGATGATGCACGTCACCTCGCCGGGGCGGGCTTCGAAGCTCGCGTCGCGACCACCGTGCGGCGGTCGTATCCGACGCTGACCGTGTCGAGGACGATGGCGCCTCCACTCATGCGCGTGCCTCGCGGATGATCCGAACCAGCAGGACGAGAAGCACGATTCCTCCGAAGATCGAGGTGACGACGCCCACGGGGAGCTCGACGGGCAGGTGATGCGCCACGAGGTCTGCGGCCGTCACGAGGACGGCGCCCAGCACCCCCGCCGCGAGAACGGGCGGTCCGGGCGTGCCGAACAGACGCATCGCGATCTGAGGGGCGACGAACGCGACGAACCCGATCGGCCCCGCCGCGGCGATCGCGACCGCCACGAGCGCGACGGCGACGAAGAGCAGCACGCCCTGGGTCGCGCCGACGCGCACTCCGAGCGAGCGCGCCTGGTCGGGTCCGAGGCGCAGTGCCGCGAGGCCCGGCGCCACGATCGCCGTCACGACGATCGCTCCGACGCAGACCGGCAGCACCATCAGGACGTCGGTCCACGACGAACTCCCGAGCGAACCGGCGAGCCAGCGCATCGCGACGGCCGCCCACTCGACGTCGGCGACCATCAGCAGCCACTGCGTCAGCGCGCCGCAGATCGCCGTGATGCCGACGCCGACGAGCACCAGCCGCAGCGGGTCGAGACCACCCCGCGACGCGAGCGCCACGACGATCGCCGTCACCACCAGTCCGCCGACGAGGGCGGCGAGCGGCACCGACACGATGCCCGCGAGGCCGGGGAGCGGCACGACGAACGCGATCACGGCGAAGACGCTCGCGCCGCTCGTGACACCGAGGATGTCGGGGCTGGCGAGCGGATTGCGCGTGATCGACTGCGTGATGCCGCCCGCCATGCCGAGCGCGAACCCGACGACGAGGCCGGTCGTCTCCCGAGCGAGGCGGCGCCCCACGACGATCCGGTCGACGCGATCACCGCCCCCCGCGACGACGTCGAACACGCGGTCGAGGGGGATCCACAGCGTGCCGGCCGTCGCGGCGACGAGCGTGACGAGAGCGAGCGCGACGAGGCATCCTGCGAAGGCGAACGCGTAGCGGCGCCGCAGACGGATGCCGACGCCCCCTGCAACCAGTCCCGTGCGACCCAGGACGACGCGGTCGACGCGCAGCGACGCGCCGCGCATCCCCTCGGCCCGACCCACATCGCCGACCGTGCTCACAGCGTCGCGCCCTTCTTGCGCGTCACGATCGCGATCATCACCGGCGCGGCGACGATCGCGACGACGAGACCGACGGGAAGTTCGCCATCGCGTGTCGAGATGCGGCCTAAGACATCGGAGAGGAGCAGGATCACGCCCCCCGCGAGCGCCGCGAGCGGCACCAGCACCCCGTAGCGCGGCCCAGACACCCACCGGACGGCCCAGGGCGCGGCGATCCCGAGGAACGCGATCGGACCGCAGACGGCGGTCGCTGCCGCGGCGAGGACGGTAATCGCGACGACGCCCACGATGCGGACGGCGGCGACGTTGTTGCCGAGGCTCCGCGCCACGTCGTCGCCGAGGCCGAGCGCCGTCACCCCCGGTGCGTTGACGAGCGCGAGCACCAGCCCGACCGCGATGAGCGCGAGGACGAGGGGGACCGCTTCGGTCGGTCTGCCCGAGAGCGACCCCACGGCCCAGTAGCGCACGACATCGAGCGACTGCCGATCGAGGAGCACGACGGCGGTCGTCAGCGCGGTGAGCACCGCACCGAGCGCCGCGCCAGCGACGGTGAGGGTCAGCGGCGAGGCATCCGTTCGCCCGTCCGGGCCGCCTCCCCACGCGAGCGACACCACGACGATCGTCGCGGCAGCGGCGCCCACGAGCGCGGCACCGACGATCTCGAGAGGTCCCGAGCGGTCGAACGCGAAGGTCAGCACGACGACGCCGAGCGCCGCGCCGGAATTGACGCCGAACAGGCCCGGTTCGGCGAGAGGATTGCGGGTGTGGCCCTGCATGAGCGCGCCCGCCGCGCCGAGGGCGAGACCCACCGCGAGGCCCAGGACGGTGCGTGGAAGGCGCTGGGTGAGGATGACCGTCGCTTCCGGGGTCGCCGCCCCGCCGAAGAGCGCGGCGAGCACATCGCCCGGCGCGATCGCGTTGCTCCCGACCATGAGACTCACGGCGAACGCCGCGAAGACGGCGATCACGGCGATCGCGACCGCGACCGCATCGCGGCGTCGCCGGTGACGCCGGCGTGCGGGGAGAGTGCCGACGTCGGTCGCGGGGGTCAGCGTCGAGGTGGTCATGGGTCGTCTCGTGCGGAGGCGGCGGTCGATGACGCCGGGTTCTCAGCAGTCTTTAAGGTTAGGCTACCCTAAGTGAAAGCGCCACTCGGCGCACCGCCTCCCCTTTCTGCGATCGGAGTCCCCATGTCCCTCGCCCTCCCCGGCCGCCGCGCCCGTCGCCTCGCGACGCTCGCCGCCGCGGCCGCCGCCACCGCTCTCCTCCTCACGGCATGCTCCGGATCGTCCGACCCGGCCGAGACGGGCACCACCGCAGCGACGACCGCGCCCGAGGTCGACGCCGACTTCTTCTTCGAGGCCGGCGACCTGCCGGCCTCGCCGACGCGCGTCGTCGCCCTGTGGCGTACCGGCGCCGAACTCGTCGACATCGGCGTGATCCCGGTCGGGACGCTCGATGACGAGATCCGCGAGACCGAGCTCACCCCCGAGCAGTGGGAGTCCGCGCAGGACGTGCCGACCGTCGGCAGCTTCGAAGGCGTCGACATCGAGAAGATCATCGACCTCGACCCAGACCTCGTCATCGGCATGGACAACGGCGGTCTCGGCATCGACTACGAGTCGATCGGCGAGCTGTACCCCGTCCGCATCCTGAAGGTCGCCGAGCCGACCGACGTGTGGGACAACTACGAGACGGTCGCGGCCCTCGTCGGACGTTCGACCGACTTCGACAAGAAGGTCGCCGAGCTCGACGCCCGCCTCGCCGACATCCAGAGCACCTACGGCGACGCCCTCGACGGCGCGCTGACGACGTCACTCAGCGCCATGCAGGGATCAGTGCTCGTCGACACGAGCAAGTCGCTGTCGTACCGCCGTCTCGTCGCCGCAGGGTTCACCTACAACCCGGTGTACACCGACAACCCCGAGCGCTACGTCACGCAGCTGAGCCTCGAGAACCTCCCGAGCCTCGCCGACCAGAAGATCCTCTTCCACTCCGCCGCGCTTGACGGGTCGGTGTCGCCCGACGTGCAGGCGCTGCTCGACGAACCGGCCTTCGCCGAGCTCCCCGCAGTGACGGAGGGTCACCTGTACCCGCTGCGCGGGTCCGTCATCTACACGTTCGCCGGCGCGGATGCCATGGTCGACGACCTCGAAGCGGCCGCCCAGGCGTTCGCAGGGGAGTGAGGTTCTCCCATGACAGACATCACCGACCGCCCGCAGGCGGAGCTACGCGGTTTCCCCATCCGCATCCGCGAGCTCACGCTGCTGCGGCGCGAGCTCGTCACGCCGCTCATGCTCCGGGTCACTCTCGGCGGCCCGGAGCACGTCGGGTTCGAGAGCCACATCGCTGACGAGCACATCAAGCTCATCTTCCCCGACCCTGAGACGGGCGAGCTGAACGTCCCGACGCAGAACGGCGACGTGATCGACTGGCCGCGTCCGCTGCCTCCGACCCGCGACTACACGGTGCGCCGCTACGATCCGGGTGCCGGCGAGGTCGACATCGACGTCGTCGTGCACACCGTGGGGCTCGCCTCGACGTGGGCGCAGCAGGCGCCGATCGGGTCGCGGATCCCCGTCGCGGGTCCGCCCCGCGGCATCCACATCCCCGACGAGTTCACGTGGCAGGCGTACTTCGGCGACGAGACGGCTCTGCCTGCCATCGCCCGTCGGGTCGCGGAGCTACCGCGCTCGACCCGCGGATACGCGGTCATCGAGGTGCAGAACGCCGCCGAGGAGCAGCCTCTCGACGCGCCCGAGGGGGTCGAGGTGCGGTGGCTGCACCGCGCCGACCGGCCTCGACAAGCACCAGTTCGACGTCACGGGGTACTGGCGCCGAGGCGCCGCCGGCGACGAGATGGAGCACCACGGCATCGCGCACGCGCTCAAGCACCTCTTGAAGATCGACCACTGACGCGGCCCTGGTGGGCGGGTCCGGGCTCTCAGCCCCGAGCCGCCCACCAGGCGCGCAGGCGCTCTTCCGCGGCATCCGGCCCGAGGACGCCCTCGTCGAGGCGCAGATCGAGGAGGAACCGGTAGGCCTCGCCCACCTCGCGCCCGGGCGGGATGCCGAGGACCTCCTGAATCCGGTTGCCGTCGAGCTCGGGACGCATCGCGTCGAGCTCCTCCTGAGCGGCGAGGTCGGCGATGCGCCGCTCGATGTCGTCGTACGCGGCCGACAGGCGCGCGGCCTTGCGGCGGTTGCGCGTCGTCACGTCGGCGCGGGTGAGGATGTGCAGACGCTCGAGCTCGTCCCCGGCATCCCGCACGTACCGCCGCACCGCGGAGTCGGTCCACGCGCCCTCGGAATAGCCGAAGAACCGGAGATGCTGTTCGACGAGCTGGCTCACCGACGAGATCGTGTCGGAGTCGAAGCGCAGGGCCTGCAGGCGCTTGCGGGCCAGGCGCGCGCCCTTGAGATCGTGGTGGTGGAAGCTCACCCCACCGCCCGGTTCCAGCTTCCGCGTCGCGGGCTTGCCGATGTCGTGCAGCAGCGCGGCGAGGCGGAGCGTCACGTCGGGCGCGGCGCCCGGGTGCCGCGCGTGCTCGAGGTCGATCGTCTGCTGGAGGACCGTCAGCGAGTGCTCGTAGACGTCTTTGTGGTGGTGGTGCTCGTCGATCTCGAGGCGGAGCGCGGGGATCTCGGGGACGATCTCGCCCATGAGTCCCGTGTCGACGAGAATCCGGATGCCGCGGGCCGCGTCGTCGCACGCGAGGAGCTTGACGAGCTCGGCCTGCACCCGCTCGGGGCTGACGATCCGGATCGACTCCCGCAGCCGCGCCATCGCCTCGAGGGTGTCGGGGGCGACGTCGAACCCGAGCTGCGCCGCGAACCGCGCCGCGCGGAGCATGCGCAGCGGATCGTCGCCGAAGCTCACGTCGGGGTCGGACGGCGTGCGGAGGGTGCCGGAAACGAGGTCTTCGACCCCGCCGGTCGGGTCGACCAGGGCGGGCAGCGGCAGGCGCAGGGCCATCGCGTTGACGGTGAAGTCACGGCGGACGAGGTCGGCGTCGAGCGCGTCGCCGAACTCGACGGTAGGCTTGCGGGTCACGCCGTCGTAGCTGTCGGCGCGGTACGTCGTGATCTCGACCTGCTCGGCGGTTCCCGACGGTCCCGGGATCTTCGCCCCGATCGTCCCGAACGCCCGCCCGATGTCCCACGTCGCGGTCGCGAGGGGCTTCACGATGCGGAGGATGTCGTCGGGACGCGCGTTCGTGGTGAGGTCGAGGTCGTTGGTCGTGCGGCCGAGCAGCGCGTCGCGGACCGGCCCCCCGACGATCGCGATCTCGAAGCCCGCCTCGGCGAACGCCGCTCCCAGCCGCGCCATGATCGGCGAGGTCGCGAGCGACCCCAGTCGGTCGAGGCCTTCGGCCATGTTGAGCATGGTTTCCAGCCTACCGGCGAGGGTCGGCGGGGCCGGCGGGGGTCGGCGGGGCCGGCGGTGTCCGGTGGGACTGCGGCGTCCGGTGGGACTGCAGCGTCAGGCGAAGCGCAGGAACCCGGTGAACAGCAGCTCCCGCACGCGCGGCAGGAGGTCGGCGCGTAACGCTCCGGCATCCACGTCGAGCAGGTCGGCGATCGCGTCGATCAGCACGCCGACCGGCAGGTCGCCGTCCGACGCCCCGACAAGCGCCGCGAGGGCGGGATCGACCTCGATCGTCCGGGCCAGCGCGCCGCCCTGCCTGAGCTCCAGCACCGAGGGGTCTTCGGCGCCCGGCAGGTGGTGCCGCGCCTCGGTGACGTCGCCCGCGACCTCGAGCACGCAGGACGCGAGGGCGGCGTCGTTGAGGGCGGCGAGCGCGTCCGATGCCGCGAGCGCCTCGGCGAGGTGGCCGCCGAGCGATCCATCGCCGAGGGGCTGGGGCACGCGCTCGAACCGCCGCAGAGTGGGCATCCCGGACGCCGCGCGCCGCAACACCAGATAGCCGAACCCGACCGCGGTGACGCCCCGCGCGGCCAAGTCGTCGAGCCACGCGCCGACCAGGTCGGCGTAGCCGGGTGTCCCCGCGGCACTCGAGGCACCCGGCGCTGTCCCACCGTCCCGCACCCACAGCTCGGCGTAGGCCAGCGGATCGAGCAGCTCGCGCTCGATCACCCAGGCGTCGAGCGGCACGGGCGAGGCATCCACCCACTCGCGCACGCGATCGAGGCCGTCGGAACCTGCGTGATACTCCCAATTGCCGAGCAGTTGCGCGGTGCCGCCGGGCGCGAGCACCTCGCCGACGCCGGTGACGAAGGCGGCGACCAGGTCGTCGCCCGCAAACCCGGCATCCCGGTATTCGTACGCCGGCACACCCGCGACGCGCGGCGTGATCACGAACGGCGGGTTCGAGACGACGCGGTCGAAGAGCTCGCCGCGCACCGGGTCGAAGAGGCTCCCGAGACGCGTCTCGATGCCATCGACGTCGTTCAGGAGCGCGTTCAGCCGCGTGAATGCGAGAGCGCGCGGCGAGACATCGGTCGCGACGACGTCGCGGGCGACCCGTCGCGCTCGCAGCGCTTGGATGCCGCAGCCCGTGCCGACGTCGAGAACACGCCCCGCCGGAGTCGGCAGCTGCAGACCCGCGAGCGTCAGCGAGGCGCCACCGACCCCGAGCACATGACCCGTGGGCAGAGGTCCGCCGAGGGCCGCCTCATCGAGGTCGCTCGCGATCCACCACTCGCCCGCGCTCGACCCGCTCGGGTCGGCGTCGGCGGCGGCGTCGTCGGTGTCGGTGAAGTCCTGGGGTCGTACGAGCGCGGCGGGCTGCACGGTCTCTCCGTGGATCCTCGCGAGCCCCAGGGCCACGAGCCCCGAAGCGCGCGTTCGGGGGAGCGCTGTGTCGACGGATGCCCGAGGCGTGGGCGCGCCCAGAAACAAGAGACGCGCGAGCGTCGCCGAAGGAGTTTCGGGCTGGGCTGCGAGGGCGGCGAGGGCGGGGCCGTGCAGGCCGTGTCCGACCGCTTCGTCGGCGAGGGGGCCCCAGGCGCCGCGCACGGCGTCGGCGGTGTAGCCGGCGTCGAAGAGGTCGGCGCGTAACGCGGCTGTCAACGCCGCGTCGGGGTTCGGGTCGGGGATCGGGTCGGTCATCATGAGTGCTCGCCGGGGTCTGGAGTCGTGAGAGGCGGTGCGCCTGCGGCAGGCCCACAGACACCCCACCCTAGAATCGCACCTGATCGTGCGGCCCGGTTCGCACAGGATTCGACCCCCGCCATGACCTCCATCGCTCCTGCCGCCGCACGCCGCGCCCGCCGTTCCGCGGCCCGGTGGACGGCGCGCGCCGCGTCGATACTCGCCGCGGCCCTGCTGCTCACGCCGGCCCCGGCCGCCGCTGTCCCCGCGGCGGTGTCCGTCGCGCAGCCGTCGACCCTGTCGGTCGCTGTCGGCGGCGATGGAGTGGTCCGCGCGGACCAGCCGCTCACGGTGCGATTGTCGGCGCAGAACACCAGCGACGAACCCACCTCAACCGTGACCGTCGAGCTTGCGACGTCGGCGACGGCGTTGTCCACGCACGACGCGGTGTCCGCCTGGCTTGCGAGCACCGACGCCGATCCGGCCCGCACCGAATCACCCCTCGGCACCCTGGAGGTTCCGAGCGCTCCGGCCCGAGGCAAGGTCACCGCCGCGGTCGAGCTCGACCCCGCGACCGTCGCCGGGCTCGCACCCGGCGTCTACCCGCTGCGCGCCTGGCTCGCCGACCAGCCCTCCGAGTCGGCCGCGGTCAGCGTTCTCGTCGTGCCGGGCGACACGGGCGGCGGCGCGCTCAGCGTCGTCGTTCCGATCGTCGCCGAGCCGGCCGCGGGGGGGCTCCTCAGCTCCGACGAGCTCACCGACCTCACGGGACCGGGCGGCGACCTGCGCGTCCAGCTCGACGCGCTCACCGGAACCGCGGTCGTCCTCGCCGTCGACCCGGCGATCGTCGCCGCCATCCGTGTGCTCGGCTCCTCCGCTCCCCCCGTTGCGTCGACGTGGCTCGACGACCTCCTGACGCTGCCCAATACGCGCTTCGCGCTGCAGTTCGCCGACGCCGACCTGGCAACCCAGGTGGCGGCCGGTCTCACCGCCCCGCTGACCGTCACCGACCTGACGCCGTTCATGTCGACATCCGATTTCACGCGCACCCCCACTCCGACGGCGTCGCCCACGCCGTCCGAATCGCCCACGACGTCACCCACAGCGTCACCGACCGCGGCGGCGTCGCCGTCCCCCACCTCGACGACGTCGCCCGACGCGCCCGCGCTCCCCAGCCTCGCCGAGCTCACCGACATCGGACCGACCATCGGCACGGTGTTCTGGCCGGCGACGGGCTCCGCCGGCTCCCGCGAGGTCTCGACCCTCGCGGCGCCGCCGACGCCAGACGGCACCGCCCCGCTGACGCTCGTCGACTCTACTTCGATCGATTCCGCACCCGGCGCCGTGACGGGCGGGGCGTGGGCGGATGCCGCGGGCGCGCCGCTCCTCGTCTACGACGCCGCGACCTCGGCGGCGCTCGCCCGCGCCTCCCTCACCGACGCGCCCGTCGAGCGCGCCGGTGCGCTCGCGGCGGCATCCGCCCACGCCGCGCTCGATGCCGGCGCCGCACCGGACGCCGCCCTCCTCGTCGTCGTCGATCGCGCGACGACCCGCTCGGCGGCGGGGCTTCGCGACACGATCGTCACGGCATCCGGGCTCGCCGGACGCACCGCGACCGACCTCACGGCGCTCACCGCGGGCACGCCCGAGCCCGTCTCGCTGGTCGATGTGCCGGTGGATGCCGACCGCGCTGCGACGGCGCAGAGCCTCCTCACCGGCGAGGCGGAGATCGGCGCCTTCTCGTCGATCCTCACCGATCCGGCGGTGCTGACCTCTCCCGAGCGCGCCGAGATCCTCCAGCTGCTCGCGGCGGGGTGGCGTGACCGGCCCACGCAATGGGAGGTCGCCGTCGACGCGCATCGAGAGCAGACGACGGCCACGCTCGGCTCGGTCGCGCTCATCCCTCAGAGCGACATCACCTTCGCCACGACGAGCGCGCCGCTGACCTTCACCGTGCGCAACGAGCTGCCCTGGCCCGTCACGCTGACGCTGCTCACCTCCAACGACGACCCGCGACTGGTCGTGCAGTACGCGACCCCGGTGCAGGCCGGTCCTCTGCAGAACACGCGCATCGGCGTGCCCGTCGAGGCGCGCGTCGGGAGCGGCGAAGCGACGCTCGGGCTGCAGCTGCGGAGCCCCACCCAGGTCGCGATCGGCGACCCGGTCACGGTGCACGTCGCCGTACGCGCCGAGTGGGAGTCGGTCGGCATCGCGGTCATGGCCGTGCTTGTCGGCGGGCTGATCATCGTGGGCATCGTCCGCACCGTCCGCAAGCGCCGTCGAGCGCGCCGCGCCGAAGCGCAGGAGGCGAGCGGCGAGGCAGGGTGATCGCGGAATGCGGCGCGGTTACCATGTGTTGAACGCACAGTGCGAAACGCACTGGGGCCCGATTCATGGGCACCGCAGACGAAGGGTAGCGACGTGCGACAGGTCATCATCATCGGCTCCGGGCCGGCCGGATACACGGCCGCGATCTATGCGGCGCGGGCGAATCTCACGCCGCTGCTCATCGCCAGCTCCGTCGAGGCCGGCGGCGAGCTGATGAACACCACCGAGGTCGAGAACTTCCCGGGCTTCCCCGAGGGCATCATGGGTCCCGACCTCATGGCGCGCATGGAGGAGCAGGCGCGCAAGTTCGGCACAGAGGTGCTCTACGACGACGTGACCGCGCTCGACCTCTCCGGCGACATCAAGAAGGTCACGCTCGGCAGCGGCGCGGTCCACGAGGCCGAGGCCGTCGTGTTCGCCACCGGCTCCGCACCCCGCAAGATCGGCATCGAGGGCGAGCAGCGTCTCTCCGGTCACGGCGTCTCGTACTGCGCGACGTGCGATGGCTTCTTCTTCCGCGAGCAGCAGATCGCGGTCGTCGGCGGCGGCGACTCCGCGATGGAGGAGGCGACCTTCCTCACGAAGTTCGCCTCGAAGGTGTACGTCATCCACCGCCGCGACGAACTGCGTGCCTCGAAGATCATGCAGGAGCGTGCGCTCGCGAACGACAAGATCGAGTTCGTCTGGAACAGCGAGATCATCGACATCCTCGGCGTCGACGCCGTCACGGGCGTGGTCCTCCGCGACACCGTCGACGGGTCGACGCGGGAACTGGCGCTCACCGGGGTATTCGTCGCGATCGGCAACGACCCGCGCACGCACCTCGTGCACGGCCAGCTCGACCTCACCTCCCACGGCACCGTCTGGGTCGACGGACGTTCGTCACGCACCTCGGTGCCGGGCGTCTTCGCCGCCGGTGACGTCATCGATCCCACCTACCGGCAGGCCGTCACCGCCGCCGGCAGCGGCACGACGGCGGCCCTCGACGTCGAGCACTTCCTCGCGGCGCGCGGCGACGCGGGAGCGCCCGAACGCGACGCGAGCGAGATCGACGGCCTCACCGACGCCGATGCGCTCACCGGAGCAGCCTGAGGCTCTTCTGTGCGGCGGAACAATCACCGCGCACGCCGCGTTCCACACCCTGACGCATCCGCGTCGGAAACGTAAGGAGAAGGACATGACCGCCAAGGCCACGAGCGAAAGCACCTGGCAGCAGGACGTCATCGACGCCGAAGGGCCCGTCCTGGTGGACTTCTGGGCCGCGTGGTGCGGTCCGTGCCGCATGGTCGGACCCATCCTCGACGAGATCCAGTCGGAGAACAGCGACAAGATCACGGTTCTCAAGCTCAACGTCGACGAGAACCCGAACCTCGCCATGCAGTACCAGATCACGTCGATCCCCGCGATGAAGGTGTTCAACAAGGGTCAGGTCGAGAAGACGATCATCGGCGCGAAGCCGAAGTTCGCTCTCGAGCAGGACCTCGCGACCTACATCGCCTGACCGGCGTACATCACCTGACTCTCAGGTGAGCGGGCTCAGGATGCCTCGGCACGCGCCGGGGCATCCGGGTCCATCGGCGCCGACCAGGTGCGGTGCGGTTCGCTGCCGAGCAGCCGCCACACCGCGCGCGTGAGCGCCGGATACTCCAGTGCGATCTGGCGTAGCACGCGATAGTTCCTCGTGGCACTTGGCCGCTTTCCGCCGTCACCGATGATGTTCTCGGCACGGAGCGTCAGCACGACCAGCTCGTCCACCGACGGCAGGTCTTCCATGAAGTCCCACGGGTCTTCGCCGTCGCGGAGGCGCTCTTCGACCAGCACCGACAGCTCATCGGATGCCTCGGCGCGCAGCAGCTCGAGGCTGGCGCGGCGCGGGGCGAGGGGCTGGTCGGTCACCGTTCCAGCCTACGTGGAGGATTGTCCGGTGGGCTCGAGTCGGCGGCCGGTCAGACCGCGCCGTACTCCGTCTCGCCGAGTTCACCAAGAATGCGGTTGAGATCCTGGATCGTGGCGAAATCGATGTTGATCTGGCCTTTTCTCGCGGTGAGCGAGATCTTGACCTTGGTGTTGAGGCGGTCACCGAGACGCTCCGCGACATCGTCGAGATGTGCCCGACGCGCGCCGGCCTTCGGGGCGACGGTCGTGCGGCTCCCGGCATCCGACGACTTCGCCGCCGCTTCGGCAGCGCGGACGGAGAGATCCTCGTTGACGATCTTGTCGGCGAGGCGCTGCATCGCCTTCTCGTCGTCGAGCGAGAGGATCGCCCGCGCGTGACCGGCGCTGAGCACGCCCGCGGCGACGCGCTGCTGCACCGGGACCGGCAGTTTGAGCAGCCGGATGGTGTTGCTGATCTGGGGCCGCGAGCGACCGATGCGCGTCGCGAGCTGCTCCTGCGTGATGCCGAAGTCCTCGAGCAGCTGCAGGTAGGCCGAGGCCTCTTCGAGGGGGTTCAGCTCGGAGCGGTGCAGGTTCTCGAGCAGCGCGTCGCGCAGGAGGTCTTCGTCGGCCGTGTCGCGGACGATCGCGGGGATCGATGTGAGGCCGGCTTCGCGCGACGCGCGGGTACGGCGCTCCCCCATGATGAGCTCGTAGGCGCCGTCCTCGTTGGTGCGGACGACGACCGGCTGGAGGACACCGAACTCGCGCACGCTGTGCACGAGCTCGGCGAGCTCGTCGGCGTCGAAGTTCGTGCGCGGCTGGCGCGGGTTCGGGACGATTTCGTTGGGGTCGATGTGGACCAGGCGTGCGCCCGGCACAGCGACGAGCTGGGTCTGCGCGTCGGGAGTCGGAGCCGCCGGCTCAGCCGTGGCCTCGGCATCCGCCGTCCCCGCGTCATCGGGCGTGACGGTTTCCGTCGGAGCGACGGCCTCCGCCTTTGTGGCGGCGTCGGCCTCCTTCGCAGCTTTCGCCGCTCTCGCGGACGTGCCGGGGAAGAACACGTCGACAGGGCGCGCCTCCGCACTCTCGGTCGTCGGGATGAGTGCGCCGATCCCCCGACCCAGACCCGTTCGCTTCGCCATCAGTTCTCCTCTTGCTTGGACTTCGCCTGCTCGCGCTGCACCAGTTCGACGGCGGCTTCGCGGTACGAGATCGCGCCGACGGACTGCGGGTCGTACGCGATGACCGTCTGCCCGAAGCTCGGTGCCTCTGAGACACGCACGGTGCGCGGGATGACGGTGCGCATCACTTCGTTGGGGAAGTGATTGCGGACCTCCTCGGCGACCTGCTGGGCGAGGCGCGTGCGGCCGTCGTACATCGTCAGCAGGATCGTCGACAGGTGCAGCGTGGGGTTCAAGTGCTTCTGGATCATCCGGATGCTGCCGAGCAGCTGGCTGAGGCCCTCCAGCGCGTAGTACTCGCACTGGATCGGGATCATCAGCTCGCCCGCCGCGGTGAACGCGTTGATCGTGAGTAGCCCGAGTGAGGGCGGGCAGTCGATCAGCACGAAGTCGAGATGGTCGTCGGATGCCGCGAGGTACTCCTCGAGGGCTGTGCGCAGGCGGTGTTCACGGGCGACCTGCGAAACGAGTTCGATCTCGGCGCCGGCGAGGTGGATGGTGCTCGGCGCGCACAGGAGGTTGGGCGATTCCGGGCTGGTCTGGATGATGTCGGCGAGAGGGAACTCGTCGATGAGGACGTCGTAGACACTCGGGGTGTCCGCGGTGTGGGGGACGCCGAGCGCGGTGGAGGCGTTGCCCTGCGGGTCGAGGTCGATCACCAGGACGCGAGCGCCCAGCGAGGCGAGCGCGGCGGCGACGTTGACGGTCGTCGTGGTCTTGCCAACGCCGCCCTTCTGGTTCGAAATCGTAAGGACACGCGTGCTCGTCCCGTCGAAATCCAGCGACACGGCATCCAACGCCTTGCGGCGCGACGTGAGGTCAGCCAGTTCGCGTGCGATGGGGCTGTCATCGATGGAGAAGGGTGCGGAAGTGGTCGCGTTCTCCGATTCCGGCACCATGCACTCCTGTCTTTCCGGGGGACCTTTCCACTGTAGTCGAGGCCTCTGACGCCCGACGCCACCACGGCGGCCGTCCCGCGTTTCACGTGAAACACGACACTGGTTCAGTGAGCGGCTCGGCTTGGTGTTTCACGTGAAACGCTGGGGTCGCTTGCAAGATTCAACTCCTTCCACCACGGCATCTCCCACCCTCTCTCTGACCGAGTACCGCGCTTAGCGCGGTGTGTCGAGTCACACCCGCAAGGTCTTGTGTTTCACGTGAAACACAAGATCCGCGCCCAAGGGAGCTCGGTCCCGCGTATTCGATCAACGCTCGCCGCTTCATTCGTCCGCATCCCTGCACCTGCTTCTCGCGCGCGAAGGCCTCCCCAACGTTCGGGAAGTCCTCGAACTCGACGAGCTTTACGGGCCGACGTCTTTTCGTGCATTCAGCGCCCTCGCCGACGTCGTGTAACCGGACGAGATGCTCGTGTGCACCATCCGTAAACAACGGCGTGATCGAGTGGGTTGTGGAAGAAGCCGATTCTTGCGAAGTGGTTTCGACATGCGGGACCTCCCCGCTACTCAGCCACCGATCCACGCCACCGGTGACCGAGTGCCGCGCGGCCCGCGGCGTGCCGCGATCACCCCGGACTGGATGTTTCACGTGAAACGGCACGTGGGCTCGACGCGGGGCTACGCCCCCTACTCAACCGCTGAAACGTTGCGGCACGAGGCGACGCCGGTGATCGAGTGCCGCGCACTCCGCAGTGTATCGAGATCACTCGCAGTCGATGTTTCACGTGAAACGACACGTGGTCTCGACACGCGGGTTGCGCCCGCTGCTCAACCACCGAGGGGCGCGGTCTCCGGGGAGCGAGTGGGGTCAGCGCACGGTCGCGCGGATCACGCGGGTGGGCTCGGAGATCACGCCTTCGCCGACCGTCTCCACGCGCACGTCGGCCAGCTTGAACTTGCGGATGGCCTTCTCGGCCGCACCGATCTCATTCTCGGCGTTCGCGCCCTTGAGGAGGATCAGCTCGCCACCCGGGCGCACCAGCGGCGCGGTCACCGGAATCAGCGTCCTCAGCGCGCTCACCGCCCGCGCCGTCACCGCATCGAGGACGCGCCCCTGCGTCCATTCCTCGCCTCGACCGCGCACGATCTCAACGTTGTCGAGGCCCAAGGCATCCTTCTGCTCGTGCAGCCACGCGACTCGGCGCTCCATCGGCTCGATCAGGACCCACTGGACGTCCGGGCGAGCGATCGCCAGCACCAGTCCCGGTAAGCCGGCACCCGACCCGATGTCACCCGCCCGCGCACCTGCCGGAAACAGGGGAGCCGTGACGGCGGAGTTCAATACATGCCGCGTCCACAGCCGCGGAGGCTCGAGAGGCCCGATGAGCCCCCGTTCCTCACCCTGCGCCCCGAGCGCTTGCGTGAACGAGCGCGCCAGCTCGAGGCGGTCACCGAAGACGACCGATGCCTCGGCGGGCTCACTCTCGACCATCACGTCCACTGTGTTTCACGTGAGACACCGCACTCGCGGAGTTCAGCCCCGGCGGATGACCGTGTGGCGATCCGCGCCTTCGCCGTACGACTCGGACGTGAGTCCGCGATCGGCCACGATGTCGTGCACCAGCTTGCGCTCGTAGCTCGACATCGCCGGCAGGGATGCCTGGAACGCCCCATCGTCCAGACGCGCCACGGCGCGGTCGACGAGCTTCTCGAGCTGACGCTGACGCGCATCGCGCGACCCGCCCACATCGAGGATCAGTCGCGAGAACCGTCCGGTCTGTGCCTGCACGGCGATCCGGGTCAGCTCCTGCAGGGCCTGGACCGTGTCGGGATCCGAGAGCAGGCGCAGCGCGTCGGCATCCTCATTCTCCACCGAGACGTACGCCCGTCCGCCGCGGACGTCGAGTTCGAGGTCGCCGTCGATATCGGCGATGTCGAGCAGGCCCTCGAGGTAGTCGGCGGCGATGTCGCCCTCCTGCTCGAGCTGCTCGACCGTCGCGCCCTCGCGAGCAGACGGTGCGCTATCGGCGCGCTCGGTCGTCACGTCATCCGTCGTGTTCGTCATTCTCGTCTCACCTGTCACGATTCGGTGTTCGGCTTGTTCTTCTGGGCCTGCTTCTTCGCACGCTGCTTGCTCACCGGCTGCTGCCGCTTGGGCGCCTGCTCCTTGGCCTTCTGCGCCTCTTCATACAGACGCTGCTGTTCGGCCTGGTACTTCTCCAGCGGCACGACCTTGCCCGAGGCATCCACGGCCTTGCCCTTGCGTGCGAGGCGCTCCTCACGAGCCTTCGCCGCGTCCGAACCCGGGGTGGGCAGGTTTCGGATGACCAGGAACTGCTGCACCATCGTCCAGATGTTGGAGGTGAACCAGTAGATGACGACACCGAGCGGGAAGAAGACGCCCGAGAAGATGAACGCCAGCGGCAGGACATACAGCATGATCTTCTGCATCTGGTACGCCTGGCCGGTCTTGGCCTCGGGCGACAGGTTCTTCGAGATGATCTGCAGCTGCGTGATGAACTGCGACGCGATCATGAGGATCACGAGGATGATCAGGATGATCACCGTGGCGGTCTGGTTGGTGTTGATCGCCTCGATCATGTTGACGTGCAGCGGCGCGACGCCGAAGAGCTTCGCTTCGTAGAACTGCCACGTCAGTTCCTTGTTGAGCAGTCCGACACCGCCCACACCCCACTCGGCGTGCTTCTTCACATCGCTGAGCGTGTAGAACATGCCGAGGAGGATCGGCATCTGCACAAGCAGCGGCAGACAGCTCGACACGGGTGTCGTGCCGTGCTTCTTATACAGCGCCATCGTCTCGCGGCTCATCGCCTCACGAGAGAGCTGATCCTTCTTACCGCGGTACTTCTCCTGAACTTTTCGCAGTTCAGGAGCAATTTCCATCATCTTGCGCTGGCTCTTGATCTGCCGAACGAAGAGGGGGATGAGTGCCGAACGAACGACGACGACCAGACCGATGACCGACAGCACCCAGGTCAGGCCCGCGTCGGGAGCGAGCCCGAGCGACGTGAAGATCCAGTGCCAGAACACGAGGATCGCCTCGACGACCCACTTGAACGGCCACATGATGGCGCTGAAGAAGTCGAGACCCTGCGCGGGGGCGGGCGTCGTCGGCGTCGGCACCACCGGGGTGGGTGTCGCCGCGAAGCGATACAGCAGATCCAGCACGGATCAGTCCTTTCTCGGCGGCACAGCGTGGGTGCCGTCTGTGGATGGCACGACGAACCCGTGCCGGGTCAGATCGTGACGGAAGTCCCGGTGCGGCGGAACGTCGTCGATGCCGCCCCGCGCCCACGGGTGACAGCGCGCGAGCCGACGTGCCGTCAGAGCGCTGCCCTTGACCAGCCCGTGCTGCTGCACGGCGCCGACGGCGTAGGCGGAGCAGGACGGGTAGTACTTGCAGACGTCGCCATAGAGGTGCGAGATCGTCGCGCGGTACGTGTGGAGAAGAGCCAGTCCGGCGTTCCGGGGGAGCAGCGGCACAGAGCCGAGGACCCCGGACGCCGAGAGCGATCCGGTCCCCAGGGAGTAGGAGGGCAGGGTCGTGACGCTCACGCGGCGGCCCGCGGTGTGAAAGAGCGTGTCAGGCAGCGGGTGACATCGGCGCGGAGAGCGGCGAAATCGGCGGATGCCGCGGAGGGCAGTGCCCGGATGACGACCTCCGCGCCAGGGTTCACCTGGGGAAGGACCTCGGCGCAGACGGCCTTGAGCCGGCGGCGAACGGTGTTGCGGGTCACGGCGGTTCCCACCTGCTTGCTCACGATGAAGCCGAACCGCGCCGGGCGGTCTTCGGGCGTCGCGACGACGTAGGTGACGGTGTGCGGACCGGCGCACCGAGTGCCCCTACGGACGACGGCTTTGTACTCCGCCCCGCGGGTGATGCGATTCCCGCGCGCCAGCACTTCGGTCGCGTCAGGCCGAGAGCTCGGTGCGACCCTTGGCGCGGCGCGCCGACAGGATCGACCGACCGGCACGCGTACGCATGCGGGCACGGAAGCCGTGCTTCTTGGCGCGGCGGCGGTTGTTGGGCTGGAACGTGCGCTTGCTCATGTGGATCACTCCGGATCGGCGGGTCACCCGAACGCTCTAAGACCGGGGACACAGGTACAGGGGACAGCCCGTGTGGGCATAAGTCAACCGATTTAGGGTACGTCGAGTGCCGCCGAAACTCAAACCGAGCCGTGCGGAACAGGCATTATCCACTGCCTGTGGATGACGTCTGGTGACGACACGCGGGCCGGAACTACAGTGGATTTTGCACCCGACGGCCTCGCTGGCTACCGTGGCTCGGGTAGTTATCCACAGGCTCGGGAATCAGCGTCGATCCCCCTCGCCCGCTCGCACGAAACGCATTCTTCACCCACGAACCACAGCCTGGGGGGCTCATGTCACAGCACGATGTTCCGGATGTCCCGGTCTGGACCGCCGTGCTGGAGCAGCTCGATGGCGACGAGCGCGTCACGCCCCAGATGCAGGGCTTTCTGAACCTCGCCGTCGCCCAGGGCGTCATGGGTGGCACGCTCTACCTCGATGTGCCGAACGACCTGACCGCGGCGCAGCTCAACAAGCGGCTGCGTGCGCCGATCCTCGAGGCGCTCAGCCGAGTGGATGCCGAGCCTGCAGCGACCGCGTTCCGCGTGGTCGTCAATCACGAACTCGCCGACGCGCACCTCACCGCCCCAATCCCGGTTCAGTCGACGGCGCCGCTGATCGCCCCGTCGATCCCTCGCCCGCCGATCGACGACGAGCCGGCGGCCATCCGGACCGACTCGCGCAGCGACACCCGACTGAACCCGAAGTACTCGTTCGACAACTTCGTCATCGGCCAGTCGAACCGTTTCGCGCATGCGGCGGCCGTCGCGGTCGCGGAGGCTCCGGCGAAGGCGTACAACCCACTGTTCATCTACGGCGACTCGGGCCTCGGCAAGACCCACCTGCTCCACGCGATCGGCGATTACGCCCTCAGCCTGTACTCCGGCATCCGCGTCCGTTATGTCTCGAGCGAAGAGTTCACGAACGACTTCATCAACTCGATCGCGAACAACCGCGGCTCCGCGTTCCAGGCGCGCTACCGCGACGTCGACATCCTCATGATCGACGACATCCAGTTTCTGCAGGGCAAAGCCGAGACGCAGGAGGCCTTCTTCCACACCTTCAACACGCTGCACGATCACGACAAGCAGGTCGTCATCACGAGTGATGTACCTCCCCGGCACCTCACCGGCTTCGAAGACCGCATGCGCAGCCGGTTCGAGTGGGGCCTCATCACCGATGTGCAGGCGCCCGACCTCGAGACGCGCATCGCGATCCTCCGGAAGAAGGCGCAGTCCGAGCGGCTCCTCGTGCCCGACGACGTGCTCGAGTACATCGCGACGAAGGTGTCGAGCAACATCCGTGAGCTCGAGGGTGCGCTCATCCGCGTCTCCGCGTTCGCGAGCCTCAACCGATCGACCCTCGACATCTCGCTCGCCCAGACGGTGCTGCGCGACATCGTCGACACCGATGAGGCGAACGTCATCATGCCGACCGACATCATCGCGGCCACGGCGCAGTATTTCCGACTCTCCGTCGATGACCTCTACGGCTCGAGCCGGTCGCAGTCGATCGCCACGGCACGACAGATCGCGATGTACCTCTGCCGCGAGCGGACGAACCTCTCGCTGCCCAAGATCGGTCAGCTCTTCGGCAACCGCGACCACACCACCGTCATGTACGCGTGCAAGAAGATCGCCGAACTGATGAAGGAACGCCGCTCGATCTACAACCAGGTCTCGGAGATCACGACCCTCCTCGGTCGCGTCGGTCGCTGAGGCGACCGCCCCCGAGCAAACGGTCGCTGAGGCGGCGCTGACACGCGCGGGATCCCCGCCGCACTTGACAGGGAACCGTCCCAGGTCTCATCATGCGCGTTTCCCACAGTGTGGAGAGCCTGTGGATAACTTGTCGTCATCCCGGGATGCCTGTGGGCGGATCGCGGGTCCTTGTGGATGACGGATGCCGAAGCGCCTGCGCCGAGAAGCCGCATGAACACAGGCATCCGCAGCTCGCCCACAACTTACACACGTGTGGTTTCCGCTCCACGAGCGGGATCGGCCGGGTTATCCACACTTTCCACAGCTGTTAACACCATGACAGAGATTCATCAATGGGAAACCGATTCGATCACCATGTGAGCGGGGACCCGGCGACGCGGCCCGTGCGGCTCCCGGCGACATCGGGTCAGCGAAGTTCGACGACGTGGGCACTAGCATGGGAACGCTTCGGTCCTCCGAACGCCACGTTCGAGTGACCCAGAGTCCATCAAGGGAGCGCCAGTGAAGTTCCACGTGAATCGCGATGTCTTCAGCGAGGCCGTGTCGTTCGTCGTCAAGCTCCTGCCGCAGCGGAACCCCCAGCCGATCCTGGCCGGTGTGCTGATCGAGGCATCCGATGAGGGACTCTCGCTCGCCGCGTTCGACTACGAGGCATCCGCGCGGACGACGATCGAGGCGACGGTCGACGAACCCGGCACGATCCTCGTGCACGGGCGCCTCCTGTCCGAGATCGCGAGCCGGCTTCCGAACGCACCGATCCAGATCGAGGTCGGCGAAGACGACGGCATCGTGCTCACCTGCGGGTCGGCGCGTTTCACGCTCGCCTCGATGCCGGTACAGGAATATCCCGCCATCCCCGAGGTCTCCGGCGAGTCGGGCCTCGTTCCCGCCGACGAGTTCGCGACCGCGATCTCACAGGTCGCCTTCGCCGCATCGCGCGACGACGTCACTCCTGTGCTCACCGGTGTGCAGCTCGAAGTCGCGGGGACCTCGCTCAGCCTCGTCGCCACTGACCGCTACCGCGTCGCCCTGCGCGATGTCGCCTGGGATGGCGGCGGCGTCGCCGACGACGAGTCGACGACCGCCCTGGTCCCGGCGCGAACGCTCACCGAAGTCGGGAAGACCTTCGCGCACTCCGGCGACATCCAGATCGCGTTCTCGGGTTCGGGCGACCGCGAGATCATCGCGTTCACCTCGGGCAACAAGACCGTCACCTCGCTGCTCATCAAGGGGAACTTCCCGCCCGTGCGGCGCCTGTTCCCCGAGCAGACCGACCACTACGCCGTCGTCAACACGGCCGAACTCGCCGAAGCGGTCCGCCGCGTGTCGCTCGTGCTCGACCGATCGGCGCCGCTGCGCTTCACCTTCACCGAAGAGGGCGTCTCGATGGACGCCGCCGGCACCGAGCAGGCGCGCGCCTCGGAGTCGGTCGACGCGACCCTCGCCGGCGAAGAGGTCACCCTCGGCCTCAACCCGCAGTACCTGCTCGAGGCGCTCGGCGCGGTCAAGAGCGAGTTCACGCGCATCACGTTCACCTCGAGCGACAACGCCAACAAGCTGAGCCCCGTGCTCATCACGCCGCAGACCTCGGGCACGCCCGAGAGCTTCAAGTACCTGCTGCAGCCGAACCTCCTCCTGCGCTGACCGGCACTGCCCGCGTCGCACCCCCGAACTAGGCTGTTCGG
Source organism: Microbacterium sp. bgisy203 (assembly GCF_057706945.1). Lineage (NCBI taxonomy): Bacteria > Bacillati > Actinomycetota > Actinomycetes > Micrococcales > Microbacteriaceae > Microbacterium > Microbacterium sp. bgisy203. The sequence goes on along the minus strand of NZ_JBYIPF010000010.1, from coordinate 15,301 downwards.
GTGATCGTGGAGCAGCTGAGTCTCGTCGACTTCCGCAATTATGCGGCCGCCGACGTGACCCTCGGCGCGGGCGCGAACGTCTTCGTCGGCCGGAACGGACAGGGAAAGACCAACCTCGCCGAAGCGATCGGCTACTTCGCGACCCTCGGCTCGCACCGCGTGTCGCAGGATGCCCCGATGGTGCGCGACGGCGCGGACGCCGCGATCGTCCGCATGCGCCTCGGCTACGGCGAGCGGCGCGTGCTGCTCGAGGCCCAGCTCAACCGATCCGGCAGCAACAAGGCGCGGGTGAACGGGTCGCCGGTGAAGACTGCGGAGCTCCCCCGCTACGCGCAGGTCGTCCTGTTCGCTCCCGAAGACCTCCAGATCGTCCGCGCCGACCCGTCCGCGCGCCGCCGGTTCGCCGATCAGCTGCTCATCCAGCGTGCACCGCGCATGGCGGGGGTCCTCGGCGACTACGACCGTGTGCTCAAGCAGCGCACCGCGCTGTTGAAGTCGGCGCGCGCCCGCGGCATCCGCGGCGAAGGGCTCTCGACCCTCGACGTCTGGGACGACAAGCTCGTCCAGCTCGGCACCGAGGTGATCCGTGCCCGGCTCGCCCTGGCAGAGGATCTTGCGGGCCCCGTGGCGGATGCCTACGCGCAGATCGCCGGCGCCGACCACCGGCCGGAGCTCGAATGGTCGCTCTCGATCTCGGGGCACGACCCGGAGGACGAGGGTGATCTCGATACACCCACGGCCGCGCCGCGGGCACTCGATCAGCGCGGGGGTGCGGGCGGTGCGGGGGATCAGCGCGGGGAAGCGGGCGGCGCGGAGGAGATCCAGCGGCAGTTCCGTGCGGCGCTCGCGGCGCGGCGTTCCGCCGAGCTCGACCGGGGCGTGACGCTCGTCGGTCCGCATCGCGACGATCTCGTCCTGCGCGTGCGTGGGCTTCCGGTGAAGGGCTACGCGTCGCACGGCGAGTCGTGGTCGGTCGCGCTGTCGCTACGCCTGGCCTCGGCCGAGCTCCTGCGCGCGCAGTCGCAGCTCGGAGACCCGGTGCTGATCCTCGACGACGTCTTCGCCGAGCTCGACGCCGACCGTCGCGCCCGGCTCGCGGCCCTCGTCGAGGGCTATGAGCAGGTCGTCGTCACCGCGGCCGTCGAAGAGGATGTGCCGCCCGCGCTCCGCGCGCGCACGGTGCGCGTCGTCGCCGGCAGGATCGTCACGGACCCGACTCAGGAGCGGGATGAGGAGCCGGAGGTGGTGGAACGGTGACCGACAGCGTTCCCGAGACGATCGCCACCTACCTGCGCCTGCGCGGACTGGAGCCCTCGCCCCGTGCCGCGCGACGGAAGCGCAAGCGGCAGGCGGACGACGACGACAAGCAGCCCTTCGCCCCCGGTCGCGACCCGAAGGGGGTCGGCGACATCCTTTCCGATCTCACCCGTCAGTCCGGCTGGGATCCGCAGTTGGCCCGTGAGGACCTGGTCCTCCAGTGGGAGGAGGTGACCGGCGCCGAGACGGCGCGGCACGCGAATCCGGTCGCGCTGGCCGACGGCATCCTGACCGTGCAATGCGACTCGACCGCGTGGGCGAAGAACCTGCAGCTCATGCGCGCCGAGATCGTCACGCAGCTCATGCGACGGTTCCCCGACGCCGGTGTGCAGAACGTCCGCTTCGTCGGCCCCGACGTCCCCTCCTGGAAATGGGGCCCCAGAGCCGTTCCAGGGCGCGGCCCGCGCGATACCTACGGATAAGGCAGGTCCGTCGGCATCCCAGGTGATTTCATCGCGCCACAGGGGCGTTCAGCGGGCTTTCGCGGCGTGAAGCACGATAGAATGACAGACGACCGGTTTCTCGACCAGATGTGATTCAGGAGCGCTCGAAGCCTATGACGTCCGATACCCCCGACAGCGTTCCCGACGGCGAACCCACGGACACCCCCGCGGTTCACCATCAGAGTCCGAAGAAGGTCGAGAACGAGTACGGGGCCGACGCCATCCAGGTGCTCGAAGGCCTCGAGGCGGTCCGCAAGCGTCCCGGCATGTACATCGGCTCCACCGGTGAGCGCGGTCTGCATCACCTCGTCTACGAGATCGTCGACAACGCCGTCGACGAGGCCCTCGCAGGGTACAACGACGCGATCGAGGTCACGATCCTCGAAGACGGTGGCCTCCGGGTCGTCGACTACGGCCGCGGCATCCCCGTCGATCCGCACGCGTCCGACCCGACGAAGTCGACCGTCGAGGTCGTCCTCACCGTCCTCCACGCCGGCGGCAAGTTCGGCGGCGGCGGGTACGCCGTCTCGGGTGGTCTCCACGGCGTCGGATCGTCGGTCGTGAACGCTCTCTCCACCCGGTTCGAGGTCGAGATCAAGCGTCAGGGCTACGTCTGGCGGCAGTCCTTCAGCGATGGCGGCAAGCCGGAGGCCCCGCTCGCCCAGGGCGAGACGAGCGAGGAGACCGGCACGACGGTCACCTTCTGGCCGGATGCCGGAATCTTCGAGTCGATCGAGTTCGACTACGACACGCTCCGCACCCGCTTCCAGCAGCAGGCGTTCCTCAACAAGGGACTCCGCATCTCGCTGCGCGACGAGCGCCCCGCCTCGCGCTACGTGGTCGACCTCGAGGACGGCACGCCCGAGGAGCGCCAGCCGCACGACGAGTTCCTCTACGAGCGCGGTCTCGTCGATTATGTCGAGTACCTCAACAAGGTGCGCAAGACCGAGGTGGTCAACGAGGAGATCATCGAGGTCGAAGCCGAAGACACCGTCCGCCACATCTCGCTCGAGATGGCGATGCAGTGGACGACGAGCTACACCGAGAACGTCTTCACGTTCGCCAACACGATCAACACGCACGAGGGCGGCACCCACGAAGAGGGCTTCCGCGCCGCGATGACGACGTACATCAACAAGTACGCGCGCGAGAAGGGCCTCCTCAAGGAGAAGGACGACAACCTCACCGGAGACGACATCCGCGAGGGACTCACCGCGGTCATCTCGATCAAGCTCTCCGAGCCGCAGTTCGAGGGTCAGACGAAGACGAAGCTCGGCAACACCGAGGCGAAGGCGTTCGTCCAGAAGATCGTCGGCGACCAGCTCACCGACTGGCTCGACCGCAACCCGGTGCAGGCCAAGCGCGTCATCATGAAGGCGATCGACGCCGCGACTGCCCGCATGGCCGCCCGCAAGGCCCGCGAGACCGCGCGCCGCAAGAGCGTCTTCGAGTCGGCATCCATGCCGGAGAAACTCAAGGACTGCACGAGCAAGGATCCGTCGATCTCCGAGATCTTCCTCGTCGAGGGCGACTCGGCCGGCGGCTCGGCCGTCTCGGGCCGCGACCCCGAGCGTCAGGCGATCCTGTCGCTGCGCGGCAAGATCCTGAACGTCGAGAAGGCGCGCCTCGACCGCGCCCTCGGCAACGCCGAGATCCAGGCGATGATCTCCGCGTTCGGCACGGGAATCGGCGAGGACTTCGACGTCGAGAAGGCGCGCTATCACAAGATCGTCCTGATGGCGGATGCCGATGTCGACGGTCAGCACATCACGACGCTGCTGCTGACGCTGCTGTTCCGTTACATGCGCGGACTCATCGAAGCGGGCTACGTGTACCTCGCGATGCCGCCGCTGTACCGCCTCAAGTGGACGAACGCGCCGCACGAGTACGTCTACAGCGACCGCGAGCGCGACGCGCTGCTCGTCGAGGGCGCCGCCGAGGGCAAGCGCATCCCGAAGGAGAACGGCGTCCAGCGCTACAAGGGCCTCGGCGAGATGAACGCCAAGGAGCTGTGGGAGACGACCATGGACCCCGACACCCGCACCCTCCGTCAGGTGACGATCGACGACGCGGCCGCGGCCGACGAGATCTTCTCGATCCTCATGGGAGAGGACGTCGAGTCGCGGCGCGGGTTCATCCAGCGCAACGCCAAGGACGTCCGCTTTCTGGACATCTGAGACGACGACCAGAACATCGATCGCGAGAGGCGGAGGAATGCTGATCTGAGGGCAATCGGGGTGCCGCGAAGCGGCGGGGCCCCCGCTCTTGCCCTCAGATCAGCGTTCCGGAGCCTCCTGAACGCAGACGCAGACGAAAGCACACCATGACTGACGAAGAACGCCCCGACCCGAACGCCGGGTACAACCACGGCAACATCGACCAGGTCGACCTGCAGGTCGAGATGCAGCGCAGCTACCTCGACTACGCGATGAGCGTCATCGTGGGCCGCGCGCTCCCCGACGTCCGCGACGGACTCAAGCCCGTGCACCGCCGTGTCATCTACGGCATGTACGACGGCGGATACCGCCCCGACAAGGCGTTCTCGAAGTGCGCGCGCATCGTCGGCGACGTCATGGGCCAGTTCCACCCGCACGGCGACTCGGCGATCTACGACGCGCTCGTTCGTCTCGTGCAGCCGTGGTCGCTCCGGTACCCGCTGGCTGAGGGCCAGGGCAACTTCGGCACTCCCGGGAACATGGGCGCCGCGGCTTCCCGGTACACCGAGACCAAGATGGCGCAGCTCGCGATGGAGATGGTCCGCGACATCGACGAGGACACCGTCGACTTCGAGGACAACTACGACGGGCGCACGCAGGAGCCGACGGTGCTCCCCGCTCGGTTCCCGAACCTCCTCGTCAACGGCTCGGTGGGTATCGCCGTCGGCATGGCGACGAACATCCCGCCGCACAACCTGCGCGAGGTTGCCGACGGCGCACTGTGGGCGCTCGAGCACCCCGATGCGACACGCGATGAGCTGCTCGACGCGCTCATGGCGCGCATCCAGGGCCCCGACTTCCCCACCGGCGCGCAGATCCTCGGCACCAAGGGCATCCGCGAGGCGCAGCGCACCGGCCGCGGCTCGATCACGATGCGCGCCGTCGTGAACGTCGAGGAGATCCACGGCCGCACGTGCCTCGTCGTCACCGAGCTCCCCTACCAGGTGAACCCCGACAACGTCGCCGCGAAGATCCGCGACCTCGCGCGTGACGGCAAGCTCTCGGGCATCGCCGATATCCGCGACGAGACGAGCGACCGCACCGGCCAGCGTCTCGTGATCGTTCTGAAGCGGGATGCCGTCGCGAAGGTCGTCCTCAACAACCTGTACAAGCACACGCAGCTGCAGGAGAACTTCGGCGCGAACATGCTCGCGATCGTCGACGGCGTGCCGCGCACGCTCGCGCTCGACGGCTTCATCGCGTACTGGATCGAACACCAGATCGAGGTCATCGTCCGGCGCACGCAGTATCGCCTGCGCAAGGCGGAGGAAGACGCACACATCCAGCGCGGCTACGCGCTGGCGCTCGACGCCCTCGACGAGGTCATCGCACTCATCCGACGTTCGCCCGACGTGGACGCCGCTCGCCAGGGCCTCATTGAGCTGCTGGGCGTCGACGAGGTTCAGGCCGACGCGATCCTCTCCATGCAGCTGCGCCGGCTCGCTGCGCTGGAGCGTCAGAAGATCATCGACAAGCTCGCCGAGCTCGAGCGGCAGATCGCCGAGTACCAGGCGATCCTCGCCGATCCCGCGCGCCAGCGCACGATCATCTCCGACGAGCTCACCGGCATCGTCGACCGCTTCGGCGACGAGCGCCGCACGCACATCCTGCACGGCTTCGACGGCGACATGTCGATGGAAGACCTCATCCCCGAGGAGGAGGTCGTCGTCACCGTTACCCGCGCCGGCTACATCAAGCGCACGCGCAGCGACAACTACCGCTCGCAGCACCGCGGCGGCAAGGGCGTCAAGGGTGCGCAGCTGCGCGCGGATGACGTCGTCGAGCACTTCTTCGTCACGACGACCCACCACTGGCTCCTCTTCTTCACGACGAAGGGTCGTGTCTACCGCGCGAAGGCGTACGAGCTGCCGGAGGCGGGGCGGGATGCCAAGGGTCAGCACGTCGCGAACCTCCTCGCCCTGCAGCCCGGCGAGGAGATCGCGCAGATCCTCGACATCCGCGACTACAAGGCGGCGACCCACCTCGTCCTCGCCACACGCGACGGGAAGATCAAGAAGACCTACCTGAGCGAGTACGACACGAACCGTCAGGGCGGCATCATCGCGATCCGCCTGCGTGGGCAGGATGACGAGGAGGGCGGCGACGAGCTCGTCAGTGCCCTGCTCGTCGACAACTCCGACGACATCCTCCTCATCTCCAAGCACGGCATGTCGCTGCGCTTCACCGCGACCGACGAGTCGCTGCGCCCGATGGGCCGTGCGACCGAGGGCGTCAAGGGGATGAGCTTCCGCGAGGGCGATTCGCTGCTGTCGGCATCCGTCGCGAAGGACGACGCGTACGTCTTCGTCGTCACCGAGGGCGGGTACGCCAAGCGCACGCGCGTCGGCGAATACCGCCTGCAGGGCCGTGGCGGACTGGGCATCAAGGTGGCCAAACTGAGCGAGGATCGAGGGGATCTCGCGGGGGGTCTGATGGTCTCCGAGGACGACGAGGTCTTGGTGGTTCTTGCCAGCGGCAAGGTGGTACGCTCTGCCGTGGCCGAGGTCCCGGCGAAGGGTCGCGACACCATGGGTGTCGTGTTCGCCCGCCCCGATGACGACGATCGCATCCTTGCGATCGCCCGGAACGGAGAGCGCACCCTGGGACAGGCTCCGGACACCGACGAGCCGGCCACCACCCCCGCCGCCGCAGACGACACCGCAGACAACACTGAGCCTGCGAGCCCCGAAGAGAGTGACACCGACGCATGAGCACGGTAGCCGACAAGCTGGCCAAAAAGTCATCGAGCAAGACCAGCGCGAAGCAGGTGCGCCTGCGCCTCGTGTACATCGACTTCTGGTCGGCGGTGAAGCTGTCCTTCCTCGCGGCGGTCGCGCTCGCGATCGTCACGATCGTGGCGTCGTTCCTGGTGTTCATGGTCATCCAGACGACCGGCATGATCAGCCAGCTCGATGAGCTGTTCACCGCGTTCGACGACAACTTCAAACTGAGCGACTACATCGGCCTCTCGCAGGTGATGGCGTTCGCGGCGGTCGTCGCGCTGCTGAACCTCGTCGTCGTCACGGTGCTCGGTGCCGTCGTCGCCGGCATTTACAACCTGATGGTCAAGGTCACCGGCGGACTCCTCGTCGGCTTCACTTCGAACTGACCCGGATTTCTGGATATCTGGATCATCGGGTAAAGTCTTGGAGGTTGACGGCGGAGACGCCGGCCTCCAGACGGGGCTATAGCTCAGGCGGTTAGAGCGCTTCACTGATAATGAAGAGGTCCCAGGTTCAAGTCCTGGTAGCCCCACCATCTCCCCACAGACATTCCCCTCACGGGGCCTTAGCTCAGTTGGTAGAGCGCCTGCTTTGCAAGCAGGATGTCAGGAGTTCGAATCTCCTAGGCTCCACCCAAAGTTGAATGTTCGAACCTTGCCCCGCGTGATCGCGGGGCAAGGTTCTTTCGTTGTGTGGCCTGAGAGTGGTGGCCAGGATGGTCTGGATCGCTTCGGTCGGCTGGAGGGTGGCCTCGTCCTCGTCATCGATGGTGATGCGGTCGAACAGCGCCCGGTTGAGCATCCGCCGCTCGGCGGGTTCGGCCTTGGCGTAGACGTCGCCGATGTCGGTGAGGAGCCCGAGGATTGCGTCGAGTCCGACCTTCGCTTTGTCGTAAGTGGTTTCCAACGTGTCGAGCCGACCGGTGATCGCTTGCAGGCTCGCGCGGATGCGGTCTTGCTCGGTCTTGAGCAGGTCGAGGGGGATCGCGTCGGCGTAGTGGGCTTGGAGGAGCTTGACCTGTTCGGCTTCGAGCTTGGCCTTCTGCCCGGCGAGGAGTTTCTTCTCGTCGCTGGTGGATTCGGAGAGGGCGTCGAACACCTGTCCGAGCACGCCCTGGATCTGTGCTGCCTCCTCAGGGCTGAGGGAGATGCCCTGGTAGCCGGTCTCGATGGCCTGCTCGACGCGGTGGGTGAGGATGGCGGTGCGCTGGCAGTCGTTGCGCTTGAACCGGCGGCCGGTGCAGGTGAAGTAGTCGTAGGCGACGCCCTGGTGGTTGCGGGGCCGCTCGAACATGAGCTTCTTCCCGCAGCCGCAGTAGATCGAGCCTTTGAGGTAGTGGTCGTACTTCTGCGGCTTGTCGCCGACGACGTGGTTCTGCTGGAGGATCGTCTGCACCTGCTCGAACGTCTCCGGTGTTACGAGCGGATCGTGCGTGCCGGGGTAGGTGACGTCGCGGAAGGTGACGATGCCCTGGTAGTAGGGGTTGGTGAGGATCTTGTGCAGCGCGGTCGTGGTGACCGGCTTGGCGGGGAACGACGGCGTCGGCCTCGTGGTGAGGCCGCGGGTCTCCAGCTCGCGGGCGAGCTTCGACAGCGACCAGTCCCCGGTGGCGTAGGCGGTGAACGCGAACCGGATCAGCTCGGCCCGGTCGGGATCGAGCCGCACCTCGCGGACTTCGCGCCCGTTCGCATCGGTGGTGCGGATGTTGAGGTAGCCGATGGGGGCCCGGTGCGGGGTGCCGCCGATCGTGGCTTTCTGCACGAGCCCCTTGGTGACCTCCTGGGCGAGGTTCAGGGAGTAGAATTCGGCGATGGAGGCCATGATGCCGTGCATCAGCATCCCCGAGGGGGTCTCGTCGATGTTCTCCATGACGGACACGAGCGTGACCCCGGCCTGGCGGAGGGTGGCGTGGATGATCGCGTCATCGAGCCGGTTACGGGCGATGCGGTCGACCTTGTTGATGATGCAGTACCGGACGGGGTGCTCGGCGAGGTAGTCCAGCATCTCCTGGAGCGCTTTGCGGCGCGCGGTCTTCCCGGACTCGCCGGGCTCGATGAACTCCGCGACGATGATGGCGTTCAATTGGTCGGCCTTGCGCTGCGCGGCGTCGCGCTGTGCGGGGATGGAGAGGCCTTCTTCGAGACCGTTGCGGGTGGCCTGGTCCTTGGTGGAGACCCGCAGGTACGAGATCGCGGGCACTTTCCCATCAGGAAGGGTCGTCGCCTCGTGGGAGTGTTTCGGGCCGGCGGCGAGGGTGCGCAGTGCGCCGAGGTCGAGGCCGGCGGGGAGGTCGAGGCCGGCGGGGAGGTCGAGGCCGGCGGGGAGGTCGATGAGCGTCATGGTCGTGACTGCCTTTCGGGCTCTCACCCAGCCCCGACAGCGGGGTTGGGTGCGGGCGTCGACTGGCGGTCACGACACAGATGGGAAGGCCTGCCGAACCGCGACGGGTTCGGGCAACAGATTGGGTTAGCCGGTAGCGCCCTGGATGGACGTACAACAGGGATTCTACCGTTTGCTGGCCAGCAGCGCCCGGAGCTGGTCTCCGGCCTGACCGACCGGGCTGCCGGTGCCGGCCTCGCGCAGGGCGACGCGGATGAGGACTTCGGCGATCTTCTCGGTGTCGATCTGCTCCCGCCTCGTGAACGTGACCCGCAGCCGCCGGTCCGATGATGGGCGTTGAGTCTTGCGCTGATAGTTCCGCACCATCACCGCTCACCCGCCTTCGGAATCGGCACCCATGTCGGGGTCGATGTCGGCGTCGTCGAGGCGGGCGAAGAAGGCGTCCTCGGCGGCTTTGCGGCGGGCGACCTGTTCGATCACGAAGGCCACGAAGTCCTCGCGCCGGTTCGTGATCGGGATGTCTTCGACCGGCGGTGCCGGGGGCTCGCCGGGCCAGGCGGTCTGCCGGTCGGGGCGGTCGCGATCCAGGCGGGTGCCGGAGGCGGCGACCCAGTCGCGAAGCCGCTGCCGGGCGGCGGCGAAGTCGCGGTGCCACCCGATCGCGGCCGAGGCGTCCTGTTCCGGGTCGTACGCGGCCAGCCAGTGCAGGTGCAGCGCGGACAGCTCCCACTTCAGCGCCGGATGCCGGTGCCACAACGGCGGGATCACCGATGCGGGCAGCGCGTACTCTCGCCTGACCCACTCGACCCAACGGTTCAGGGCGAGCCATTCCTGCTCCAGGTCGTGCGCGAGCAGCAGGTTCCAGTTCACTGGCCGCGGCGGCCCCGGCACATCATCGTCGGGGCCTGTCGGACCGAAGTCCTCGTCCTCCCACTCTTCCGGTTCGGGGAGGTCGGGCGGGGTGGTGGTGTCGTTCATCGCGTCCGCCTCCGTTCACAGGGCCCGTGCGGGCTGCTCGCGGGCGGGCTGTTCCTGCTCGGGCGGCTCGAACCCGCCCTGCCGCTGCGGCTGCTGCCGGTTCGGGGACTCCATCTGCGACAGTCGGCGCGGGGTGCCGATCTCGATGTTCATCCGGGCGGCGTCGGGACCGAACCGGTTGGCGATGAACTCCTTGCTCTCCACCCCGGTGTTCGGGTTCGTGCTGGTTTCGAGACGGCCGTGCGCAAGAAACCAGTCCTGCTTCGACAGCATCTCGCCACCACTCTTCGCGGCGCCGCGGAACGCGACGACATCGTGGAAGGTGGTCGGCAGCTTGGTGCGCGACCCGTCCGGGCCGTACTCGTAATGCTCCTGCCCGGCCTTGACGTACAGGCGCGGCTTGCCGTCGTGCCAGGTCAGCTGCGGTTCGGAGGCGACGAACCCGTAGAAGGCCTGACCGATCTCCGGGTCGACGTCTGGCTGCTGATCGCTCATCGTGTGCTCCTGCTCTGCTCATGCCGCCCGCTCGTCGTCGGGGCTGCTCGTGGCAGGCAGGTGCACTCGACCACCCCGGTACGCCCGCGTCGTCTACTCGCGGTGGGCGCCGTGCAGGAGCCGTTCGACCTCGGCTCGATCCGACTGGATCTGTTTGCCATCGGGGCGGGCGGGCCACGCCCGCAGGTCGGTGATGATTGGCGGTGCCGACCGCAGCAGGGTCACCGCGGTGCCGAACGGCAGGCGCCGGATGTGATCGGGCGGCAGGATCGCGACCCGCCGCACGCTGCGCTGGTTGGAGCGGGAGCCGTGGTCACCGACGGTGGTGGTGTCGGTGAGCTCGTCGCGTTCCCCGATCAGTGTGGAGAGGTCCTGGAGGTCGCGGCTGTTGGAGGCGCCGCCGAGGATGATCTTCACGATGGACGCATCCCAGATCGCGCCGGCCTGGTGCTCGTTCCACTTGTCCCGCGCCTGCGCGAGAGACTGGAGCACCGCGAGGGTGGTGATGCCGGTGCCCCCGCCTTCGGCCATCAACGTCGGAAGGCTGGGAAGAGGTGCCAGGTTCCCGATCTCATCCAGACACAACAGCAGCGGCGGGTCCAACCGGGCACCCGTCGAGCGGGCGGCCATGCGACGGGCCGTCTCCACCACGTCCTCGACCAGCGCAGCCACGAGTGCCGCGCTGTTCCCGGCGCCGGCGCCGGTGGCAAGGAGGAAAAGGGTGCCGCGCTCACGGATGAACGCCTCGGGATCGAACTCCTCACCCTCACCGGGTGAGACCGCATCGAGCACCCGCGGATCAGCCAGCGCCGCGAGAGAGAGGCTGACGCCCTGCCAGATCGAATCCCTTGTGCGCGAGTCGGCATCGATCATTGACGCCAGAGAGTCCGCCCACCCGGTCGCGGCCTGCCGGTGGTTGGTGAGGATCGCGACCGCATCCGCCGCGCTGGTGGGGTCGAGAGTCCACCGGAACAGCTCAGACGGTGATCGGCCGTCGAGGGCGGCAGCGTGCAGCAGCGCCTGCAGCGCGGCTTTCGTCTTGCCCTCCCAGAAGTCGCCGCCTTCGACCCCGCCCGCGGACAAGCCGGTGGCAGACGCCAGGCCGGCGGCGCGGATCATCGCGGTCTGCGGAGACTCGCAGCCCCGGATCGGTGACCACCGCATCCCCGCCGGCAGGCCCTGGGCGAGACGCTGGGGGTCAAACACCGCCACCGGGCCAATACGCCTTCTTGCCCGGAGGCAGGCGGTGACGTTATCCGGCCGGGTGCTCGTGGTGACGACGGCGCCGGGCGCGTCGAGGATCGCCGGGATGATCAGGTGCAGGCCCTTGCCGGAACGGGGCGGCCCAATCAACAGGATCGAGTCCTCCACGCTCGCCCACACCTCGTGCCGATGCGCGATCCCGAGCCGATACCCGACATCGCCCGGCCCGGGGTTCTCCAGGCTGGGGCGCAGGGTGCCGGCCCGCCGCATGAGCGCCTTCGCCGACGCGGCCTTGGCGACCTCGTGACCGGTGGCAGTGCCTTCCTGCCGGTGCGGATCGGCGGCGTTCTGCCGAGTCAACCGGTGGATCATGGTCCAGGCCCAGAACCCCGCCACGGTCAGGATGGTGAGCATGAAGGCGGCGGTGATCCAGTAGACGACCGGGTTCAGGCCGGTGGCGCCGAGCTGCCCGCCCGGATCGGCCGGGTGGAAGAACACCGCGACCCCGCCGGTCGCCCCGGCGGTCGGCTGAGGTGTGCCGGTGACGAACGCGGCGACACTGCCCGCGGCGCGGAGCACGAAGGCGACCCCGAGCAGCCCTCCGATCGCGATGAGCAGGAGGTTGGTGAGCTCATCACCCATCGGCTGGCCGGGGCGGCCCTGCGCGCCGGTCACGGCAGGCCCCGGACGGCGATCGTGCCCGAGACGCGCCCGACCAGCACCACCTCCGCCGCCTTCGCCGCGGCGATGACCTGGGGGTCGAGGAGGGCGCCGGCCCGCCCATCGGGGGTCGCGTCGGTGTGGGCGACGATGAGGGCGACGGCGATGTCTTCGCCGGAGATGAACCCGTCACCGCCGTCGACCTCGATGGGACCGGCCCCGCGACGACGCCGGCCCGGCCTTTTCACCGGCTCCGGCTCCGAGTCCGTGTCGCGCTTCGGGGTGGGGCGTTTGACGGCGGGGAGGATATCGGTGAAGGAGCTGCCGTCCACCTCGTGCACGGTGACGCGCACCGGGATCGCCCGATCGTCGGTGACGTGATCGATGATCTGCGCGAACATCGCCCGCCGCCACGCCCCCACATCCTCCGGCGCGGCGACCGGGTGGTGGTCGAGGGTCGCGGTGAGGGTGCCGTCCTCGTGTACGTCGAGCACGAGATGCGGCACCGACACCGGTGCGGGACTGGTTGAATCGGCAGGGGTGTGTGCGTGTCTCATGCCCGCCAGGTGCACCCGCCCCTCCTGGTGTTCCTAGCTGCGCGCTGCTGCTCGCGAGCTTGTGTCGAAGAGTCGGTTTTCGGCGGGGTGTAGCTGGTGTTGGACGACGTAGGAGGAGCCCTTGATCTTCCACAGCCCTTGCCCGACCCCGAGGGTGGGCAGCAGGGCCTGTTCGGTGCCGGTCAGCCCGAGCGCGGCGGAGGTGGGGCCGAGCTGGTCGGATTCTTGCCGGTAGATGATCCGCGTCTCCGCGTTCGCGAGCAGGCTGTTGGCGAGGCCGCGCATGGCTGAGCCTTGGTCGCCGACGTTGTCGAGGTCGGAGACTTTGTGGAAGATCATCGCGTTCGCGATCCCATACGCCCGCGCGAGGCGCCAGTGCGCGTCCATCCGCCTCAGCAGGGCCGGTTGGGACATGAGGCGCCAGGCTTCGTCGTAGATGCACCAGCGTTGCCCGCCGGCGGGGTCGAGGAGGGCGGCTTCCATCCACGCCGACGAGCAGGTCATGAGCGCGCTGATGAGGGTGGAGTTCTCGGTGACCTGGGACAGGTCGAGGGAGATCATCGGCAGCGACGGATCGAACACCTCCGTCGAGGGGCCGTCGAACAGGCCGGCCAGGTCACCGGCGACCAGGCGGCGCAGGGCATGTCCGACCATCCTCCCGTCCTCCTGAAGTCTGCCGTCCTCGTCGCCTTCGGGGTCGAGGAGGTGGTCGACGATCATCGGCAGGATCGGCACCGAGTTGGCCCGCATGGTCGCGGCCAGGGCGGTGTCGATCGCGGTGTGCTCCAACGGCGACATGGGGCGCGCCAGCACGGTCTCCGTGAGCGCCCCGATCAGGTCGCGTCGCCGGGAGACGACGGTGGCTGTCCATTGTTCGTCGCTCATCCCGGCGGGCCGGTATCCCTCATCGAGGGGGTTCAGGCGGGAGGGCAGGCCGTGGCCGAGCTTGATCGCCCGGCCCCCGACGGCCTCCGCCACGGCGGTGTGTTCGCCTTTGGGGTCACCGGGGATGTAGACGCGGCGCCCGAATCCGAGCGAGCGGGTGTAGAGGCTTTTCGCGAGGCTCGACTTGCCTGAGCCGACGATGCCGGCGACCACGATGTTCGGGGCGGTGATGACCCCGTTCGCATACAGCACCCACGGGTCGTAGACGAATGACCCGCCGGAGTAGAGGTCCTGGCCGATGAACACGCCCTGGGAGCCGAAGCCGCCTTCGGCGAGGAATGGATACGCCCCGGCGAGCATCGCGCTGGTGTCCTGATGCTTCGGGAGGCGAAACCGGCCCGGCGTGCGCAAGGTGGCGGGGCCGGGCTCGCCGGCTGCGGGCAGATACCGGGTCGCGCGCCGCTCGGCCCGCTCGCGCTCCCGCTTCGCTCTGGCCTCGGCCCGTTCGCGGGTGCGCTGTTCGGCGACGAGCTCCGCGGCGGCCTGCCGGCGCTGCTTGCGGAGTCGGCGGCGTTCCTTGGCGGGGGCGACGAGGACGGCGGAGTGCAGCTTCTCGCGGTCGCCGCTCACCGGAACAGCCCCCGGTTCTCGGCGACCTCGTCGATCGCGTCCGGCCGGAACCACGACGACGCTTCCGACCGTGCCGGCCGGCGATGCCGCCCTCTCTGCAGCTCGGCTTCCGGTGCGGGCGATGCCATGTTGCTGGAGGCTGGAGCCTCGGGGTCGGGGTTGGGGGCGTCGATGCGGCGGGACAGCCCGACGTAGCCCAGGGCGGAGCTGTAAGTGAGGGCGTAGTCGCCGGAGGTGGCGAGCCGGTCGGCGGCGCTGTGCGGGGCGGTGTCGTAGACGTACCCGTTCTCCATCGCATCGCTGACCGTCTCCTCGCCGTGATCCCAGGCGGCGAGGTATTCGATCGCGGCGTCGGTGCCCTGCCGGTCGATGATCTCGATCACGGGGTCGGCGTCCTCGCCTTGGAGGAACACGATGCTGACCCACCGGTGCTGCGGATCGTCGGGCTTCCAGGCGATCTGCCCCGCCTTCCCGGATGCCTGGTCGAGGGAGACTTCGGCTTGATCCATGTGGGCGGACGCGGTGCGCAGCGCGTCGATCGTGTCGCTGAGGAGAGTTCGTGCGGCGATCGGATCGCCGTGATCGGTCGTCGCCCGTGCCGCACTGCGGTGATGGTTCTGGGCGAGCTGATCGGTGACTTGCGCCAGGTACCGGGTGCTGGCCAGCAGGTTCCCCATGACCTCATACATGACGCGCGGATCTTCGATGGTGATCGTGGCGTGCGCAAGCCCGCGCAAGGCCTCAGCGGCTTCGCGGGCATCCGCTTGGGGATCGGTGAATGTCGGCATGACAGCTCCTCAGGGTTCGGCGGGCGCGGCAGCGGGGGGGGGGGGGGGGGGGGGGGGGGGGGGGGG